>JAICWC010000021.1 GCA_025934995.1 Thermoleophilia bacterium | reverse complement strand
CAGAAGCAGAACGAAGAGCTGATGAAGTTCTACCGGGAGAACAACATCAACCCGGCTGCGTCGTGCCTGCCGATGCTCGTGCAGCTGCCGGTCTTCATCGCGCTCTACTACTCGCTGCGCCACTTCTCGAAGGAGCCCGCGAGGCTGCACCCCGGCTCGCTCTCGTTCCTGCACTTCATCCCGTCGATCGCGGACAAGACCACGGCGCACTGGGGCGGCTTCATCCTGCTCGTCGTCTACGTCGGTTCGCAGATGGCCTCGACGCTCTACATGTCGGCGACCGTCGACAAGATGCAGCGCTACCTCTTCATGGCGATGCCGCTGATCTTCGTGTTCGTGATCTCGCGGTTTCCGGCGGGCCTCGTCCTCTACTGGGTGACGACCAACCTCTGGACGGTCGGCCAGGGGCTGATCACGCGCCGGCTCGTGCCGAAGACCCCGCCGCCCGACCTGTTCAAGCGCTCGTCGCGGACGCCGCCGAAGGAACCGGAGCCGCCGCCCGAGCCCGTCGCGCCGCCGCCCGAGCCCGTTGCGCAGACCGGTCCGCGCAAGGTGCGCAGGAAGAAGAAGGCCGGGCGTCGTTGACGGAGGATGCGACTGTCGAAGCCACCGGCGAGACGGTCGGCGAGGCGAAGTGGGCGGCGCTGCGAGAGCTCGAGCAGCGGCATCCCGGCCTCGACAAGTCTGCGGTGCAGTTCGAGGTGGTGTCGGAAGGAGAGCGCGGCCTGCTCGGTGTCGGCTACGAGCCGGCGCGCGTGGTTGCGCACGCGCCTGCGGATGCGCTCGATGCGCTGGGCGCGGACCAGAGCGAAGCCGCCGCGGACGCGCGCGGGCTCGCGCAGCGGATCATGGATGCGGTCGGCGTCGAGGGCCGCGCAGACGTGCGTGAGAGCGACGACGCGATCACGATCACCTACTCCGGCGCCGACGTCGCGTTGTTGATCGGCCGACACGGCCAGATGATCGATGCCGTGCAGTACCTGATGAATGCGATCTCGCACCGGACGTACGGCGCCGACCGCAAGGAAGTCGTCGTCGACGCTGCCGGGTATCGCGAGCGCCGCCGGTCGACGCTCGAGTCACTCGCCGTGCGGGTCGCGCGGGAAGTTCTCGATACCGGTCGCCGCGTCGAGCTCGAGCCGATGACCGCAGTCGAACGCAAGGTCGTGCATCTCCGCCTCAAGGAGCTCGAAGGCGTCGAGACCGCGTCCGAGGGAACCGAGCCGAACCGCTACGTCGTCGTCCTCCCTGCAAGCTGAGAGCTGGCTGCGAGCGGTCCTGGCGACACCGGGGCTGACGTCGATCAAGGACGCCGACGAGGCGCGCGCGATGTTGCTCGACGACGCGCTGCGTGCGTTGCCGCTGCTGCGTGCGTCCACGGGCGACGTTGTCGACGTCGGCTCAGGAGGCGGCTCGCCCGGGATCCCGCTCGCGCTCGAGTTGCCGGACCGCGCGTTTACGCTCGTCGAGGCGGAGCGGCGAAAGGCGGAGTTCCTGCGCACGTACGCGCCTCCGAACACCGAAGTCGTCTGGGGCCGCGCCGAGGAGCAGCCGGTCGACCGCTACGGCGTTGCGCTCGCCAAGGCGCTCGCGCAGCCGGCGACCGCAGTCGAATGGGTACTGCCGCTCGTCGCGCCCGGCGGGCTCGCGATCTTGTGGCTCGGGCCGTCGGCGGACCTCGACCTCGTGGGGCGCGTTTCGGCGCAGGTCGGCGGCGGCGAGCCGCAGCTACGCGACGGGCTCGTCGTCGTGCCGAAGCTCGAGCCGGCTCCCGGCTTCCCTCGCCGCGTCGGGGTCGCGAAGAAGCGGCCACTCGGCTGAGCCGTGGTCGCCGTGGACGACCTTTCCAGGGAGGAGCGCGTCGTACTCCGCCGCCGTCAGGACGACCGTCCGGTGGCAGTCGATCTCGCCGCACTCGCACAGAAGCGCGAGGACGCGGTTCGCCGCCCCGAAGCGCCTCCGTCGGTCGGCGTTCATGCGCCGCCGCTTCCGCTGTTCGTCTGATTCGCTCAATCGGTCCCTTCTGCCCTCAAGTTGCTATTGCCGGGGCACCGGATTTCAACCGCGTCCGCCACTGTCGCGACAATGGGGAGCCGATGGCGAAGATCTACGCGCTCGCGAACCAGAAGGGCGGCGTCGGCAAGACGACGACCGCGATCAACCTCGCGGCCTGCCTCGCCGAAGCCGGCGAGCGTGCGCTCGTCGTCGACCTCGACCCGCAGGCGAACGCGACCTCCGGGCTCGGCATGCGCGCGAACGGATCGTCGAGCTACGACCTGCTCGACGGCGCGCCGCTCTCGGAGCTCGCGAAGCACACGCAGTTCGCGAACCTCGACCTCGTGCCGTCGAAGCCGGAGCTCGCAGGCGCCGTCGTCGAGCTCGCACAGCGCGCGGACGGCGAGCGCTACCTCAAGGAGGCGCTCGCGTCCGGCTCGTCGCAGTACTCGTTCGTCTTCCTCGACTGCCCGCCGTCGCTCGGCCCGCTGACCGTCAACGCGCTCGCCGCCGCGGACCGCGTGCTCGTGCCGGTGCAGGCCGAGTACTACGCGCTCGAGGGCCTGTCGCAGTTGATGCAGTCGATCGATCTCATCCGGCGCCGCCTCAATCCGCAACTCGGGATCGGCGGTGTGCTCCTGACGATGGTCGATTCGCGCACGCGGCTCGCGCAGGACGTCGAGGCCGAGGTGCGCAAGCATTTCGGCCGGCTCGTCTTCGACCAGACCGTCCCGCGCTCTGTTCGCTTGGCGGAGGCGCCGTCACACGGGCTGCCCGCGATCGCGTACGACCGCCGGTCCCGCGGCGCCGACGCGTACTGGAAGGTGGCGATGGAGCTTGTCGAGCGCGCCTAATCGCAGAGGCCTCGGGCGCGGGCTCGAGGTGCTCGTCGGCGGGATCGAGGCCACGGGGCCCGAGCTGCTCGAGCTGCCGGTCGACGCCGTCCACCCGAACCCGAAGCAGCCGCGCCGGCGCTTCGACGGCGAGGCCGGCTCCGGTCTCGCGGAGTCGGTCAAGCACCAAGGCGTCATCCAGCCGCTGCTCGTGCGCCCTCGCGCCGCGGGCGGCTACGAGATCGTCGCGGGCGAGCGCCGCTGGCGCGCCGCGCGGGAGGCCGGGCTTCCGACCGTGCCCGCAGTCGTCCGCGAGACGGACGATCGCGACACGTTGCTGCTCGGCCTGATCGAGAACGTCGCGCGCGAGCAGCTGACTCCGGTCGAGGAGGCGCGCGCGTACGCGGTGCTGCTCGACGAGTTCCAGCTGTCGCTCGGCGACGTCGCGGAGCGCGTCGGCCGCTCGAAGCCGTCCGTCTCGAACCGGATCCGTCTGCTCGACCTGCCCGACGACGTGCTCGGGATGGTGGAGCGCGGCCAGCTGACCGAAGGACATGCTCGCGCGGTGCTCGCAGTGCCCGATCACGAAGGGCGCCGCCGGCTCGCGCGGGAGATCGTGCAGAAGGGATTGTCGGTCCGCGCCGCCGAGCAGCGTGCGAAGTGGGCCGGCGCACGGCAGAAGCCGCGTGCGCGCACGGTGCCGGTCGACCCCGCGCTCGCCGCCCGCGCACGCGACGCACTCGAGCGGCTGATCGGCTACCGCGCCCGCGTCACCGCGTCCCGGATCGAGCTCACGTTCGCCGACGAGCACGAGCTCGCGGAGATCGTGGAAGCGCTCGAGCGGTTGTAGATACGGTCACGCGGCGTGTCCGCGCCGCTCATCCACGCGCAGGGCCTGATCAAGCGCTTCGGCGACTTCACCGCCGTCGACGGCATCGACTTCGCGGTGCAGCCGGGCGAGGCGTTCGGCTTTCTCGGCCCGAACGGCGCCGGCAAGAGCTCGACGATGCGGATGATCGGCTGCGTCTCGCCGCCGAGCGGCGGCTCGCTGCGGATCCTCGACATGGACCCCGTGCAGGAAGGTGCGAAGATCCGCGCGCGCCTCGGAGTCGTCCCGCAGGAGGACACGCTCGACATGGAGCTGACCGTCCACGAGAACCTCTTCGTGTACGGGCGCTACTTCGGCCTGTCGCGGAAGGAGGTGCGCGGGCGCGCGAGGGAGCTCCTCGAGTTCGTGCAGCTGTCCGAGCGCGGCACGAGCAAGGTCCAGTCTCTGTCGGGCGGCATGAAGCGGCGGCTGACGATCGCTCGCGCGCTCGTCAACGAGCCGGACGTCCTGCTGCTCGATGAGCCGACGACGGGCCTCGACCCGCAAGCCCGCCACCTCGTCTGGGACCGGCTCTTCCGGCTGAAGCAGCGCGGCGCGACGCTCGTGCTGACGACGCATTACATGGACGAGGCGGAGCAGCTGTGCGACCGGCTCGTGATCATGAACAACGGCAAGATCGCGGAGGAAGGGCATCCGCTCGAGTTGATTCGGCGGCTGTCGACGCGCGAAGTCGTCGAATTGCGGTTCAGCGCCGAGCCGCCGACCGTCGAGCCGGAGACGTTCGACGGGCAGGTGGCGCGCATCGAGGTTCTGCCGGACCGGTTGCTGCTCTACACCGACGACGGCGACGCGCTCGTGCCCGTCGCACACGAGCGGCTGCATCCGCAGAGCGTCCTCGTTCGGCGCTCCACCCTCGAAGACGTCTTCCTCCGTCTGACCGGCCGCACGCTCGTCGACTGATGTCGTACGCGCTCCGGTCGTACGAGTACTGGCTGATCGTCTATCGGCGGATCTTCAAGGGGACGATTGCGTCGAGCATCCTCAATCCGCTGCTCTATCTGACGGCGATGGGTGTGGGGCTCGGCAAGGTCGTCAACCACGGCGCGCATCCGCTCGGCGTCCCGTACCTCGACTTCGTCGCGCCGGGATTGCTTGCGGCGGTGGGCATGCAGGTGGCGACGATCGAGTCCGCCTTTCCCGTGCGCGGCGCGGTCCTGTGGTCGAAGAGCTACTACGCGATGCTCGCCTCGCCGCTGCGCATCGTCGACATGCTCTTCGGCCATCTGCTGTACGTCGCAACGCGCGCGGCGTCGGTCACCGCCGTCTATCTCCTGATCATCACGTTCTTCGGGGTGGTGCACTCGGCGCTCGCGCTGCTCGCCGTCCCGATCGGGGTGCTGCTCGGATTGTCGCTCGCCGGCTGGGTGTCGGCGCTCGCGATCAGCGCGGAGAACGATCCGTTCAACCCGCTCTTCCGCTTCGTGATCATGCCGATGTTCCTCTTCTCGGGAACGTTCTTTCCGATCACGCGACTACCGCACGGCTTGCGCGAGCTCGCGTACGCAACCCCGCTCTGGAATGCCGTTGACTTCGTGCGCGGGTGCACGCTGGGCACGCTGACATGGTCGCGCGCGCTCGCACATGTCGCGTACTTCCTCGTTGTGATCGCGGCGGGTGTGTACGTCGCGCATCGCGCGTACACGAAGAAGCTGATCAAATGAGCGCGCTCGCGTTCTCACTGCGGTCGCGGACGCGGGGACACCTGCTGATCGAGCGGAACGTGCTCGTCTACCGGCACGCGTGGATGACGATCTTCAGCGGCTTTTTCGAGCCGCTCTTCTATCTCTTCTCGATCGGCGTCGGGCTCGGGCACTTCGTCGGAAAGATCCACGGCGTCTCGTACGCGAGCTACGTCGCCCCTGCGCTGCTCGCGTCGTCGGCCATGAACGGCGCGCTGAACGACGCGTTGACGAACGTCTTCTGGAAGCTTCGCTACGCGAAGGTGTACGACTCGGTGCTCGCGACGCCGCTCGGGCCGGGGGACGTGGCGGTCGGCGAGACGATCTGGGCCCAGATGCGCGGGGTGATGTACGCGATCGGCTTCATCGTCACGGTTGCCGCGTTCGGACTGATGCATTCGTGGTGGGCTGTCCTCGCGCTGCCGGCCGCAATGGTGGTCGGGTTCGCGTTCGCGGGGATGGGCATCGGCGCGTCGACGTTCGTGCGCACGTGGCAGGACCTCGAGCTCGTGCAGATCGTGCAGCTGCCGATGTTCCTGTTCAGCGCGACGTTCTATCCGCTGTCGGTCTACCCGGTGGCGATCCAGTGGTTCGTGCGGGTCTCGCCGCTGTACCACGCGATCACGCTCATCCGCTCGCTGACGCTCGGCACGGTCGGGCCGTTCCAGCTCGTGGACGCGGGGTATCTCGTCGCGCTCGGGCTCGCCGGAATCTGGCTCGCGCGGCGGCGGATGAGCCGCCTCCTGCTCGCGTAGACCGGTTCGGTGATGGGCGATCGTGGATTCGAACCACGGACCTCCGCCTTATCAGAGCGGCGCTCTAACCAACTGAGCTAATCGCCCAACGCGGGCGCCAGTGTAGCGACGCGGCGTGCGCCCGACTAGTGAAAAAAGGTGGTACGGCGCAGGTAGTCCTCGACGGCGAGCAGGAAGGAGGGATCCTCTGCGAGCTCGGTCAGGTGCCCCTTCGTCTCGTCGTCGAGGTCCTCGTCGCGCGCGATCTGGTCGATGAACCCAGGGAGCCGGCCGTCGTGCGACATCGCGGCCATGCGCAGGAAGATGCGCCGGGTGTCGTCATCCTGCGAGATCGCCTCGAGCGACTCCAGGTCGCGCAGCCAGAGACCGTCCACGTGGCTCTAACGAGGCATCTGGGACGAGGGATACGGGCGACCCGTCCCGCGCTCGATATTCCTTGGACTGCGGCCATGAACATCGGTGACGTCCTCATCCACTGCGGCCGGGCGGTTGTGCTCCTCGGCCTCGAGCCGATGAGCGTGCCGGATCGTCTCGCAACGGTGCGCGACGTCGAGTCCGGCGACGTGTCCGACGTGCGCGTCGACGAGCTCGAGGAGGGCGAAGGTTTGCCCGCGACGGCCTGAGCTATATTCGGCTCGAGGTTCCGCGTTGCAGGAGATGAACATCTACGGGGTCAGCTTCGACCTGGTTGGCAAGCAGCCGATCGTGCTCCTGAAGACGGCCGAGGGGAACAAGTTCCTGCCGATCTGGATCGGTCATCCGGAGGCGGCGGCAATCCTGATGCGACTGCAGAGCCAGGCCCCGCCCCGGCCGATGACGCACGACCTGTTGAGCGAGCTGCTCGAGCAGCTCGAGGCGCAGGTTGTGCGCATCACCGTCACCGAGCTGCGTGAGAACACGTTCTACGCGCAGATCACCGTGCAGCAGGACGGACGGGAGATCGAGGTCGACTCGCGCCCGTCCGACGCGATTGCCCTCGCCATCCGCGCCGACGCGCCGATCTTCGCAGCCGACAGCGTGATCGCGGAGTCGGCGATCGAGTTCGAGGGCGAAGACGTCGACCACGAAGTGCTGGAGGCCGAGGTCGCGAAGTTCAAGCACTTCCTCGACGAGGTCACTCCCGAAGACTTCGCGATCGAGTCGGAAGAAGAGGACTAGAAGAGCACCGAGCCGATGATGGCGACCGCGTTGAACAACGCGTGCACGACCATCCCCGGATACACGCTGTCGGTCCGGTCCCGCAGGTACGCGAGCCCCCAGCCGAAGGGGACGAGGACGAGCAGTGCGATCAGCAGGCCGTGCCACGCGCCGAAGAAGAGACCGACGAGCACGATCGCCGGCACCGAGCCGAAGCGGCGGAGCAACGACTGACCGAGGCCTCGGAAGAGGATCTCTTCGACGCACGGTGCGATCGCCACGAAGAGGACGAGGTTTGCCGCGAAGGCAGCGTCGTGCCCCGGGATCCAGCGAGTCGGCGCAAGCCCCTGCTCCTTGCCGGGGTCCTCGAACGGCAGCTTCGTCACGGCCCACTCGATCACGAAGATCGCGACCACGACCACGATCGCGATGCGAGCGGCGAGCGCGATGTTCGTCGGCCGCCGCAGGGCGAGCAGTTCGAAGCGGTCGATCGCGATCGCGAGCGCGATGCCGAGGATGACTGCGTACAGGATCGTCCCGTTCGCGAACGTCGAGAGTTTGTAGACGTCGTCGCTGTGTCCGCTGCTTTTGCCGTACGACGCGTAGCCGAGCGCGGCGAAGCCGCCGACGAGCAGGATCCAGAGGGAGAGACGCGTCGACGTCATGTGCTGCATAGGGTTGCAGGGTGCGCTACTTCACTCCCGATGAGGCGAACGAGGAGCTCGCCGCGGTCCGCCCGCTGGTCGAGCGCATGGTCGAGCAGCGGCAGGTGCACGTCGACGCCTTGACGCGGCAGGAGGAGCTCGAAGGACACATCCGCGGCAACGGGGGCGGCATTCCGCCGGCCGAGCTCGCCGAGACCGCCGCCGAGGTCGAGCGGGTCGCGCGCGAGCTTGCGAAGACGATCGACGACATCGTCGCGCATGGGGTCGAGATCAAAGACCTCGACGAGGGCCTGATCGACTTTCCGGCGCTGCGTCGCGGCGAGACGGTGCTCCTCTGCTGGAAGCTCGGTGAGGACGAGATCCGCTACTGGCACACGGTCGAGGGCGGGTTCGCCGGACGGCAGGAGCTACCGCTGGAGTAGTCGAAGAACGGTTGGATGTCGTTCTGGCACCGCCTGATCATCGCGGGAGCGGTCTTTCTCGCCGTCACCCTCGTCGCGCGCATCGTCGATTGGCGGCTTTCGCGCCGGACGCTGCCGCCGGAGGCGATCACGCGCTACCGGGTCCTGAGACGCAGCGTCACGACGGTCATCGTCGTCGTCGGCTTCTTCTCGGCGTTGCTCGTCATCCCGCAGGTGCGGGCGATTGCGGGCGGCCTCCTGGCGTCCTCCGCGGTGCTCGGGATCATCGTCGGCTTCGCCTCGCAGACGACGCTCGGCAACTTCGTCGCGGGCCTGATGATCGCGATCACGCAACCGGTTCGGCTGGGAGACCGCGTCACCTACGCGGGTGAGACCGGTGTGATCGAGGACATCGGCCTGACGTACACGTTCATCCGCACGAGCGACGAGTCCCGGCTCGTCGTCCCCAACCAGAAGCTGGCCTCCGATACCATTCGGAACTCCACGATCCGCCGTAGGGAGTCGTTCGCAGAGGTCACCGTGCAGGTACCGCTTTCAGCAGATCTCGGCGCAGCGGTCGACGGGCTCAGACAGGAGGTCGCGAAGGAACGCGACGCCGTCGTGTACGTGAGCGCGTTGAACGGCAACGCCACCGTCACCATTCGCGCCGGCGCCGCGAGCGAGGACCAGGCGCAACAGCTCGAGCGTGACCTCCGCGTGCGCGTTCAGGGCCGGTTGCGCACAGCGGGCGTCTGGGGATGACGCCGCCGCGTGGGCGCCGGCCCGCCGACCCGTCGCTCGCGAACCGTCGCAGGCGCAAGCGCCGCGGTCGCACGAAGAAGGCGCGCAGGCGCCGCACCGTCGCTCTCCTCCTCCTCGTCTGCGTCCCTGTTGCGCTGATTGCTGCCGCCGCAATCGGCGGCACCGTCGCGCTGGGTGCGCGCTGCGACCTCAAATCCCTGACGCCGGTTGCCGTCGGCCAGAACTCGTTCGTCTACGCGGCAGACGGCTCGGAGCTGGGCGTCATTCCCGCCGAGCGAAATCGCACGCCGGTCTCACGCCGGCAGATGAGCCCGTGGGTGCCGAAGGCCACCGTCGCGATCGAGGACCGCAGGTTCTACACGCACGGCGGCGTCGATCCTGTCGGCATCCTGCGCGCCGTTGTCGCCGACGTCCGCGCGGGCAAGGTCGTGCAGGGTGGCTCGACGATCACGCAGGAGCTCGTCCGAAATCTCTACCTGTCGCGGGAACGCACCCTCAAGCGCAAGCTCGTCGAGGCGTGTCTCGCGATCAAGCTCTCGCACAGCTGGTCGAAGGACAGGATCCTCACGGCGTACCTGAACCAGGTGTTCTACGGCAACCACTCCTACGGGATCGAAGCAGCCGCAGAGACCTATTTCTCGAAGCAGGCGCGCAACCTGACGCTCGACGAGTCTGCGCTGCTCGCAGGCTTGCCGCAGGCGCCGACCGCCTACGACCCCTTCCGCAATCCCGCTGCAGCGTTGGCGCGCCGGAACGAGGTCCTGCATGCGCTGCTCGTGAACGGCGACATCACGTCGGCGCAGTACCAGGAGGCGAAGGCGGACAGCGACCTCCACCTCCGACCGGGGCACCGGTTCCAAAGGATCCGCGAGCCGTTCTTCTTCGGCTACGTCGAGCAGCTGCTCCAGGACGAGTACGGCTCGAACACCGTGCGCGAGGGCGGCCTGAGGGTCTACACGACGATCGTCCCCGGCTTGCAGAACGCGGCCACGGCTTCGATCGAGCACACGCTGACCGAGCGCAGCGACCCATCCGGTGCGGTCGTCTCGATCGACCCGCGCACCGGCGCGATCAAGGCGATGACCGCTGTCTCACCGACGCGCAAGGGCAATCAGTACAACTTCGTGACCAGCGCGCGCCGCCAACCCGGATCGACGTTCAAGACGATCACGCTGACGGCCGCCGTCGCGAAGGGCATGGATCCGTTCCACACGTCGTACCTCTCCGCGCCGCTCATCTACAACCCGGATCCCGCAGGCACGTGCGAGAACAAGATCGCCTGGTGTGTACAGACGTACGAGCACACATACGCCGGTGTCGAGTCGGTCGCGAACGCGACGTTGCAGTCCGACAACACCGTGTACGCGCGGCTTGCGCTCGACGTCGGCCCGGCGAACATCGTCGCAATGGCGCGCCGGCTCGGGATCCGCACGTCGCCCCTCCAGCCGTTCCCGTCGATCACGCTCGGCTCCGAGGTCGTGACGCCCCTCGAGATGGCGTCGGCGTACGCGACGCTCGCAGCGGGAGGCATCTACTCGAAGCCGATGGCGATCACCAAGGTGGTGCTGCCGAACGGGAAGATCGACACCGACGCAGGCTGGGGGAAGCCGCAGCGCGAGCGGGTCGTTCCCGACTGGGTCGCGTCGACCGTGACGCAAGTCCTGGAGCAGAACATGCTCTACGGCACGGGTCGCAACGCGCACGTTCCCGATCACACCGACGCGGGCAAGACCGGGACGACCGACAACTATGCGGACGCGTGGTTCAGCGGCTACACCCCGCACCTCGAGGCGACGGTCTGGATCGGCTATCCGCAGGGCGAGATCCCGATGCTCGACGTGCACGGCGCGGTCGTCTCCGGCCCGACACTGCCGGCGGAGATGTGGCACGCGTTCATGAGTACGGCGATCGGCGGCCGCCCGGACGTCGCGTTCCCGCCCGCACAGACGCCGCCCCAGTGGACGTCGTGGCGCGGGCAGTGGGAATACAGCGGGGCATACGGGCTCACCTCGTCGGCGGCGACGACCGCAACGACGGAGCCGACGGTGTCGCACGGGCCGACGTCGACACATGCGACGACGACGGCGCCTGCAGCGTCGACGGCGACCGTCGCGCCGCCGACGACAACCGCTCCGCCGCCGCCGCCGGCACCGCCCGACACCACGGTCGCGCCGTAGTCCTTACGGCCCGCTCGTCGTCGGCTGCGTGAGGGTCGGAGCCACCGTCGCCGTCGTCGGCGGCGGCGGCGCTGTGGTGGTCGGGGGCACGACAACGGTCGTGGTCGGCGGCGGCGGCGCCGTCGTCGTTTGCGGACGGGTCGTCGTCGCCTGCGTGGTCTGCCGCGTCGTCGTCGGTTCGGTCGTCGTCGGCTGGGTCGTCGGCTGGGTCGTCGGCGGTGGCGCGGTGGTCGCGTGCGTGGTCGTCTTCTGCGTCGTCGACTTCGTCGAGATCTTGATGGTCGGCAGGGTCTGTCGCCGCGTGCCGCCGTTCGAGGAGTCGGGCTTCGTCAGCTCGTAGGCGAGCGCGCCGCCGGCGAGCAGCAGAACGAGGAGCGCGGCGACGAGCAGCGGCACGCGACTTCGTCTCGGCGGTGAGGGCGGAGGGGCTGCGTAGGCGGTCTCCGCAATCGCGGCGGGAGCGGTGGGGAGGACGCGCGTCGCGTCCGCCGCGTCCGCTCCGGCGACCGTGGTCAGCGCGGTCGCGCCGGCTGCACCGAGTGCGGCGAGGAGCGCGGCACCGTCGTGCGGGCGGTCGGCCGGATCCTTCTCGAGCGCCGCCATCGCCGTCGATTCGAGCAATCCGGGCGGGTCCCTGCGAAACTCGGTGACCGGCGGCGGCGGCTGATCGCGGTTCATCAACACGAGCTCCATCGGGTCGTTCGACTCGAACGGCAGCCGGCCGGTCAGCATCCGGTAGAGCATCACGCCGAACGAGTAGACGTCCGATGCCGCGGATGCAGGCTCCCCCGCCGCTTGCTCCGGCGAGATGTACGCGGCCGTGCCGAGAACGGTCCCGGCCTCGGTGAGCGTTCCTTCACCTGCCGCCATCCGGGCGATGCCGAAGTCCGCGAGCTTCGCGCGACCCTCCTCGTCGAACAGGACGTTCGCGGGCTTCAGGTCGCGGTGGATGACGCCGCGCGAGTGCGCGTGCGCGAGCCCGGCCGCGATCCCGGCCGAGATCGTCCGCGCCTCGGCGTCCGGCAGCGGCTTCCCGTTCGCGGCGGCCAACCGGTTCTCGAGCGTGCCGCCGGGGACGTACTCGAGCACCATGTACGGACGCCCGTTGTCCTCGCCGTAGTCGTAGAGCTGCATGACGTTCGGGTGGCCGAGCAACGCAACCGCGCGCGCCTCACGCTCGAACCGCGCGGTGTCGGCGTCGGGGGCCAGCAGCTTCAGCGCCACGCGGCGGCCGAGCTCGAGATCTTCCGCGCAGTAGACCTCGGACATGCCGCCGCGCCCGAGCAGGTCTTCGAGCTTGTACCGGCCGGCGATGACGGTCTCGGGCATCGGGCTAGGTTATGCGCCGAACGTGGGCGACTTACTCACCTTCGAGCAGGCTCAGGCGCTCGTGCTCGCGCGGGCGCACGTGTTGTCCGCCGAGCGCGTTCCCCTCGCGCTCTCCGCAGGCCGTGTGACGGCGTCGCCCGCGCACTCGGCGGTCGACCTGCCGCCGTTTCCGAGCTCGGCGATGGACGGCTTTGCGCTGCGCGCGGCGGACACGCCCGGCCGTCTGCCGGTCGTGGAGCGGATCGCCGCAGGCCGTCCCGCGGCGCGCCGGCTCGCGCCCGGTGAGGCGATGGAGATCTCCACCGGCGGAGTCGTGCCCGAGGGCGCCGACGCCGTCATCCCCCTCGAGTATGTTGTCAATCATGACAACGAGATCGAGGTCGGGACCGCTGTCGAGCTCGGTGCGAACGTGCGGGCGCGCGGCGGCGACGTTCGCGCGGGCGACCCCGTCGTCGCTACGGGCGTCCGTCTCGGCGCGCCGCAGCTCGGTGCACTCGGCGCGGCCGGGGTCGCGGAGGTCGAGTGCGTGCGCCGCCCCCGGGTCGCCGTCCTCGCCACCGGCACCGAGCTTGCACGACCTGGTGAGCCGCTCGCGCCCGGCCAGGTCTACGAGGCGAACGGCCTCATGCTCGCGGCCGCGCTCGCCGCCGCAGGCGCCGAGGTCGAGCAGCTGCCGGCAGTCGCCGACGATGAACAGGCGCATCGGGCTGCGCTCGAGCGCGGGTTGAGCGCCGACGTGCTCGTCACGTCTGGTGGCGTCTCCGTCGGGCCGCACGACCTCGTCCGAAAGATCGAACGGGAGCTCGGCGTCGAGGAAGTGTTCTGGCGCGTCGCGATCCGGCCGGGGAAGCCCGTCTCGTTCGGAGTCCGCGCGGACGCGCTCGTCTTCGGCCTCCCCGGGAACCCCGTGTCGTCCCTCGTCGGCTGCGAGCTGTTCGTAAAACCGGCGGTGCGGGCGCTGCAGGGGCTGGCCGATCCGCTGCCGGTGCTCGAGGATGCGCGACTCTCGGCCGCGCTGCGGCGCAACGGTGCGCGGGACGATTTCGTTCGCGCGCGGGTGCGCTCGAGCCGGGACGGGCTTCTCGCCGAGCCGATTCTCGGCCAGGAGTCGCACATGATCGTCCGCTCCGCGACGGCGGATGCCCTCGTGCACGTCCCGCGCGGCGAGGGCGAGCTCGCCGCGGGCAGCCGCGTCGCCTGGCTGCGGCTCGGCGGGAGCTAGCCCTTGATGCCGACGGCGGCGGCCTCGACCTCGTAGGCCGGCATGCCGCGGGGGCGGACGAAGACGAGGTGCGCGTAGACGATGTAGCGGTGCGTTGCGAAGAAGCGCGGGTGGCATGCCTGGAGCTCGAGCTGCTCGTGGTTCGGCGAGCGAAGCACGGCCATGTCGGTCGCGGGGACGATGCGATGGGTGTACGTGCGGTAGACGAAGGTCGCGTACGGCATCTCGAGGCGGATGTAGTCGCCGTTGCGGATGTCGTTGATGTGCGAGAACGGCGCGAGGTACGTCGTGCGGTGGCCGGCGATGTAGACGAGGCGGTTCTCGCCGGGCATGTACGAGCGGAGGTCGCGGCCCGGGCCCTTCTTCAGGGTCTCCTCGTCGGTGCCGTTGACGAGCACCATCTTCAGGCCGATGCGGCCGATGATGATCCGCCCGATCGCCTGGCCCACCTTCGCCTGCTGCTGGAAGCGCCGCGCGTCGGCCGAAACGAGCCGCCGCTCCGCGGCGAGGTTGTCGCCGGTCGTCGCCGGCCGGAACGCCTGATCCTCCCGGTCGAGCTGGTGCGCGAGCTTGCCCTGCTGCCAATGCGTGTAGAGCGCCGTGAACGGGTCCTGCCAGCGCCAGACGAGGACCGCCCAGGCGAGCGTCAGCACTCCTGCTGCGAGCAGCAGTGAGCCCGTGATCCGGACGGCGCGATGCATCCTCAGCCGTCCAACGCTCGGCGAACGCTTTCGGATGCGCGATGCCGCCGCCGGACGAGGACGATCTGGCGGACGAGCTCGCGCAGCGGACCGCGTGGGCGACGTTCGTGGGCTGCCGCATACGGCGCGTAGCGTCCGGTCGTGATCGCCGCGAGCTGCGCGGCGCCCGCGAGCCAGCCGAGTGCGACCGCGGCGCCCTGAGCCGGGGCGTAGCCGACCGCAAAGAGCCAGAGCACGTACCAGGGCGCGTCCCAGCCGAGGCCGTACCGGCCCCCGAACGACCAGAAGAGCAGCACAGCGCCGCAGAAGCCGGCGAGGAGCACGAGCAGCTGCACCCAGCGCGGCGCCTCTCGCAGCTGCGGCAGCCACAGCCAGATGTGCAGGGACGGCAGAACGAAGATGAGCGCGAACGGGTTCGTGGCTACGACAAGGAGGGCCACGACGCCGAGCGCGAGGAGAGCGGCGGTATGCCCGGCGAGGATTTCCTCGGCCGAGACGGGACGGCGCGGGATGATCCGGTCGCGCGACACGAGCCACCCGGCGAAGACGAGGACGCCGACGCCGACGAGCGCGCCCGCCGGCCATCGCACCGAGTCGAGCGAGGGCGGGCGCGCCGCGCCTCCGGGCCAGGCGTGGAGCGCGCTGAAGAGGGCGAAGACGATGCCGCACCAAGCCCAAAATCCTAGTCGGGAGCGGTAGGCGCGCAGTGCCGGCGAGACCCGGATGCGGCGGCGGCGGCAGCGTGCGAACAGGTCGACGGCTGCGGCAAGGAAGGGGATGAGGCACGCGATCAGCACGAGCTCGATCGCCCAGCCGCGAACGATTCGGGTGCCGAGGAAGACGTAGCTCGACGGTCCCGGGGTCAACGCGACCCCCTGCTGGAGCGCGTCGAGCGTGTTCTGCGCCGCGCGCCCGACCTGGCCGAGGCGGCCGGCGTGGATGCCGCCGACCCCGTCGCCGAGCCCGTCGGACGGGCGGTCGGCGCCCGTCGTGATCGTCACCGCCGGGACTCCCCGGCTGACGAACGGCGCCTGCTCGAAGCGGCTGTACGGGAAGCCCAGGTCGATCAGCTGGCGGAGGCCGCTCGCCCGCGTCGGGTCGGAGCCGCTCTGGGAGGCGACCTGGGCGCGCACCGTCTCGACGAGGCCGGACGTTGCCGACCGCGGCGTGTCTCCGTTCAGCTCGAGTCGGGGGCGGCCTCTGCCGGCGACCGCGTCGAGGTTGATGACCGCAATGACGCTGCGCGCTTCCGGGGCGTGCGCGGCGAACCAGGCGGCACCGATGCCGCCCTCCACCGCGGCATCGGTCGAGAGGAAGAGGATCGTGTACGGCAGGTGCGCCCGCTTGGCGAGGCTCGTCGGGGCGTAGGCGCGCGCCAGTTCGAGCAGGGCGGCGGTCCCGGAGGCGTTGTCGTTCCCGCCCGGGCCCGTGCCGGCGTCGTCGCGGTGCGCCATGACGACGATCGTCCGCTGCGAGAGGGCCGACGGCGTCGTCGCGAGGAGGTTGACGCCGCGCACGAGGCCATGGCCGGCGACATGCACAGCGAAGGGCTCGCGCCGAACCGTGAAGCCGTACGGCGTCGCGAGTTGCTCTGCGTACCAGCGCGCGGCCCCGGCCGCCGCAGGCGTGCCGGCGGACCGGATCGGATATTCCGTCGTAAGCTGCTTTGCGAGACCCAGTGCCGCGTCCTGATCGAAGGCGGAGGCCAGGTTGACGGGGGGTTGCAGGGCGGCGGGTCGGGCAACCGAGAACGCGAGCACGAGCAGCGGCAGCCCGACGAGCAGCCAGGTGCCTCGGTACAGGCGGCCGTTGACGGGCCGCGCGAGCGACCCATGACGGGGACGGCGTCGCTCCGGGACAGCCACGCGGTGAGTCTAGGGAGCGAGCCGGTCTTTCCACGTGAAAATGCCGCCGATACAGTCGGGCGGTGCGTCTGCCGGTTCTCGCGCTCGTCTGCGCCCTCGTCGGCGGCATCGCCGCGCTCGGCATCGGCCGGGCGGCGGGTCTCTTCGACACGACGCAGACGCGGCTCGAGACGAACACGGTCGTCGTCCACGACGTCACGGCGACGACGGCTCGCGCAGCCTTCTCGGCCGCCCGGATCTTCGCCGAGCGGTCGCCGGGCGTGGTCACGATCTTCGCGTTCTTCGGCGGTACCGGCTCCCAGGGCTCGGGCTTCGTCGTCGCGGGTGACGGGACGATCCTCACGAACGCGCACGTGATCACGAACGCGGGCGAGACCTCAGGGCCCGTTCACGGCGCCTCGCGAGTCTACGTCGAGTTCCCCGACCGCGATCGCGTGCCGGCGCGGATCGTCGGCTGGGACGTCTTCGACGACGTCGGCGTCCTCCATGTCGACCCGCAGGCGCACGCCCTGACGCCGCTGCCGCTCGGCCGTTCGGCCTCGGTGGTGGTCGGCGAGCCGGTGGCCGCGATCGGCAGCCCGCTCGGGAACGCCGATTCGCTCGCCGTCGGCGTCGTCTCCGGCGTCGGGCGGTCGATCGCAGCCCTGACAGCGCCGAGCTTCGAGCTGACGGACGCGATCCAGACCGATGCGCCGCTCGCACACGGCAGCTCCGGTGGGCCACTGCTCGATGCCGCCGGCCGCGTCATCGGTATCAACGCCCAGATTCGCAGCGATTCGGGCGGGCCGGCCGGGATCGGCTTCGCCGTCCCGATCGACTCGGCCCGGCGCTCTCTCCACGCGCTGTTGACAAAGGGACACAGCACGTACGCGTACGCGGGCATCCAGGCGGAGGACCTGACGCCGTCGCTCGCCCAGCACCTCGGGCTCGGCGTCCAGCACGGCGCCCTGGTCGATCACGTCACGGCCGGCGGCCCGGCCGATCGCGCCGGCGTCCGCGGCGGCACGAAGGAAGAGTCCTTCCTCGGCGAGACCGTCTGGGAGGGCGGTGACGTCGTCACCGCGGTCGACGGCCGTCCGGTAACCGGCGCGGACGCGCTCGTGCGGATCGTCACGACACTGGCGCCCGGTCGCTCCGCGCGCCTCTCGGTCGTCCGCGGCTCGAGGCGCCTGACGCTCTCGATCACACTCGCGGAGCGCCCGGTGCGTTAGAACGCCCCGTTTGTGGGTAGGCCAAGAGGTGCGGAGGGCGCCAGGTCCGAAAGCGACAGAAATCGGCGGGTTTAGGATCGAAAAATTGCGGGAAACGGACGATGGCATGGCGACCTTCGAGTTCGACGGCGGCCGGACGATCGAGCTCCGCATCCCTGCGAAGCCCGAATACATCACGCTGTGCCGACTCGCCCTGACGGGGCTCGGGCAGCTGCGCGAGATCGGTGACGACACGATGGCCGATCTGAAGCTCGCGCTGACGGAAGCCGTCTCGAACTCGGTCCGCCACGCGTACGGCCCCGACGGCGACGGCAGCGTCGGCGTGCGCTACGAGCTCCATCCCGACCGGCTCGGCATCGAGGTCGTCGACGACGGCGCCGGCTTCGATCCGAACGACCCGAGCGAGCGCGATGCGATGAGCGGCGACGACCTGACGGAGGGAGGGCTCGGGATCGCGATCATCAAGTCGATCGCCGACGAGTTCGACCTCCACTCGCAGCCCGGCGTACGCGGCTCGACCCTGCGCTTCGTGAAGCGCCTCGCGTAACGCGTTCGCGGGCGGGATAGGTTCCTCTCGGTGGGAACCCGTCGCAAGCTGATCGTCGTCGCCAACCGTGCGCCCGTGTCGTACGCGCGCTCCGCGGAAGGCGAGCGGACGACGATACGCGGCGGCGGCGGCCTCGTCACCGCCTTGCGCAGCCTCGTCACGCATCACGACGTGACCTGGATCGCGAGCGCGATGAGCGACGAGGACCGCGCAGTCTCCACCGAGCGCGCCGGAGACGCCTTCGAGGAGACCTCTCGCGAGGGCGCCCCGTACCGGCTTCGGCTCGTCGCGCACGACACGTCGGCGTACGACTGGTACTACAACGTCGTCGCGAACCCGACGCTGTGGTTCCTGCAGCACTACATGTGGGGACTGCCATACGCGCCGGATCTCGATCTCGGCCTCCACAACGCGTGGTTCAACGGCTACCTCCCGGTGAACGAGGGCTTCGCGCGCGCGACCATTGCCGAGCTCGATCGCGATCCCGCCGCAGCGGTCTTCTTCCACGACTATCACCTCTATCTCGCGCCGAAGCTCGTGCGGGAGCAACGGCCCGATGCACTGCTCGCGCACTTCATCCACATCCCGTGGCCCGAGAGGGATTACTGGCACGTGCTCCCGGAGCATCTGCGGCGAGCCGTTCACGAGGGCGTGCTCGCGAACGACATCCTCGGCTTTCACACCGCGCGGTGGAAACGCAACTTCCTGCGCACGTGCGAGGATGTCCTCGGCGCGGAGGTCGATTACGCAGAGTCGACCGTCGTTCACGATGGGCGACGCACGCTCGTGACGTCTCATCCGCTCTCGATCGAGCCGCAGGAGTTCGAGGATCTCCGCGACGACGCGGCGGTGCTCGAGGAGGAGCGCGTGATCGTCGAGCGCCGCCCCGAGTTCCTCATCCTCCGTGTCGACCGTACCGATCCGTCGAAGAACGTCGTGCGCGGCTTCCGCGCCTTCGCGCTCTTCCTCGACATGCATCCCGAGATGCACGGCCGAGTGACGCTGCTCGCACTGCTCGATCCGTCACGGCAGGACGTCCCCGAGTACTCCGAGTATCTCGCTGCGATCCAGCGCGAGGCCCGCGCGGTCAACGATCGCTTCCAGTCGGAGGGTTGGACGCCGATCGACTTGCAGGTCGGCGACAACTTCACGCAATCGGTGGCGGCGTACAAGCAGTACGACGTCTTGCTCGTGAACGCCGTTTTCGACGGGCTCAACCTCGTCTCGAAGGAGGCGTCGCTCGTCAACGAACGCGATGGCGTTCTGATCCTCTCGGAGAACACCGGTGCGCACGAAGAGCTCGGCGAGTGGGCGCTGACGGTCAATCCCTTCGACGTCTACGGGCAGGCGCAGGCGATCAACGAGGCGCTCACGATGGACGCGGACGAGCGCCGGCGGCGGCTGGAGGCGATCCGCGGGTCCGTGCGCCGCCACGACCTTGCTGCGTGGCTCGCCGCGCAGCTCGCGGATCTCGACCGGGTCGGCGTAGCATTTGCGCATGGCGACGAGCGCAGTTCGCACTGATTCACTCGTTGCTGCTGCGCGGGCTGCGCAGGAGCAATGGGAACGGCGGCCGCCGGCGCAGCGCGCCGACGTCCTGCGCGAGGCGGTGCGCGTCATCCGTCGTCACGCCGACCGTATCGCCGACACGGTGATCGCCGAGACCGCGAAGCCGCGCACGGAAGCGATCGCCAACGAGCTGTATGCGGCCGCCGACCATGCGCAATGGCTCTCGCGCAACGTCGAGCGGGTTCTACGCGACGAACCGGTGCCGGTGACGCAGCTGCACCTGAAGATGAAGCGCGCCTGGATCGTCTACGAGCCGTTCGGCGTCGTGGGCGCGATCACGCCGTGGAACGTCCCGTTCGCTATCCCCTTCGGCGTCGTCGCGACGGCGATCGCCGCCGGCAACGGTGTCGTGCTCAAGCCGTCGGAGCACACGCCGGAATCGGCTGAGTGGGTCGTGCGTGTCCTCGAAGAGGCCGGCATGCCCCTCGGGCTCGTGCAACCGGCCCCGTGCGACCGCGAGGCCGGCGAGGCTCTCGTCGCGGAGCCGGGGATCGCGAAGCTCTTCTTCACGGGCTCCGTCGCGGTCGGCCGCAAGGTCGCCGCGGCAGCGGGTGCGCGCGGCTGCCCCGTCGTGCTCGAGCTCGGCGGTCGCGACGCGATGGTCGTGTTCGCGGACGCCGACGTCGATCGCGCCGTCGAGGGCGCCGCCTTCGCGTCGTTTCTCAATGCCGGGCAGGCCTGCGTCAGCGCCGAGCGGCTCTTCGTCGAGCGGCCGCTGTACGACGAGTTCCGTCGAAAGCTCGAGCAGTTCGCGCAAACGCTCGAGCTCGCACCGCTCGTGTTGACGAAGGAAGTCCGGCCGGCGGAGGTCGTCGACGGCCCACTGCCCGACGAGGAGCTGTTCGCGCCGGTCGTCGCGATCGAGACGTTCGACGGCGATGACGACGCGGTGCGGCGTGCGAACGACACGAGCTTTGGTCTCGGTGCGAGCGTCTGGACGCGCGACCTCGAACGGGCGGACCGGGTCGCCCGGCGGCTCGACGCGGGGATGGTCTGGGTGAACGACTTCGGCTACTCCTTCGCAACCGGGCAGGCGCCGTGGGGCGGCACGAAGGCCTCGGGCTTCGGGCGAACGAGCGGCAAGCACGGGCTGTACGAATGCGTGCAGGTGAAATACATGGATGCCGATCGCGGGCGCATGAAGCCCGGCTGGTGGTTCCCCTACGACGACCGCACCGCCTCGGCGCTGCGCAACACCCTGGACGTTCTCTACGGCGAGGGATTCGAGCGTGCGCGCGCCGCGTGGCGACACCGCCGCGATCTCGTCCATCTTGCGAAGCGGTCGCGGTGAGCGACCTCAGTCACGTCGACGAAAGCGGCGCAGTCCACATGGTCGACGTCGGCGGGAAGCCGCTGCAGCGGCGGCGTGCCGTGGCGCGCGGCGAGGTGCGCATGGCTCCCGAGACCGCTGCGCAGCTGCGCGCGCTGCCGAAAGGCGACGCGCTGACGACGGCGCAGCTCGCAGGGATCATGGCCGCGAAGCGGACGAGCGAGTTGATCCCGCTGTGCCATCCACTGCCGCTCTCGCACGTCGACGTCACGCTCGAGGTTCGCGACGACCGCGTCGAGATCGTCGGCGTCGCGGAGACGACGGCGCAGACCGGTGTCGAGATGGAAGCGCTGACGGCCGTCGCCGTCGCAGCGCTCACTGTCTACGACATGGCGAAGGCGATCGACAAGACGATGACGTTGAGCGAGATCACGCTCGTGGAGAAGACGAAGCAATGAGGGCGGCTGTGTTGACGGTCTCGGACCGCGTCTCGCGCGGAGAGGCCGAGGACCGGAGCGGCGACGCGCTCGAAGACTTGCTGCACGCCGACGGCTACGACGTCGAGCGCCGCGTCGTTCCCGACGAGCGCGACCAGATCGCGGCTGCATTGCGTGAGCTCGTGCAGTCGGCTCAGCTCGTCCTCTCGACCGGCGGGACGGGTCTCGCGCCGCGCGACGTGACGCCCGAGGCGACACGGGACGTCCTCGACCGCGAGGCGCCCGGGATCGCGCAGGCGCTGCGTGCCGACTCGATCCAGAAGACGCCACACGGCCTGCTGGCGCGCGGCGTCGCGGGTGTCGCCGGCTCGGCCCTCGTCGTCAACCTCCCCGGTTCGACCGGCGGTTGCCGCGACGGCTACGCCGTGCTGCGTCCCGCGCTCGAGCATGCGCTCCGCCTGTTGGCCGACGAGGCGACGGTGCACGAGCAGACATGAGCGTCGTCGCTCCACTGCCGACGCGCTACGCGCGGCTCGTCAAGATCGAGCACACGGTCTTTGCGCTGCCGTTCGCGTATGTCGGCGCGTTCCTCGCCGTAGGCGGGTCGCCGTCCGCACACGACCTCGCGTGGATCACCGTCGCGATGGTCGGCGCCCGCTCGCTCGCGATGGCGCTGAACCGGCTCGTCGACGCCCGGATCGATGCGCGGAACCCGCGCACCGCGGGCCGCGAGCTGCCGAGCGGCCAGCTGTCGACCGTTCAGGTCGCCGTCTTCTGCGCCGCGTCGCTCGCGCTCTTCCTCGTTGCCGTCTATCAGCTCGCGCCGAAGACGCACTACCTCTGGCCCATTCCCGTCGTGATGTTCGTCGTCTATCCGTACCTCAAGCGCTTCACGTGGCTCTGTCATCTGTGGCTGGGTGTTGCCGACGGGCTCGCCCCGGTCGGCGCGTGGGTCGCGATCACGAACCATCTGCCGTGGCAGGCCTGGTTGCTCGGCGCCGCCGTCGCCTTGTGGGTCGCCGGCTTCGACTTCTTCTATGCGCTGTTCGATCTCGACGTCGACCGCGGGGAAGGGCTGCACTCGATCGCGACCCGCTTCGGTGTGAGAGGCGCGTTCGCGGCGGCGCGGATCGCCCACATCGCGACCGTCGTCTGCCTCGTCGGCGTCGGGCTCGGCCTCGACGTCGGCATTCTCTACTGGGTCGGCGTCGCTGCGGTCGGCGTGTTGCTCGGTTACGAGCACACGTTGGTGCGACCCGGCGACCTCCGTCGGCTCGACGCCGCGTTCTTCACGATGAACGGCGTCATCAGTGTCGTGTTCGCGGCGTTCGTCATCGTCGACGCAGTCACGTGATCGCGGCGCGCGGCCTCGGCCGCCGCTTCGGCGACAAGCGCGTCCTGCGCGGCGTCGACCTCGACGTTGCGGACGGTGCGTTCGCCGTCGTCACCGGGCCGAACGGCTCGGGCAAGACGACGCTGCTGCGGCTCGTCGCAGGGCTGGCGCTGCCGAGCGAGGGCGAGCTGCGGGTCGACGTCACGCGCGAGCGCATCGGCTTGCTTGCGCACGACCCACTCGTGTATCGCGAGCTGACGGCGCTCGAGAACCTCGAGCTCTATGGACGGCTGTACCACGTGCCCGAGCGGCGCGAGCGGATCGGCATGCTGCTGGAGCGGTTCGGTCTCTGGGATGCACGCCACGAGCGCGTCGCCGCGTACTCGCGCGGGATGACGCAGCGGCTCGCGCTTTGCCGAGTCCTCCTCCACGATCCGCAGCTCCTCATTCTCGACGAGCCGTACACGGCGCTCGATGCACAGGGAGCAGAGCTGCTGGACGCGCAGCTTGCGGAGCTGCGCGGCGAGCGGACGTTCCTCGTGTCGACACATGATCCGCAACGTGTCCGGCGACTGGCGACGAGTGAGCTATCTCTCTGACGTCGGCGCACTGACGCGCAAGGATCTGCTCCTGGAGCTGCGCGCGCGCGACACGCTCCCGGCGATGCTGCTCTTCGTCGCTGCGGTGTTCGTCGTCTTCCATTTCTCGCTTCCCGCGGGATCGTCGCGGCTCGCGGCGAGCGGATTGCTCTGGGTCGCCATCGTCTTCACCGCCCTGCTCGCGCTCGGTCGCGCGTTCGTGCCGGAACGGGAGCAGCGGACGCTCGACGCGCTCGTGCTCGCCCCGTGCGACCGCAGCGCGATCTGGCTCGCGAAGTCGCTCGCGACGCTGACGTTTCTCGCCGCGGCCGAGATCGTCGCCCTGCCGTTGTTCGAGCTCTTCTTCCACGGTCTGCGCGGATCGACCGTCGCCGGCGTCGCGCTCGCCGATCTCGGCATCTGCGCCGTGGGGACGTTCGTCGGTGCGACGGCGGTCGTGACCCGCGCCCGGGAGCTGCTCCTGCCGCTCCTCTTCCTGCCCCTCGCGATCCCCCTCGTCATCGGCGGCGTCGGCGCCTCGGTCGTCCACGGCCCCGGCCGCTACCTCGGCTTCCTCGGGCTCTACGACCTGCTCTTCGCGCTGCTCTGTTGGGCAGCCTTCGAGTACGTCGTGGTCGAGTAGGCACAATCGATCTCGTGCGCCGGATCCCCCTCCCCGTGCTCGCGACGGCCTCCCTCGTCCTCGTCACGCTCGCGCTCGCGCTCGTCTTCTTCGTCGCGCCGAACGACGCCGATCAGGGGTTCTCGCAGCGGATCTTCTACTTCCACGTCTCGATCGCCTTCACGGCGTACCTCTGCTTCGGCGCCGGTGCGTGGAAGGCGCTGCGCCATCTCTGGAAACGGGACCCACGCGCCGATCTCGAGAGCTACGTCGCCGTCCATCAGGGCGTGATCTTCGGGGTGCTGGTGCTCCTCACCGGCTCGATCTGGGCCAAGATCTCGTGGGGTCACTGGTGGGTCTGGAGCGAGAACCAGCTCGTGCTCTTTCTCGTCCTCTTCCTCTTCTACGCGGCGTACTTCATGTTGCGCTTCTCGGTCGACCCCGGCCCGCAGCGCGCGAACCTGAGCGCGGTGTATGCGCTGTTCGGCGTCGTGCTCGTACCGGTCAGCTTCCTCGCGATCCGGCTCTCGCAGAGCCTGATCCACCCGCAGGTCTTCACGCGGCACGGCCCGAACTTCGGCGGCTGGATCCTCGCGGCGTACATCGTCTCGCAGGTCGCGGTGCTCGTGCTCGCGTACACCCTCTACCGCGTCGAGCTCGCCGGCAAGTTGCTCGACATGCGACTCCGGGAGCTGCGGCTCGCATGACGACGGCCGAGACGTACGTCACCGCCGCGTACTGCGTCGTCTTCGGGATCGTGCTGCTGTACGTGGTGATCATCGCGCTGAAGGTGCAGCGGATGGAGCGCGACATGGACAAGCTCGAGCAAGAGCGCAATGGCTGAGCTCTTCTTCTGGCCGGCGTTGCTCTTCTACGGCGAGGCTGCGCTCGGCTACGTCGGCGACGCACGTCGTCCGGGCATCGCAGGACGTGCAGCGCTGTGGGGCGTGCGACTCGGCTGGCTTGCGCAGACGGCGTTGCTCGCCGTGCAGGCGACACGCGACGACGGCTTTCCGTGGAGCACGTGGGCCGGCTCGCTCGACCTCTTCGTCTGGTTCGTCGTCAGCGCGTATCTCTTCTGGGGCAGCCGCCGTCCCTACCGCCTGCTCGGGCTGACGGTGATGCCGCTCGCGGCTGCGCTGCTGATCGTGTCGCGCGCCGGCGGAGGCACGGGTGTCGGTGAACGGAGCCACTACTCGAACCTCTTCCTCGTCGTGCACGTCGGCCTCGTGCTCGTCGCGTTCGCCGGCTTCACGCTCGTCGCGGGCATGTCGGCCCTCTATCTCTGGCAGGAGCGGCGGTTGAAGCAGCGCAATGCGACGATCCTCCGCCGGCCCGCGCCGTCGCTCGCAACGCTCGACGGCCTCGCGTTCCGGCTCGCCGCGTATTCGTTGCCCGCCCTGACGCTCGGAATCGGCGTCGGCATCGGCCGTCTGATCAACCGCGGCGACTCCGTCGACGCACTCGTGATCGCGACGTGCGTGACCTGGTGCGTGTGGGCGTCGTACCTCGTGCTGCGTGTTCGCGGCCTCACCGGTCGCCGCGCCGCGTATCTCGCGCTCGCCGGCTTCGTGCTCGTGATCGTCGTCCGTCTCGCCCTCCCCGCGACGCACTTCGCCTGATGCATCTCGTCCTCGTCGGCACCTCCCACCATCACGCTCCCGTCGAGCTGCGGGAGCGCGTTGCGCTCGATCCCGAACAGGCGCATGCCCTCGCGGAGCAACTCGGCGAGGCTGTCGTGCTGTCGACGTGCAACCGCACGGAGGTCTACGTCGCGGCCGAGGACGCCGACGACGCAGAGCGGCGCGCCGTCGCAGCACTCGCGGACGTCGAGCCCGCGCTCTACCGGCTGCGCGACCGTGCGGCCGCACTCCATCTGTTCCGCGTCGCCGCCGGCCTGGACTCGCTCGTGCCCGGCGAAGGGGAGATCCTCGGCCAGGTGCGCGCGGCGCACGAGCACGGGACGCCCGGCCTCCTGCTCGACCGCCTGTTCCGGAACGCCCTGCATGCAGGGAGAAAGGTGCGGACGCAGACCGCGATCGGCGAGAGCCCGTCGTCGGTCTCCGCCGCTGCCGCTGCGCTCGCCGAGCAGGTCTTCGGCGACCTCGACGGCTGCCGGATCCTGATGATCGGCACGGGCGAGGTCGGCGAGCAGGCGGCGCGGAACCTGCGGACGCGGGGCGCCGAGATCGTTCTGACGGCGAACAGCAAGACCGACCGCGACGAGCTCGCTGCGCAGCTCGCGGCAGTCGACGTCGTCGTCTCCTCGACGAGCTCGCCGGACGTCGTGCTCGATGCCGAGACCGTCGAGCGAAACCGGCACGGTCGCCAGCTCCTGTTGATCGATCTCGCCGTTCCACGCGATCTCGATCCGGCAATCCACGAGCTCGACGGCTGCTTCCTCTACGACATCGACGACCTGCAGGCGATCGTCGTCGAAACGCTCGCGGGGCGGCGCAGCGAGGCGGAGCGTGCTGAGACGATCGTCGCGGCGGAGGCGGAGAAGTTCCACGAGTGGCACGCGTCGCTCGACGTCGTCCCTGCGATTGCGTCGCTGCGTGCACACGCCGAGGAGATCCGCGAGGCCGAGCTGCGCAAGGCGGAGCCGGTTCTCGGCCGGCTCGACGAGAGCCAGCGCAGCGCCGTCGAGTCGCTGACCGCGCAGATCGTCAACAAGCTCCTCCACCTGCCCACCGTGCGCATGAAGCAGGCAGCCGCGGCGGCCGATGGGGTGATTTATGCTGACGCCGTGCGCCACCTCTTCGGTCTCGAGGATGAGCGGTGAACGTCCGCCCGCTCCCGCTCCAGGTGCCGACCGCCTTCGTCCGGGTGAAGCGTGGGGGCGTCCCGGCGTGTGGGCGTCCCGTGAGGCGGACGCGTCGCTGTGCTGATCCGCGTCGGCAGCCGCGGCAGTAGGCTCGCGCTCACGCAGGCCGAGCTCGCCGCGTCGCGTCTGCGCGGGCCGGGCGTCGAGATCGCGCTCGTCCCCATCACGACCGCCGGCGACAAGGACCGGACGAAGCCGTTCGGCCAGATCGGCGCGCGCGGCGTCTTCGTCAAGGAGCTCGAGGAGGCCCTGCTCGAGAACCGAATCGACGTCGCCGTGCACTCGGCGAAGGACATGACGTCGAGCGATCCGCACGGCCTCGCGGTGGGCGCGTACCTCGAGCGCGAGGATCCTCGAGACGCGTTGTGCGGCGCCGACGCGATTCGACCGGGAATGCGCATCGGCACGGCGTCCGCGCGCCGGCGCGCGCAGCTGCTCGCGCTCGAGCCGACGCTCTCGATCGAGCCGCTGCGCGGCAACATCGACACGCGCCTGCGGAAGCGCGGCGAGCGGGGCCTCGACGCGATCGTGCTCGCGGCGTGCGGTCTCGACCGGCTCGGGCTGTCCGGCGAGATCGGCCTGCGGCTCGAACCCGACGTGATGCTGCCGGAGGCGGCGCAGGGCGCGCTCGCGCTGCAGACACGCGCCGGCGAAGACGAGCTCGTCGCGCACGTCGATCACGCAGAGACGCGACGCAGGGTCGAGGCTGAGCGCCGTGTCGTCCGAGTCGTCGAAGGCGGCTGTCTCGCTCCAGTCGCCGCGCATCACGACGGGACGACGCTGACCGCACTCATCGCCGCCGAGGACGGGTCGTGGGTCGAGCGCCGCACGGGAGCCGACCCTGACGCGCTGGGACGCGAGCTGGCGGATGAGAGTCGTCGGCACGCGTGACGACGTCGCCGCGCGCGTCGAGGCCCTCGGTCACGAAGCGGTGCTCTGCGAGCTGATCCGGACGGAGCCGCTCGGCGACGAGCCGATCGACGCCTCGGGGTACGACTGGCTCGTGGTCACGAGCGCGAACGGGGCGCACGAGCTCGGCCGCCGCGGCGTCAGCGCGAATCGGATTGCGGCGATCGGGCCTGCGACTGCGGCGGCGCTGCGCGGGCATGGGCTCCAAGTCGACCTCGTCCCGGCGACGCACACGCAGGAAGGCCTGCGTGCCGAGTTGAGCGGGCGGATGCTGCTCGCCGCCGCCGAGGGAGCGCGCCGCGACGTGCTCGATGCCGATTTCATCGCGCTCTACCGGACGGTGGAGCTGCCGCAGGAGCCGGACGGCGACATCGCCCTGCTGATGTCCGGCTCGGCGGCGCGGGCGCTGCGCACGCGTCTTCCCGTCGTCGCGATCGGGCCGCAGACCGCGGCCGAGGCACGACGTGTCGGGCTCGAGGTGGTCGCCGTCGCGGCCGAGGCGACGGTGGACGGTCTGCTCGACGCGTTAGCGTCACTCTCGTGATCACGTTCCTCACCGACTTCGGGCTCGAGGACGACTTCGTCGGCACCTGCCACGGCGTGATCGCGCGCATCGCGCCGGACGTCCGCGTGATCGACATCACGCACGGCATCAGGCCCGGCCACGTCCTCCAGGGTGCGCTGATGCTTGCGAACACGCTCGCGTACATGCCGGTGGGGGTGCACCTCGGAGTGGTCGATCCCGGCGTCGGCGGACAGCGGCGCCCGCTTGCATTGCGCGACGCGTCGGGGCGGCTCTACGTCGGGCCCGACAACGGCCTTCTGCTGCCGGCGGCCGAGCGGTACGGCGGCGTCGCGGAGGCGCACGTGCTCGCGAATCCCGCATATGCGCTCGACCAGGTGTCGCGCACGTTCCACGGACGCGATCTCTTCTCGCCGGCCGCCGCGCATCTCGCCCTCGGCGTTCCGCTCGGCGAGCTCGGCCCGGCGATCGATCCCGACGCGCTCGTCCACCTGGAGGTGCCGGCGGCGGAGCATCGCGACGACGGCATCCACGCCACCGTTCTGGGCGTCGACCGCTTCGGCAACGCGGCGCTCAACCTGACGCGCGACGACTTCGAGCAGGCGGGGATCGTGCCCGGAACGACCGTCGAGGTCGACGCCGGCGGAAACCGCTATTTCGCCGTCGCCGCCCGCACGTTCGCCGACGCGCGCGACGGCGATCTGATCGTCTACGAGGACAGCTACCGCAGCCTCGCGATCGCCGTTTCGCGCGGCAGCGCCGCCTCGCTTCTCGGCCTCGACGAGGGCTCGAAGCTGCGCCTGCACGTCGACGCGCCCTGAGTTATTGTCGGGCGCACAGGACGTCCGCGACACGGTTGCACCGGTCCGAACGCCTGAGGAAGCCCCCGCAACGCGTCAGCGTCACGGGGGCTTCGTTCTAGATCCAGCTCAGGTGGTCCTGCAGCAACGGGACGAAGAAGTAGAGCGTGAAGGCTGCGCTCACGGCCCACATGAGCGGATGCACGTCTCGCACGCGTCCCTGCACGCCGCGGATCAGGCAGTACGCGATGAAGCCGAAGCCGATGCCGTTCGTGATCGAGTAGCTGAACGGCATGAGCATGATCACGAGCGCGGCCGGCAGGCCGATCGCGATGTCGTGGAAGTCGATGCCGGCGATCTTCGCGCGACCCTTCGCCGCGACGCCTTCCTCGGCCTCCGCCTCTTCCTCACCCTCGGTCAGCGCGCTGACCATCAGGTAGCCGACCACGATCAGCGCGGCCGCCGTCGCCTGCGCCGGGACCATCCCGATGAGAGGTGCGAAGAAGAGGAACGGGATGAACATCGCGCCCGCGACGACCGCCACCCAGCCGGTGCGGCCCCCCGCCGCGACGCCGGAGCCCGACTCGATGTACGTCGTCGCCGATGACGTCGACGCCGCGCCGCCTGCGATCGCCGCGAGCGAGTCGACGAGCAGCGGCTTGCGGATGTCGTCCATGTGGCCTTCCGCGTTCAGGTACCCCGCCGGCTTGCCGACGCCGACGAGCGTTCCCATCGTGTCGAAGAAGTCCGAGAGGAAGAGCGCGAACACCCAGACGATCGCCGAGACGACGCCGAGCTTCGAGAACGCGTGGAAGTCGAAGTTCCCGAACGTCGACCAGTTGCCCCAGCCCGCGATGTGATGCCAGCCCGGGAACGTCGCGGAGGACGTGCCGAACGCCTTGTGACCCGTCGCGTGGTTGACGATCGTCGCGACGACCGTCGTGCCGATGATCCCGACGAACAGGTCGCCCCGGAAGCCGCGGGCGCGCAGCGCGAGCGTCACGACGATGCCGAGGATGGTCACGAAGACCGGCCACGTCGTCCAGTGGCCGAGCTGCACCGGCGTGCCCTGGCCCTGCACCACGAGCCCGGAGTTGTAGAGGCCGATGAACGCGATGAAGAGGCCGATGCCGATGGCGATCGCCTTCTTCAGCTCGAGCGGGATCGCCCGCATGATCTGCTCGCGGAGACCGGTGAGGACGAGCGCGGTCACGACGATGCCCTCGAGGACGATCAGGCCCATGGCGGACGCGAACGAGAGACCGTTCTGGCCGACGAGCTGGAACGCGACGATCGCGTTGATGCCGAGACCCGGCGCCAGGGCGTACGCCTTGTTCGTGTAGAGCCCCATGAGGATCGTCATCACTGCGGCGACGACGCACGTCGCCGTGACGACACCCTCGAACGCCAACGGCTTGCCGACCGACGGCTTGACGCTCGTGAGGATGATCGGGTTCAGAAAGATGATGTACGACATGACGATGAAGGTCGTCAGGCCGGCCATCGTGTCGCGCGCCAACGTCGTTCCGTGCGCGGCAAAACGGAATCGCCGTTCCAGGATTCCCTCCTGGAACGTCGCCGCCAGGCTACTCATCGAGCTCGTCCCTCCCCTTTGGTGATCGACCACGGCTTGAACGTCGAATCTACGGAGTCGGGCTGACGGACCTCGATAGGCCGAACGGCCTACGCGCTCGCTATTTGCGGACTTTTCAGGTGCGGCGCGCGCGAAGCCACTCGACGGCGAAGTCGACGGCTTCGCGTTGCCGGAACAGTCGGGCCTCGGCGGAGCCGACGCGCCCGCGCACGACGTCGTTCGCCGCCTCGTAGTCGGCGCCGAGCTCGGTGAAGAGCTCGTCGTGGAGCTCGATGTCGTCGAACGGCTGCCACCCGCGCTTGCTCGGTGTGCCGCTGCGCTCGGGCGTCGCGTTCCCGGCCCGGTACTCCGCGAGGTGGAGGGACGTGTTGCGGTCGTGGCCGACGCCGAGGAGGAGGACGTCGGCGTCGAGGTCGTAGAGGCGCGCCAGGGGCGACCTTTCGCCGAGCGAGAACGCGAGCTCATGGCCGCCGGTCACCCGGTCGGCGTTCGGTCCGAGCGCCGCGAACGACGCCTGCGGGTGATCGCTGCGGCGGGCGCCCGGCCAGCTGCGGAAGGTCTCTCCGATCGCACCCATCCCGCGCGTGGGCGTCAGCAGCGGGTCGAACGGCGGCGTCTCGTTCCGGATCGTCTCGACCCACTCGGCCGGGACCGGCGGATGGTGCCAACCCGCCGGATCCGAGAGGCCGCTGTGCGCGGGCATGACGAGCGTGCCGTCCCCACCGACTGCCTCGATCAGGGCGAGGATCACCGCGACCGGGCCGCCGGCGACCCAGCCGATCGCCGACAGCGACGAATGAACGAGGATCGTGCTGCCCGCGCGCACGCCGAGGCTGCGCAGGTCGGCGGTGAGGGTCGCGACCGTCCGTGGACGGTCGGTGCGCCCGATGACGTCTGCTTCGGACATCGGAAGAAGTGGCGAGGGCCGGACTCGAACCGGCGACACCCCGGTTTTCAGCCGAGTGCTCTACCAGCTGAGCTACCTCGCCGCTGGTGCCCGGCGGCAGTCTAGCCGGACACGGCGCCTGCTCTGACCGCGGCGAGCCGCTCGAAGAGCGTCTCCACGAGCTCTCCCTTTTGCAGCACGGCGTCCGCGCCGGCCTCGCGGACGGCGTCGTGGAGCTGCGTGTCGGGGTCGCCCGTCAGCGCGATCAGGCAGAGGTGCGGATGGTCCTTCCGAAGCCGCGCGACGGCCGTGACGCCGTCGAGGAGCGGCATGTGCAGGTCGATGACGACGGCGTCCGGGACGAGCTCGTCGGCGAGCTCGATCGCGTGCAATCCATTCTCCGCGAACCCGATCACCGTCAGCTCCGGTTGGTTCTCGATCAGCGGCTTGAGCGACTCGAGAAAGGACGCGTCGTCGTCGGCGAGCAGGACCCTGAGCTGACTCATGCT
>JAICWC010000094.1 GCA_025934995.1 Thermoleophilia bacterium | reverse complement strand
ATGCTCCCCTTCTCGAGCCCGGGCAGCGAGAGCTCAGCGGTCAGGCTTTCCATGTTTCTCGTAGACCCAGCCTTCCTTGGTTTCCTGGCGCGGCGCGAACCCGGCGAGCGATCCGGGAGGGACATCATCGGTGATGACCGCGCCCGGCGCAATCCAAGCATCGTCGCCAATCTCGACCGGCGCATCGAAGACATTGTTGATGCCGGTCCTGACGTTGCTCCCGATCTTCGTCCGGGCCTTCGGAAGACCCGTCTCGTGCTTGAAGTTGGCCGTGACGGCGCCGGCGCCGATGTTCGTGTCCTCGCCGATCTCGGCGTCCCCGATGTAGGAGAGATGCGGGACCTTCGTCCGCGCGCCGATCTGAGAGTTCTTGATCTCGACGAACGTCCCGACCTTCGCGCGCTCGCCGACGGTCGTGCCTGGCCGCACGTAGGCGAAGGGCCCGACCTCGACGCCGGAATCGATCCGGACATCGCCGCGGATCACGGTGTACGGATGGACGGTCACGTCCTGGGCCAGCTCGACCCCCGCCTCGATCCAGGTCGACTTCGGGTCGACGATCGTCACGCCGGCGAGCATGTGCGCCTCGTTGATCCGGTCGCGCAGCTTGCCCGCGACGAACGCGAGCTCGACCCGCGTGTTGATCCCCTCGACCTCCCAGGCAACCGGCGCGACGTGCACGGCGACCGCCTCGCCGTCCTGCACGAGCAGGCCGAGCGTGTCGGTCACGTAGAGCTCGCCCTGCGCGTTCTTCGGCTCGAGCCGGTCGAGCAGCGGCCAGAGGAGCTCACCGCGGAAGACGTAGATGCCCGAGTTCACCTCGCCGAGCGCGAGCTCCTGCGGCGAGCAGTCCTTCGCCTCGACGATGCGCGCGAGCCTCCCGTCGGCGTCCCGGACGATTCGGCCGTACTCGCGCACGTCCTCCGGCTCGAACGAGAGGACCGTGCCGGCGGCCTGCTCGCGGCGGTGCGTCTCGAGCAGGTCGCGGACCGTCTGCGGCGAGAGGCCCGGGACGTCGCCGTTCAGCACGAGCACGTCGCCCCCCACGTCGCCGAGCGCGGCGCGCGCCGCGCGGACGGCGTCACCCGTTCCGAGCGGCAGCGCCTGCACTGCCACCTCCCCGGCCGGAAATCGGTCGGCTGCGTCCGGCGACGTGACGACGACGACGCGCTCGACGCCGGCGTCGCGGGCGGCCGTCACGACCCAGTCCACGAGCCGGCGGCCGAGCAGGGGGTGCAGGTGCTTCGGCGTCGCGCTCTTCATGCGCGTGCCGAGACCGGCGGCCATGACGACTGCTGTGACGTCGTTCGCCATATCAGGAAGAGGTGGCTGGGGCGCCAGGATTCGAACCTGGGATCACGGGACCAAAACCCGTTGCCTTACCGCTTGGCCACGCCCCAGGGCAAGGGCCAATCTTACCGGCGGTCGAGAAACAGGTAGCCGAGGCCGACGACCGCGAAGACGACGATCGCGAGGATGATCGCCCATTTGACGATCCACGCGAGGATGACGCCGATCACGGCCAGGAGCTGCGACGCCGCGAAGATCCACAGAACCTCGCGGACGACGTGCGAGCGGGAGTCGCGCCCGCCGAGCCAGGCGACGACGCCGACGATCGCGAGGACGATGACCGTCCACTTGGTGACGTCGTGAGAGAAGAGGACGACGAGCGATTCGAGGCCTGCGATCCAGAACGAGAGGCGGTAGCGGCGCTGCTCGAGCCAGCGGCCGGCGCGGCTCGATCCGTGCTCGACAGCGTGCGGGGAATCGCTCAACACCCTGTCGTCAACCGTACCACGCTGGTGCCGTGAGCCATGTGTCGCCGAGGCGCCGGAGCTTGCGCCGCGCGGCGACGGCGTGCGCGCGATGGTGGAAGAGCCCGTACACCGTCGGGCCGGCGCCGCTGACGTCGGCGTGGAACGCGCCGAGCTCGCGGAGCGTCGCAACGTGTGGCGAGCTCGCGAGGTCGTTCGGCGGCAGCCGCGCGAGATCGCGCGGCCGGCGGACGTCTCTGAGGACCGCCCTGAATGCTTCCCGTCGCTGCTCCCAGCCGTCGGCGCCGCCGCGCTCGTCGAACGCGCGGTACACGGCCGCGGTCGATTCCTTGCGCACGTCGCGCGGGCTGACCAGAACGACCCAGTAGTCCTGCGGGAGGTCGAGCGGCTCGAGGTCGGACCCGTCGCCGGTCCCGAGCTGCGGCCCCTGGCGAAGAAAGAAGGGGACGTCGGCGCCGACGCGCGCGGCGACGCCGTGCAGCGCGGAGTCGTCGAGTGTCGTGTTCGCAAGGCGAAGCGCGGTCGCGGCGTCCGAGCTGCCGCCGCCGAGGCCGGCCGCGACGGGGATGCGCTTCTCGATGCGCACACGCCAGCGCGGCTCTATTCCCGCCACTCCAGCGAGTGCCTCGAGCGCGCCGCGCACGAGTGTGTCCTGCGGAAAGCCCTGGACCGCGAGCCGGTCGGACTCGTCGACGTCGATCCGGTCGGCGATGCCGATGCGCTGGTAGACGGTCAGCAGCTCGTGCTTCCCGTCCTCGCGTAGCGGCCCGACGACGAGGCCGAGGTTGATCTTCGCAGGCGCGGACCCTCTCATTCGTTCCAGAACGTGTCGACGACGCGTTCGAAGAATTCGCGCTTCCGCTCGGAGTTGCCCTTGACCGTCCGGTACTCCGCGAGCAGTGCCGGATCGTCGCGGAGCCGTTCCCACGCGCGGACGTGATGCGCATGGCCGAGCGTTCCCGGTTTCGTGACGACGACGTCGACCTGCGGCCGGCCGTCGCTGCGAAAAGCCATCCAGTCGTCGCGCCACTGCTCGCGGTAGAGCTCGGGCAGGCCGACGCGCGCGGCGGCCGCTTCGACGTCGTCGGTGACGACGACGAGATCGACGTCGTCGGCCGGATAGCCGCGGAATGACGCGCTGCCGGTCAACCTCACCGAGGCATCCGGGATGAGCGCGCGGAGACGCAACGTCTCGGCAAGCGCGACGAAGTCGATCGGGCGCAGAGCCTCCGCCCGGGTGGTCGGCGCGAGGCCGATGCCCTCGAGCGCGGCGGCTGCCTCCGCACGGGCTGCGAGCCCGCTCAATTCGAGCGAGTTCGGCAGTGTCTTGCGACGGTGACCGAACGAGGCGGCAACCACCTTCTTGAGGCGCGCGTAGTCCGCCGGCAGGCCGATGCGCCGGAACGCGACGAGTGCGGAGTCGACGTTCGGTGGCGGCCGGAAAACCGTGCGCGAGACGGGATGGAAGCCGGTGCGCTCGCAGACGAGCTGCACGAGCACGCTGACCGCGCCGTAGGCCTTGGTGCGCGGCTGAGCCAACAGGCGGTCCGCGACCTCGCGCTGCACCATCACGCACCAGAGCTCGATCTCGGGCAGTCCGTCGAGACTCTCGAGGAGCAACGGCGTCGCGACGTTGTACGGAAGGTTGGCGACGAGCTTCGTCGCGTTCGTTCGCAGGTCGACGTGCAGCGCGTCGCCGAAGCGGAGATCGACGTTGTCGCCGATTCCCTCGAGGTGCGGCGCGAGCGACGCGTCGATCTCGACGGCGTGCACGTGGGCGACTCGCGCCGCGAGGTAGCGCGTGAGCACACCCTCGCCGGGACCGATCTCGAGGACCACGTCGTCGGCCTGCAGGTCGGCAAGGCGGCCGATGACGCCGAGGATGTTCTCGTCGACCAGGAAGTGCTGGCCGTATTCCTTTTTCACAGGCCGAAGCATGCGCTCGCGTTGCGCTCGATCTGCTCGCGCAGCCCCGCGACGGTCTCGCCGCGCGTCTCCGCGAGCTGTGCAAGCGTGTGCACGACGAACGCCGGCTCGTTCTTCCGGCCGCGCACCGGCTGGGGTGCGAGGTACGGGCAGTCGGTTTCGGCGAGCAGGCGATCCGCAGGGACCTGCGTCGCCGCGACCCGCAGATCGCTCGCGTTCCTGTACGTCACGTTGCCGGCGAACGAGACGTACCAGCCGCGCTCGAGCGCCGTCGGCAGCAGGTGCGGAGAGGAGAAGCAGTGCAGGACGACGGTGCCGTCGAAGCGTTCGAGATGCGCGAGCGTGTCGGTGTCGGCCGCGCGCGTGTGGATGACGACGGGCTTGCCGAGGTCGCTCGCGAGCTCGAGCTGCGCGTCGAAGAGCTCCGCCTGCGCATCGTGCGGCGCGTACTCGCGGAAGTAGTCGAGCCCGATCTCCCCCACGGCGACCGCCTTCGGGTGCGCGAGCAGGCCGCGCAGGAGGTCGACGTCGTACGGATCGCCGGCGTCGTGCGGATGGATCCCGACGACCGCGTACACACCCTCGTGTGCGGCCGCGAGCGCGACGGCCTGGTCGGTGCCGATCGTGAGGATGCGCGAGACGCCCGCGGCACGCGCACGGGCGACGACCGCTGCAGGGTCCTCGCCGAGCGCGTCGAGGTGCGCGTGCGTGTCGATCACGCGGTCAGGCCGAGCCGCTCGAGCTCTTCCTCGACCGTCTCCGGCGGCAGCTTGCGGAACAGCGGTCGCGGCTCCTGCAACGTCTGGCCGGGCTGCAGCTCGCTCGGCCCCCACGTGCCGACCCAGGCTGCGTAATCGCCCGTGAGCACTTCGTGCGTCGCACCGTCCTCCTCCGTGAACGCGCGGAACTCGAGCGGGCCTGCGAGCCAACCGTCGTAGCCGAGCAGCTCGTGCACGGTTTGCGACGTGAACGGCAGAAACGGCGCGAAGAGCGTCTTCAGGGAGTCCACGCACCGCAGCGCGACATAGAGAACTGTCGCTGCCCGCTCGAGGTCGGTCTTCACGAGCGCCCACGGCGCCTGGTCGGCGACGTACTGATTGGCGAGCGTCGATGCGCGCATGATCTCCCCGATCGCTGCGCGGAACCGTGCTTGGTCGATCAACGCGCCGACCTCGTCGAAGGCGGCGGCGACGCCGTCGAGCACGGTTCGGTCGACCTCGGTCAGCTCGCCGGGCTGCGGCACCTCGCCGAAGTTGCGGTGCGCGTTGACGAGCGTGCGGTTGACGAGGTTGCCCCAGTTCGCGAGCAGCTCGTCGTTGTTCCGGCGGACGAACTCTTCCCACGTGAAGTCGGAGTCCTGCGTCTCGGGCCCTGCGGCGGTCAGGTAGTAGCGGAGCGGATCGGCGTCGTAGCGCGACAGGAAGTCCCGGACCCAGATGGCGACGTTGCGGCTCGAGCTCGCCTTCTTGCCTTCCATCGTCACGTACTCGCTCGCGACGACGTTCGTCGGCAGGTGCAGGTCGCCGCGGCGGGCGCCGAGCTCGCCGCCCGATCCGTAGCCGAGCAGCATCGCCGGCCAGATCACCGTGTGGAAGACGATGTTGTCCTTGCCCATGAAGTAGAAGTGGCGCGCGTCGGCGTTCTGCCACCATTCACGCCACGCGTCCGGGCGGCCGACGTTGTGCGCCCATTCGACGCTCGCGCTCAGGTAGCCGATGACCGCGTCGAACCACACGTAGATCCGCTTCGTCTCCTCCGGGTAGCCCTCGACCGGAACCGGCACGCCCCAGTCGATGTCGCGCGTCATCGCGCGCGGCTTCAGCTCGCGGACGAGTCCGAGTGAGAAATTGCGCACGTTCGCACGCCACGTGTCCTGCTTCGAGATCCATTCCTCCAGCTGGTCCGCGAACGCGGGCAGGTCGAGGAACAGATGCGTCGTCTCGCGGAACTCGGGCGTCGAGCCGTCGATGATCGAACGCGGATCGATCAGGTCGACCGGGTCGAGCTGGTTGCCGCAGTTGTCGCATTGATCGCCGCGGGCGCTCGCGAAGCCGCAGATCGGGCACGTTCCCTCGATGTAGCGGTCGGGCAGCGTGCGGCCGGTCGACGGCGAAAAGGCGCCGAGCGCACGCTGCTCGATCAGGTAGCCCTTCTGGTGGAGCGTGCGGAACAGGTCCTGCGTGACGCGGCGGTGGTTGAGCGTCGTCGTCCGCGTGAAGCAGTCGTACGAGATGCCGAGGTTCCGCAGGTCGGTTCGGATGATCTCGTTGCCGGAATCAGCGAGCTCGCGCGGCGACACCCCTTGCCGATCGGCCGCGACCATGACCGGTGTCCCGTGCTCGTCCGTCCCACTGACCATCAGCACGTCGTCGCCCTTGAGCCGGTGATAGCGCGCGAACACGTCCGCGGGCACGGCGAAGCCCGCCACGTGGCCGATGTGCCGCGGGCCGCTGCCATACGGCCATGCCGGGGCAACGAGGATCTTCTCGGACAGTGCGTGCTCCTTCGCTGCTCGAAGACGGGCTAAAGATCATACGAACGAGCAGGAGCAACGCTGCGATCGCCGCCGCCGCCGCAGAGAGCAGCACGAATGGGAGCGATCGACGTGCGGGCGTGATTGCGCGCGGCCGGCGGCTGCCGCCCGAAGCGGCGGGCACCATCGGCAGCCGCCTCGCGACACGGCCGACGGACGGACGACGACCCTCGGAGGCCGGCTCCGCTGCGCGTGTGTGCGAGGGCGGTGCCGCAACCGGCCGGACGCCGATGTGCCGCCACGGCCGGGGAGACGGTTCGACCGCCGGGACCGGCGAGTCGACGGGCCGCGTCGGAGCGGGAGCAGGCACGCCGAGCGTCCGGAGGCTCGGCCCGATGAGCGCGAGCGACGGCGCCTCGGGTGCAGGTTGCTCCGGAACGGGCGACTGAACGGACGCGACGGCCGGAGCGGCGTCCGCCGCCGGCGCGGCCGGCGGCAGGCTCGGCGCCGCGACGGGTTCCGCCGCGGACGGCACGGCGGGCGCCGGCTCGGCGGCGGGAGGAGCAGGAGCAGGCGCCGGCGCCACCGGGTCGTGGCTCGCCGTCGGGACACCCGCAGTCGCGGGCGCCACCGGGTCGTGGCTCGTCGTTGGAGCCGGCGCAGGCTCGGCCGCCGGCGCCGCCGGCAGCGGCTCCGGCGCGGGGGCAGCCGCGGGAGGAGGCAGCGGCGCAGCCGCGGGCACCGGCGAGACCGGCGGCGCGAGCGGCGGCAGGAAGCCGAGGGGATCGAGGTAGCCCTCGTCGTTCGCGTCCACGCGGACGCCGAGGTGAACGTACGGAACGTCGAGCTCGGGCGTCCCGCTCGGCCCGACCGTCCCGACCGGCGCGCCCTCCGCGACGACGGCGCCCTTCGCGACGTCGACCGAGCCGAGATGCGTGAGCGTGACGGAGAGCGCGTCGGCCGTAAGGATCGAGACGCTCTTTCCGCTCGCGGGCACCGTCCCGGCGAACGTGACCTGCCCGGCCGCCGGCGCGACGACGGTCGTGCCCGTCGGGGCACCGATGTCGACGCCGCGGTGTTGCCCACCCGCGTACGGGTGCGCCGGATCGAACGTGAACGACGCGAGCACCGGGCCGGCCACGGGCCACGTCCACGCACCCGCTGCCGGGACGCCTATCAACGCCAACGCACCTACCACCACCACGATCGCCCGCACGACGACTCCCTTCTGTTGTCAGGATGGAAAACGAGAAGGGTGGACGCTAGCGAGGGCGTCGGCTGTTGTCAATTCTGATTACAGCGAGCCGCGGTAGAGCGCGTTGCGGGACACGTCCGTCAGAGACGAGACGATCTCGGCCGCGCGCTTGCGCGGGATCCCGGCGTCGACGAGCTCCGCCACCGCCTGCAGCGCCGCCGCCTCGTCGGGCTCCTTCTCCCCCGCACCGATCACGAGCGTGATCTCTCCTTTCGGCGGCTGTGCGAAGTGAGCAGCCACGACCTGTGAGCCGCCGCGCACGACCTCTTCGAACTTCTTCGTCAGCTCGCGGCAAACCGCGACGGGACGCGCCGCATCGAACGCGGCGAGCGACGCGAGCGTCGCGGGCAGCCGCTGCGGCGACTCGAACGCGACCGTCGTCATCGTCAGCGTCGACCAGAACGCAGCGAGCTCGCTCGTCTTGCGGGGCAGGAAGCCGACGAACTGGAACGCCTCTCCCGCGAAGCCGGACGCAACGAGCGCCGTCTCCACCGCCGACGGCCCGGGCAACACGGTCACGAGAACGCCCGCCTCCAGCGCAGCGCGCACGATTCGGGCGCCCGGATCGGAGACGCCGGGCATCCCTGCGTCGGACACGAGCGCCATCCGTTCACCGGCGACGAGCCGCGGCAGCAACTCATCCGTGCGCGCCGCCTCGTTGTGCTCGTGGTAGGAGAGCAGCCGAACGCCCTCGATGCCGTGACGCGCGAGGAGGCCGCGCGTATGTCGCGTGTCCTCGCACAAGACGACGTCGGCGGCGCGCAACTCCGCGAGCACGCGCAGCGTCACGTCCTCGAGGTTGCCGATGGGCGTGGCGCAGACGAGCAGCATCAGCCGAGATCGAGCGTCGTGTGCTCGTGCCAATGCCGCCCGTCGGCGGATTCGAACAGGACGACGGACTCGGCGCGCGACGCGAGCGGGAGCAACGGCTCGACCAACGCCGCCGTCTCGTCGAGCTGCGCCTGCGCGACGGTGAGGTGAGGGATGATCGACGAATACGCACCGCCGTACGGCGGGTGGTCGGGGAACCGGGCGATCATCGCCTCGGTCATCGCGACGAACGGCTCCGCCGGCTCCGGTGCGAGCCAGAGCACGCCGGGAAATCGATCGAGCCGCGCAAACGTGACCTCGAACGGGTCGAACGGCTCGAGCGCCTTCGCGATCTCGATCGCGTCGCCGGGCGCGGGCCAGAGGATGGTGACGTGAGCCGGAAGATCGTTGAGAAGGCCGACGGGCTCGACGATCCCCGGAAAGGGAACGCACAAAGCGAACTCAGGCATCCGCTGCCTCGAAGCCGACGAATGCGGCGCCGATCAGGCCTGCCGTCGTTCCGAGCTCGGCGCGGACGACGCGGACCTCGTCGCGCATCGGCCGCAGCGCCTCTCGCTTCATCACCTCCTCGGCAGGACCGACGATGTGCTCCCACGCCGCGACGCCGAACCCGCCGCCGAGCACGATCAGCGCCGGCTCGAAGATGTTCGCAAACGACCCCATCGCCGAGCCGAGGTGGCGACCGATGTCGGCGAGGATCTCCCGTGCCTGCGCGTCGCCTTCGTTCGCGAGACGAACGAGACGGTGCGCGTCGGCCGCGGGACCGAACGCGTCCTGCGCCGCGCGCGTCGCCGCGAGCCCGGTCACGTACGGCTCGAGGTGACCGCGACCGCTGCAGCCACCTTGGCACGGACGGCCGTCGTGCACGATGACGGTGTGGCCGAGCTCGACGCCCGCACCGCGCGCGCCGCGGAACGGCCGTCCGTTCGAGATGACGCCGCCGCCGAGCCCCGTGCCGAGCGTCAACATCACGAGATCGTCGACGCCGCGCCCGGCTCCGACGCGCCACTCGGCGACGGCGGCCGCGTTCGCGTCGTTGTCGAGGCCGACCGGCAGCGAGAACCTCGCCCGCATGTGGTCGCGCAGCGGAAAGTCGTGGAACGGAAGGTTGACCATGTCGTACGTGCGTCCGGTGCTCAGATCGAGCGGCCCCGGGACCCCCATCCCGATCGCGCCGACATCGTCCTCGAGCACTTCGCCGATCGCGATCTCCAGCTCTGCGACGAGCGCGTCCTGCGAGTCGAGCGTCGTCATCCGCTCGTGACGTCGCAGCACTTCGCCTTCGCGCGTGACCACTCCGGCGAGGATTTTCGTCCCGCCGAGGTCGACCCCGATCGCATGCGTTGCGGTCATCCCGAGTGGGTACCGTAACCCTCTCGATGGCCGCCTCCGGAGAGAAACCCTATCGCACCTACCGAGGTGGACGCCAGAAGGGGAAGGTCCCGCTGCCGGGACGCGAGCGCCGGCGCACGTCGGGACCGCCACCGCAACGACACGACGTGCGTCGCCGCCCGCGTCGCGAGTGGTCGGGCAAGCGCATCGCGCTGTGGACGGTCGTCGGGCTGATCCTGTTGCTGATCGTGTGGTCGGTCGCCGGCTACTTCTCCGTCCGCAGCGGCGTCGGCGACGCGAACAATCGACTGCAGAGCACGGCGCCCGGCGTCGACACCGTGCTGCATCACCAGAACGGCCTACTGATGAGCAACTCGTCGAACATCCTCCTCATCGGCACCGACCACTCGGAGAACGGCCAACCGGGTCGCAGCAGCGACGAGCACTCCGACTCGCTGATGCTCCTGCACACCGACCCGAAGAGCCACCGGCTCGTCTTCCTCTCGCTGCCGCGCGACCTGCGCGTCGAGATCCCCGGCTACGGCTCCTCGAAGATCAACGCGGCGATGCAGATCGGCGGGCCGAAGCTCGCGATCCGGACGGTCGAGCAGTTCACGGGGCTGCCGGTGAACCACGTCGTCATCGTCGACTTCGGCTCGTTCGTGAGCCTGATCGACGCGGTCGGCGGGATCGACGTCAACGTGCCGGAGCCGATCCTCTCCGACCGCTTCGACTGCCCCTACTCCGCATCGCGGTGCTCGTCGTGGCAAGGCTGGCGCTTCCACAAGGGGATGACGCACATGAGCGGGCACATGGCCCTGATCTATTCGCGCATCCGCGTCAACCGGCTCAACCCTGGGGATTCCGATATCAGCCGCGGCGTTCACCAGCAGCAGGTGATGCAGGCGACGCTGAGCAAGCTCGCGAGCGCGGGCACGTTCTTCCACCTGCCGTTCAGCGGCGGCAATCTACTGAAGCCGCTCTCGACGGATCTGTCGACGAACGACTTCGTGCAGCTCGCCTGGGTGAAGCTCCGCGCCGGAACGACGCTGCACTGCCGGCTCGGCGGGCGCGACCTCGGCGACGGATACCTGCAGCCGTCGGAGAACGACGCGCTCGTGATTCAGGAAGTGCTCGGCAACTCGGCGGCGCAACCGCCGAACCCGGCCGACGGGCCGTACGGCCCGGGCTGCCTCAGCGGCAACTCGGCCTTCACTCAGACGAAGTAGACGCCGGCTTCGGTTTCGACTCCGCCGGCTTCGAGTCGCTCTTCGTCTCGACCGGCTTCGACTCGCCCGAGCCGTCCTTCTGCTTCCCCTTGCCGTAGTCGGTCGAGTAGAAGCCGGAGCCCTTGTAGTGGATCGCGACCGGAAAGAGCACGATCTCGAGCGGGGCGGCCCCGCACACGTCGCACTTCTCGGGCGCGGGCGCGGTCATCGACTGGAAGCGCTCGAATGTGTGCCCCTGCGGACAGCGGT
>JAICWC010000121.1 GCA_025934995.1 Thermoleophilia bacterium | reverse complement strand
GTACCGCGAACCACGTCGCGCGGCCCCAGGCGAGGGGAGTTTTCCCTCGAAAGAGGGCCGTTCCGGCGTGGGAGCGGCGCCCCTCGGCGCCACCGAGGTCCCAGCCGACGACGACGAGGTCGTCGCCCGCCTCCGGCAGCTCCTCGACGTGGACGGCCAGCCGTCCGAGGACGCATGCGCCGCGCGAGAAGTCCGGGTTGACGGCGAACGCGCCGGGACAGTCGAGGGCGGCCCAGACGAGCTCGCGGCTCACCTCCGCAGGCCGCCACGGCGCGGCGACGACCGAGCCGTACCGGCGCGGCATCAGCCGCAGCCCGTCCGTACGCGCCGGCCCGCAGACGAAGCAGTTCGGAAAGGGATGCGCGGGATCCGGCTCGCCCGCCTCGACGTGCGTGGGCGGCGAAGGCAACTCGAGCTCGATCGTCGCCGGCCGCACCTCCGCGACGAGCGTGTTGCCGGCAGGCGCGTAGACATCGAGGCCGTCGGCGCGCAGCGGCGTGTCGAGCGGCGGCGGCGTGCGCAGCGTCACCTCGGAGTCGCCCTCCACGAGCTGCGCGAACAACCCGCACGAGTAGCCGCCGTTGCCGGAGGCGTCCGGCCCGCGAAAGCGATGGTCGATCTTCACGCGTGCGCAGCGTATGCGCGCATCGCATCGACCAGCGCGCCGAGCCTGCGCCCCGCCGTCGTCAGCCGGTATTCGACACGCGGCGGCCGCGTCTCCGTGAGCACGCGCCGCTCGAGGACGCCTGCCTCTTCGAGCTCGGCGAGCCGCTGCGCGAGCGTGCGCGGCGGAATGCCTTCGAGGGCCTGCTTGAACTCGTTCCAGCGGACGGCGCCTTCCTCAGCGGCTGCCCAGAGGATCGCGAGCATCCAACGGCGGCCGAGGAGATCGGCTGCGCGCGCGATCTCCTCGGGTACCGGGTTGCACTGCCTACACCGCATGCAGCGCCGGCTTCGACTTCGGCTCCAGCGCCAGCTCGAGCACTTCGCCGAGCGTCATCACGGGATGGAAGCTCATCGCCTCGCGCACATCGGCGGGAACGTCATCGAGGTCGGCACGGTTGCGCTCGGGGATGATCACGTCGGTCAGCCCGGCGGCGTGTGCGGCGAGCACCTTCTGCTTGAGGCCGCCGATCGGAAGCACGCGCCCCTGCAGGGTCACCTCGCCGGTCATCCCGACGGTGTGCTTGACCGGCCGCTCCGAGAGGAGCGACGCGAGCGCCGTCGCCATCGTGATGCCGGCGCTCGGGCCATCCTTCGGGATCGCGCCGGCGGGGACGTGCACGTGGAACGTCCTCTCCTTGAACGCGTCTTGCTCGATGCCCAGCTGCTCTTGATGAGAGCGGATGTAGGAGAGGGCGATGCGTGCCGACTCCTTCATCACGTCGCCGAGCTGCCCGGTGAGCACAAGGTCGCCGCCGCCGTCCATCGACGTCGCCTCGACGAACAGGACGTCGCCGCCCGTGCCCGTCACGGCGAGCCCGGTGGCGACACCCGGCACGGCCGTGCGCTCTGCCGCCTCCTGGAAGAACTTCTGGCGGCCGAGCGCGTCGCGCACGAGCGCGGCGTCGACGGTCACCGGCGGCTCGACCTTCTGTGAGGCGACTTGCGTGGCGGTCTTGCGGAGGATCGTGCCGAGCTCGCGCTCGAGCTGGCGGACACCGGCTTCGCGCGTGTACTCGGAGACGACGAGCTGCAGCGTTTCGTCGGAGATCGCGACCTCCTCTTCGAGCAGCCCGTTGCGCTCGCGCTGGCGCGGCCACAGGTAGTCACGTGCGATCGCCGTCTTCTCGTCGACGGTGTAGCCGTCGAAGCGGATGACTTCCATCCGGTCGAGCAGCGGTCCCGGGATCGTGTCGGCGACGTTCGCGGTCGCGATGAAGAACACCTCGGACAGGTCGAGCTCGACGTCGAGGTAGTGATCGCGGAACGAATGGTTCTGCGCCGGGTCGAGCACCTCGAGGAGTGCGGCCGACGGATCGCCGCGCCAATCGGCGCCGACCTTGTCGACCTCGTCGAGCAGGATCACCGGGTTCATCGTCCCCGCGTCGCGCAGCGCGCGCACGAGACGGCCCGGCAACGCGCCGATGTATGTCCGGCGGTGCCCGCGGATCTCGGCCTCGTCGCGGACGCCGCCGAGCGACATGCGCACGAACTCGCGGTTCAGAGCGCGCGCCACCGACTCGCCGATCGACGTCTTGCCCGTTCCGGGCGGGCCGATGAGGGTCAAGATCGCGCCCGACTTCTTGTCGTTCGGGATCCCGCGCTCCTCGCGCAGCTTGCGGACGGCCAGGTACTCGACGATTCGATCCTTGACGTCGTCGAGGCCGGCATGGTCGGCGTCGAGCACCTCGCGTGCGTTCTGCGGGTCGAGACGCTCGTCGGAGCGCTTGGACCAGGGCACGGAAACGAGCCAGTCGAGGTAGGTGCGGATCATCGACGCCTCGCCGGAGCTGTCGCCCATCGTCTCGAGCCGCCGCAGCTCGCGCTCGGCCTGCTCGCGGACGTCGTCCGGCATGCCCGCGTCCTCGATCTTCTGCCGATACTCGTCGACCACGGACGCGCCGTCTTCGCCGAGCTCCTTGCGGATCGACTCCATCTGCTTGCGCAGGACCCACTCGCGCTGCTGCTTCTGCGCGTCCGACTCGACGTCCTCGCGGATGCGCCGGCGAACCTGCAGCTCGGCGAGCCGCTCGCGTTGCAGCTCGAGCGAGAACTCGAGGCGCTCGATGGCATCCACTTTCTCGAGCAGCTGCACGCGCTGCGCGAAGGTAATGTCCGGCGCGTACGCAGCGGTGTCGGCGAGCGTGCCTGCGTCGGTGATGGCCCGCAGGAATGCGGAGATGCGCTCGTCGGCCTCTCGCAGCTCGAGGATCTCCTCGACGACGGCGCGGTACTCGCGTTCGAGCTCGCGCGTCTGGACGGGAGGCGGATTCTCGTCGGGCCGCTCGTCGGCCTCGACGCGCAGCCGACCCTGGGCGTCGGTGCGCGCGGCGCCGATGACGGCGCGGTGCAGGCCGTTCAGGGTGACTGCGCGGACGCCGCCGCGCAGCCGCACCCGCTCCTCGACGTCGGCGACGAGGCCGACGCTCGAATATTCGCCCTCGTGCTTCGGTACGAGGAGCACGCGGTCGTCGTCGCCGACGTCGACCGTCAAGGTCACGCTCATGCCCGGGAACACGACGGTGTCCTCGAGCGGGACGAGCAGCAGTTCGGTCAAAGCCCTCTCACTCTCCGTTTCGCATCTAGGTATCCGAATTGTACCTAGTAACGGATGAGTTAGGCGGCTTGTTCCAGCTCCTCCTCGGCGCGGTCGGCGATCCGGCGCAGCTCGCTCAGGGTCGAGCCGGCGCAGATCTCCTCGTCGAGGCGCTCGACGACCTCGGCGAGCGTCTTGGCGAGGGCGGTCGCCATGATCAGGTCGGATTGTCTTTCGATTTCCATAGGGGACGGATTGCCGGGCCTGCCGGTTTCTTAACCGCGACTCGCCTCGCCTACCTCGTCGGGACGGCCGCAACGCTGCTCTGGGCGCCCGTCGGGCACGGTCCCGGCGGTCAGCTCTTCCTCCGCACCTTCGACCGCTGGGACAGCCGCTGGTTCATCCGGATCGCCGAGCACGGCTACTCGACGAAGCAGGCCGCGGCCTTCTTTCCGGTGTATCCGCTGCTCGTGCGCGCGCTCGGCTGGGTGGTGCGGAACGACGTCCTGGCGGGGATGCTGATCGCGCTCGCGGCGGCGGCCGGCTGCGCGGTGCTGCTCGCCCGCATCGCGGGCCGGCGGCTGCCCGCGGACGGCCCGCGCACGGTCCTATTGCTCTTCGCGCTCTATCCGCTCGCGTTCGTCTTCACGGCCGTCTACTCGGACTCGCTCTTCCTGCTCTTCGTGCTGCTGGCGTTCGACGCCGCCGACCGCGGTCGCGCGCTCGCTGCCGGAACCGCCGCCGCGCTCGCCGTCGACACGCGCCTGCTCGGGCTGGCGCTCGTGCCGGCGCTCGCGATCGTCTTCTGGCCGTCGGTCCGCCGGCTCGCGCCGCTGCTGCTCGTCCCGCTCGCGCTCGGGCTCTGGCTGCTCTATCTCCACCGCCACTACGGCGACGCGCTCGCGTTCTCGCACGCGGAGGAGCGCGACTGGCAGCGGTACACGCCGTCGCTGCACGCGTACTGGCATTCGGCGCGGCAATTCGAGATCGCGCTCTCGAACCTGCTGCTGCACCTGCCGTCGCACACGACCTATCCGGACTACATCGTCCTCGCGATCAAGAACGTCTACGACCTCGTGTGCCTGATCATTGCCGTCTGGCTCTCGGTGCTCGCGTGGCGGCGGCTCGGCCCGGCGCTCGCGGTCTTCTCGTGGGGGACGCTGCTGATGATCGTTGCGGCGCCGCCCTTCTACGAGCCGCTCGTCAGCCTCTCCCGCTTCATGCTCGCGGACTTCCCGCTCTTCCTCGTGCTCGCGTCGCTGCTCGAGCAGCGGCCGCGCGCCCGGGAGCTCGTGATCGCCGGCTTCGCGGCCGTCGGGGCGGTGGCTGCGGTGGGCTTCGCCCGCGGCGTCGGCATCGCCTAGAGCCGAAGAAGCTCCCCGGGTTGGACTCGAACCAACAACCCTCCGGTTAACAGCCGGATGCTCTGCCAATTGAGCTACCGGGGATCGCTCAGCGGCGGCCATTGTAGCTAGGCGAATTCGCGAATCGCGTCCCGGACCTCGGCCAGCCGCTGCTGGAGCTCGAGGAAGTGATCGGGCTTCGCGTCCTGGAGCTGGCGCTGCAGCCGACGCTCGCGGAGGCGGAGAAGCATCTGCTCCGCAGTCTGCTCGTCGATCTCCTCCAGACCGGCGAGCGCGTGCAGCTCGTCGACGAGTGAGAGGACATCTTCGTCGTCCGTCTTCTCGCCGAGGAGGTGCGCGCGAACGCGGCGGTGCAGCTCGCTGTCGAAGTGCTCCGGTGTCAGGCCTTCGAGAAAGCGCTGCAGGTTCTCGTTCACGGCGACGCCGGCGAGCGCGCTCCGCTCCAGCCTCTGACCCGCTTCGAGCAGCCGCGGTGTGATCGCGACGCCGCGGCGACGGCCGCTCGCCGGCGCCAGGGCGACCTGCGTCTCCGGCGGCAGATCGAGGAGGTCGGTCGCGAGCCGTCGTGCCTCCTGATGCTCGGGCGAATCCGTGTGTGCGTTGAGGAAGGACCGAATCTCCGTGTAGGCCGACTGCTGGTCGGGCGCCTTCTGGTGCAGCAGCCGGACGCGGTGGACGAGATAGCCGACCGGCCGGGCGAGCTCGCGCTGGAACGCGTCCGGATCGTCTGCGGGATCCGTGCCCTTCGGGAGCGCGACGACTTGCACCTCGAAGCCCTGCTTGACTGCGAGCTCCATTCCGCGCAGCGTCGCCTCCTGGCCGGCGGCATCGGAGTCGAAGCAGAGGAACAACCGCTTCGTCAGCCGATTCAGCTCGCGCAGCTGCGCCTCGGTGAGCGCCGTCCCCATCGACGCGACCACCGGCTCGAATCCCGCCTGCCGCAGCGCGATCACGTCCGTGTTCCCCTCGACGATCACCGCGCGGTCCTGCTTCGCCATCGGCTGGCGTGCGCCGTCGAGGCCGTACAACATTTCGCCTTTCTTGAAGAGCGCGCTCTCCGGGGAGTTGACGTACTTCGCCTGCAGCGCATCGTCGTCGTGCAGCTTGCGCGCCTGAAAACCGCGCACCTGGCCGCGCGCGTCGGCGAGCGGAAAGAGCAGACGCCGGTTGAAGTAGTCGTTGCCGCGCCGGTTGCCGAGGCCGGCGGCGAGCAATTCGTCCTGGGTGAACTCCTGCTGTTGCGCGAGCCGCGTCAGCGTCGGCCCGCCGGGCGCGTACCCGAGCCGGAACTTCCGCGCGATCTCCTCCCCGAGGCCGCGTGACGCGAGGTAGTCGCGTGCGAGCTTCCCCTGTTCGCTGTCCCAGAGGATGCGCTCGTAGAACACGGTCGCGCGTTCGAGCAGCTGCAGCAGCCGCTCGCGGCGGCGCCGCTCGCGATCGGCCTCGGGGTTGCTCTCCTCGTATTCGAGCTCGACGCCGAAGCGCTTCGCCAGCACCTCGATCGCGGTCACGAAGTCGAGATTGTCCATCCGCTGCACGAACGAGATCGCGTCGCCGCCTTCGCCGCAGCCGAAGCACTTGAAGGAACCGCGCGCGGGCGTGACGATGAAGCTGGGCGTCCGCTCCTGGTGGAACGGGCACAGCCCCTTGTACGTCCCGCCCGCCTTGCGCAGCTGCACACAGTCCTCGACGACCGGGAGGATCTCCATCGCCGACTTGACGGCTTCGACCGAGCTGTCCTTGATCCGCGGCATTCAGACCTCGTACGCGAGCGCGAACCTGTCGGTCATGCCGGCGAGATAGTCGGTCGCGTCCTCGAGCGTGTAGCCCTTCTTCTCGACGAGGTCGTCGAAGATCCGCTGCACGGTCGCGCGGACGTGCGAGTGGTCCTGCTCGTGGTAGACGCGCGCGAACATGAAGCTGCGCAGCGACAGCATCGCCTCCCCCACCTCGTCGCTCTGCAGGATGTCGCCCGTGTCTGCGGACGTCTCGACGAGGTCGTGGACGAGCGTGTCGATGCGTCGCGAGCCGGAATCGCCGAGAATCGCGATCTCCTCCGGCGGCAGATCGTCGACACGCAGGACACCGGCGCGGATCGCGTCGTCGATGTCGTGATTGATGTAGGCCACGCGGTCGACGATGCGCACGATCTTTCCCTCGAGCGTCTCCGGTTCGACGTCGCCGGTGTGCTTGAGGATGCCGTCGCGCACCTCCCACGTCAGGTTGAGCCCCCGCCCGTCGCGCTCGAGACGCTCGACGACGCGCAGCGAGTGCTCGTTGTGCCGGAACCCGGCGCCGCCGCGCGAACGCAGCAGCTCGTCGAGCGCGTGCTCTCCGGCGTGGCCGAAGGGCGGATGCCCGAGATCGTGGCCGAGTCCGATCGCCTCGACGAGATCCTCGTTCAGCCGCAACGCGCGCGCGACGCCGCGCGCGATGCCGGCCGTCTCGAGCGTGTGCGTGAGCCGCGTGCGGAAGTGGTCGCCCTCGGGATCGACGAAGACCTGCGTCTTGTGGCGCAGCCGGCGGAACGCCTTCGAGTGGACGATGCGGTCGCGGTCGCGCTGGAAGGGCGTGCGCACACGGCATTCCTCTTCTCGATGTTCGCGCCCGCGCGTCTCGTACGAGCGGACGGCGAGCGGCGACAGCCAGCGCTCCTCGTGCTCCCGCACGAGCCCGGCGAAGGCATCGGCAACGCGACCGGCGGTTTCCGGCATCCCGGATTCACACTAGAGGATGATCGGGACGGTTCCTCCGTCGGCGCTCCAAGCCGCGCCCGTGACGTAGGACGACCGGGGCGAGCACAGAAACGCCACGACCGAAGCGATCTCGTCCGGCTCCGCCAAGCGTCCGAGCGGGCGACCGGCGCCGACGGCGGCGAGCACCTCGTCGCGGGACTTGCCGCTCCGCGCGCCCTGCTGATCGGCGAGCCCGCCCTCGCCGAGCCAGGCTTCCGTCGCCGTCGGACCGGGCGTGACCGCGTTGCAGCGAATCCCGTCCTTCGCGTAGACGTCGGCGATCAGCCGGGACAGCGAGAGCACCGCCGCCTTCGTGACCGAGTAGTCCGGCATGGATGCGGAGGGGCGCTTCCCCGCGGTGGAGGAGACGTTGACGATGACGCCGCTCCTGCGCTCCTTCATCCCCGGCAGTGCGGCGCGGATCGAGCGGACGTAGCTCATGACGTTGAGCTGCCACAGCTCGTCCCAGTCGGCGTCGGTCACCTCCTCGAACGTCCGCTGGTACGCGACGCCGACGTTGTT
>JAICWC010000107.1 GCA_025934995.1 Thermoleophilia bacterium | reverse complement strand
GTTGTTGCACACGATGCCGCCGAGGAAGACGGCCTGCGCCCCAGACGCCTTGATCAGGTTCGCGAGCGACTCGTAGCTGGACTGCTTCGCATCCCAACCCTTGAAGCCGACGACCTTGATCCCGAGCTTCTTCGCCGCGTTCTTGTACGTCGTGGCGACGCCGAAGCCGTAGGTCTGCTTGTCGTTCAGGACGAACACCTTCTTGTAGCCCTTGATCTGCGAATAGAGCGCATCGGCCGGGCCCTGGATGTCATCCGTCGCGACGACGCGCGCGTAGTTGCGCACGCCCGTCGGGTAGTACTTCTGCGGCTCACCCGGATCCCACTTCTTCGTCAGGCCGACGTTCGTGTTCGCCGGGCTGACCTCGAGGAGCGGGCCTGGATGGGCGCGGTTCAGGATCGGCACCTCGATCTTCGCGCAGCCGGAGTTGAACGTTCCGACGACGGCCATGACCGACGTGTTCGTGGCAAAGAGCCTGGCGTTGGTCGCGCACTTGCCCGAGTCCCAACCGCCGGACTGCGCGGTCGAGTCGTCGCACGACTGGTAGCCGATCGGCGTGTTGCCGGCCTTCCAGCCCTTCTGCTGCAGCGCCCAGATCATCGCGCGAGAGATCTGCACGGTCTGCTTTCGGATCGCGCCCTGCAGCGGCAGATCCGAGGCGATGATGTACGTGGGCTTGCCCGACCCCTTGTAGACAATCGGACCGCAGGACGACGACGGGAGAGCGTTCACCGTGGACGCGCTCTTCGCCGTGCCCGAATAGCCGGCGAACAGTGCGGCGACAACAACAATCGCCCCCACGAACGCCAGCAGGGAGACCTTCTTCTTCACGCTACCTCCTCCAACCCGGTTGGGATATTTCCGCGGAAGAACAACCGTTCTTGTGCGCGCGAGTATCCCCTGCTCGCGCCCGGTTTTCAAGTGGGGTCGCCCTTGTCCGCGTACCATGGAGGGCCAGGCGGCGGTGGTGGAACGGTAGACACGGTGGCCTCAAAAGCCACTGTCCTTCGGGACGTGTGGGTTCAAATCCCACCCGCCGCACTTCTGCAGGCCGAACAAACCGGAGACCCTCGGCTTTCTCCGCTGGTAGGACTACACGCGTGGCGAACACGATCGGCATCCTCACCGGCGGCGGCGACTGCCCGGGCCTGAACGCGGTCATCCGCGCCGTCGTCCGTGAGTCCGACGCCGCCGGCTGGGACTGCGTCGGCATCCTCGAGGGATGGCGCGGGCTCGTCGAAGGGCTGTTCCGCGACCTGCCGCTGCGGGACGTCTCGGGCATCCTCCCGCGCGGCGGAACGATCCTCGGCACGAGCCGGACGAACCCGTACAAGCTCGACGGCGGCGTCGACAAGGTGCTCGCGAGCATCCGCGACCGCGGCTTCGACGCAATCGTCGCGATCGGCGGCGAGGACACGCTCGGCGTCGCTACGCGGCTGCACGCCGAGCACGACGTCCCGGTCGTCGGCGTCCCGAAGACGATCGACAACGACCTCTCCGGCACGGACTACACGTTTGGGTTCGACACCGCGGTCTCGATCGCGACCGAGGCGATCGACCGCCTGCACACGACCGCCGAGTCGCACAACCGCGTCATGGTCGTCGAGGTGATGGGCCGCCACGCCGGCTGGATCGCCGTCATGAGCGGGATCGCCGGCGGCGCCGACGCGATCGTCATCCCCGAGCAGCCGCTCGACTACGAGCAGGTGGCGGAGGCGCTGCGCAAGCGGCACGCACGCGGCAAGAACTTCTCGATCATCGTCGCGAGCGAGGGCACGGAGCTGCCGGGGCTCGCGGACGACGGCGAGGTCGACCAGTTCGGCCACGTGACGTTGTCGAAGCGCGGCGTCGGCGAGGCGCTCGCGCAGGAGATCGAGTCGCGCACCGGCTTCGAGACGCGCGTCACCGTGCTCGGTCACGTCCAGCGCGGCGGCTCACCGACGGCGCGCGACCGGGTGCTCGCGACGCGCTTCGGACTGAAGGCCGCCGAGCTCGCGCTGTCGGGGCAGTTCGGCCTGATGGCGGCGCTGCAGGGCGACGACATCGTCGCCGTCTCGCTCGAGGAGGCAACGGCGGAGCTCAAGACCGTTCCGCCCGAGTGGTACGCGGTGGCGCAGGCATTTTTCGGCTAGCCGCAATCGACCTCGACGGGACGCTGCTCCGCAGCGACGGGACGATCGGCGAGCGCACGAAGCGCGCGATCCGCGACACCACCCTCGACATCGTGCTCGTGACGGCGCGCGGGCCGATGACGATGCACGCAATCGCGGCGGAGCTCGGCGTCGGCGGCAGCGCGATCTGCTCGAACGGCGCCCTCGTCTTCGATCTGGCGTCGCGGACGACCGTACGCCAGCGCCTGCTCGAGACGGAGGTCGCGCTGCACCTGGTACACGAGCTGCGCGAGCGTCTGCCCGGGATCCGCTTCGCCGTCGAGCACGAGGGGTTCGCCCATGAGCCGGGGTTCTCCGCGTGGGACTGGACGCCGCCGCCGGGCACGCGCGTCGCCGACGTCGTCGAGCTGCTCGCGGATCCCGCGACGAAGCTGATCCTGCGGCACGCCGACCACGAGACCGTTGCGATCCAGGATCTCGCACGCGAGATCGTCGGCGAGGGCCTGACCGTCGTCGCGTCCGGCTCGGAGGCTGTCGAGGTGACCGCGGCGGGCGTCAACAAGGCGACTGCGGTGGCCGAGCTGGGCGTTCCGCCCGAAGAGGTGATCGCTTTCGGCGACTACCCGAACGACATTCCCATGCTGACCTGGGCAGGCCGCGGCGTGGCGATGGGCAATGCGCACGCCGACGTGCTCGCGATAGCCGACGAGGTGACGGCGACGAACGACGAGGACGGCGTCGCGCTCGTTCTCGAGCGGCTCGCCGGGTGAGGGCGGCATTCGACCAGGCGTGGCCGGCGTTCGCACTCGTCGCCGGCTTGCTGCTGATCGGTGCGACGGCGGCGCGCGAGGGACTGTTTGCAGCCGCGGGCAGCTTCGTCGCGCGCGCGCCCGGCGGCGCGTTCGCGTTGCTCGCCGGCCTGCTGCTCGTCGAGGCCGTCGTCACTGCCGTCCTGAACCTCGACACGGCGGTCGTCTTCATGACGCCGGTGCTCCTGCACGCGGCGCGTGCACGAGGCCTGCGCGAGGACCCGTTCCTCTACGGCGCGGTGTTCACGGCGAACTCGGCGTCGCTGCTCCTCCCCGGCTCGAACCTGACGAACCTGATCGTGCTCGCCCACGAGCACCACGTCGCCGGCACGACATTCGCCTCGCGACTCGCGCCGGCATGGTGCGTCTCGGTCGCGTTGACGATCGGCTTCGTCGCGCTCCTGCGCGGCGAGGTGCATCCGGAGCCGTACGCACGCCCGTCCTTCACGCCTCGCGTGGGGACCGTCGCGACCGCCGTCGCGGCCGTGCTCGTGCTCGTGCTCGCGCAACCGGCGCTGCCCGTGCTCGCGCTCGGCCTCGCCGTGGCGCTGCTCGCGCGGACGTCGCCGCGTGCGGTCAACCCGCCGCTCCTCGCCGGCATGTTGGCGATCGCGGTGCTCCTCGGCTCGATCGCGCCCGGCGCCGTCCACCTCGGCCGCTGGGCGACGGCCTGGCTCGCGGTCGGCGCAGCGGTGGTCGTCAACAACCTGCCCGCCGCGATGCTCTTGTCGTCGCATCCACCGGCGCATCCGCGCGCCCTCCTGCTCGGGCTCGACCTCGGGCCGAACCTCGCGGTCACCGGCTCGCTGTCGGCGCTCTTCTGGTTGCAGGTGGCGCGGGCGAACGGCGCACGGCCGTCGATCCGGCGCTACTCGCTGTACGGCGTCGTGCTCGTGCCGTTGACGCTGTGCGCGTCGCTGCTCGTCACACGACTCTGACCGCGACGATCGCGGCGGCCTCCGGCGTCGTCAGCAGCTCGGTCGCGACCAGCCGCGAGTCGCGCAGGAGGAACTCGCGCACGGGGTCGCCGTCGATCGCACGACCCGGCGTCAAGTCGTCCTTGACGATGAAGCCGCCGATCTCCGTCAGCTCGACCACGCGATTCCATTCGTACGCGCCCGCGTCAGCGAAGACGAGACCGAATCGTCCCGCGGCGACCCGACGCCAGTCGCCCTCGAGCGCCTCGACGTTCTGCAGGTCGCGCACGCGCTCGCGGGTCGACGCTGCGCGCTCCGGATCGAGCTCGATCGTGACGACTCGGCGCGCAGTCTCGGCCATGGCGACCGCGCCGATGCCGAACGCGCTGCCGAGCTCGAGCACGTCGCGTCCCGCCGCGAGCACGCGCAGCAGCGCGTGCACCTCGGCGATCGCGGTCGAGCCGTCGGTCAAGAGAGCTCGGCGAGGGGGAACGACCGGTGCCGCCGCGGCGGCACGAGGAAGTTCTGGCGGTGGGTCGTCGTCAGCACCGAGTTGAAGCCCTGCGCGCGAGAGCGCGGCTGCACGTCGAGCTTCGTGCCGTCGGGGAGCTGCCCGTCCATCGCGAGCCGGTTGCGCTCGAAGTCGTCGCCGGTGGGATTGAAGACGACGAAGTGCACGCCGGCCGCCGGGTCCTTCGTCCATTTGTCCCGCGCGGGATCGGCGGAGAAGAAGAACGGGTTGTCGAGCGTGTTGAAATCGGCTCGCTGCGGGATCGCCGTCCCCTTCGGATACACGGTGCCGTCCGGCCCGACGTGATCCTGCAGCAGCCGCGACGTCGGCTGGATCGACGCGCTGTGCCCGAAGCGTCCCGTGCGGTCGAACGTCTGCCGCATCTGCGCGGCGTCGTGGATGTCCTTCGGCCCCTGCGGCACGGTCTGCTGGTTCGGCTTCGCCTTCTGCCCCGGCGCAAAAGCCGTCACGACACGCTCGCCGAAGTCGAAGTTGAGGTACCACGCCTCGAGGTCCTCGCTGATGTGCGAGAGGTGCATGTGCGTGCCCCCGTGGAAGTAGCCGCCGCGCAGGTCGACGTACCCGAGCGTCTCGTGGTTCGCGATCAGCCGCGGCCCGAGGCCGGATTTCTGCGTCGAGGTGAAGCCGAGGAAGAGCTCCGACGTGTCGGGGATCAGATCGGCGCCGGGAACGCCGGCCGCCAGTGCGAGCTTCTTCGGCAGGCTCTGCTTCCCGTCGAAGCCGCCGCCGGCGAATCCACGGCGCACGCTTGTCACGTGCAGGAAGTCGAGGCCGCGTAGCGCGCGCTCCGCGGCCTGGATGTGCGCGAGCGTGTCGCTGCGCAAGAGGAACGCGACGTCGTTCTGCTCGAGAATCGTCGTTTCCGGATCGCTCGGGAAGCGGCGCGTCGGCAAGAGCACCGGCTTCTGCGCACGCCGGTCGAACGGCAGATGGCGCTGCGCGGCCGCATGCACGCGCGCGAAGTACGGAGAGCCCCAGGCGACGGTGATCCCGAGCCCGGCGGGAGTCGTCGGGTCGTACGACGACTCGAGGCTCGCGAGCGCGTCGTCGAGCTGCTGCCGGGCTTGCGCGAGATCGACGTCGTCCACTGCTGCCGTGACGATCTCGCTGTGCAGCGGCGGCACGACGACCTCCACGCCTTCGCTCTGCGTCGTGCGCAGGTCGATCAGATGCTGTTCGTCGAAGGCGGCGACGGGCCTTGCCGGCCGCTTCGGTGAGGTGCCGAGCTGATCGACGAGCTCGTAGATGCCTGCGCCGCCGACGACGGCGGCCGCCGCGCCGCCGACGAACCGACGCCGTGTCAGCTTCATCAGCTGTGCGGCCGGACGAGCACGAGACTCTTGAGCAGCAGCGACAGGTTGTGGCGTACCTGCGTCGAGAATCGGTACGGCGGGATCACGTGCTCGCTGACGGCGTAGAGCGTCCCGCGGTAATGCCACGCGAGCAGGATGTGCCACTGGTCCGCGCCTTGGTTGACCTGGTACACCGTCGCGCGGATGCCGTTGGCATTCAGGTGCGCGACGGGATTGCTGAAGCACGGCGTCGTCCCGTGGCCGACGGGCGCAGGGCACTTCGGGACCGACGACCGGCCCGGGTAGCCGCGGAAGTTGACGTGCACGTCACCGCTCCCGAGGTCACCGTGCTCGAGGAAGCTGACGAGGTAGCTGCGGTCCTTGCCGATCGAGTAGATGTCTTGGTACTGGCCGCCGATCTTCGCGTCGAGCGGGTTCGGCATCCAGGTCGGGCAGTAGACGGGCGCCTGCACCTTGTCGGCGAGCACCTGCCAGCCCTCCGCCCACTGGTGCGGGCACTGCCGCCCGGTCGCAGATGCGCCGGGCGCAAAGAGCACGGCCACAACGGCCGCCGCGGCGACGGCGACGAGCGAAGGCCTCATGTCCGCCAGGGTAGCCCCGTTATACGTCGGGGGGAAGGTCGCCGGCCATCGCGGCGATGTCTCCCGTCGCGACGATGACGGCGTCGCACCCGGCCAGCTCGAGCTCCTCGGTCTCGCGGGGCGTCACGAGCGGCAGGTCGGCGATCGCGAGCTTGCCGGCCGGAACGGCGGCGAGCAGGTCGAGCACGATCTCGAGGGGCGTCTCGTCGTCGTCGCCCTCGGACGGCGAGAGCAGGAAGATCTCCGGATCGATCCGCTCGAGCGCCTGCTCGAGATCGTCCTCGTTCCGCACCTCGACGGCGCAGTCGAGCCCCAGCGCCGTGGCCTCGCGGTGCAGCTCCTCGAACCGACCGTCGTCGTCGAAGACGAGGAGGACGGCGTCGGCGCATTCGACCGCGTCCTCCATCGCGACGTCGGCGCGCCAGAGGATGGGCAGCGTCGATGCCTCGCGGATCGGCCGCGGGTCGGCGCGGACGACGAGCGCCTCGGCGCGTTGCGACTCGGCAGATCGCGCGCTCTCCGGGTCGTCGACGGATGCGATGACCGAAATCCCGTCGCCCTCGGCGATTGCGTGGCTGAAGCTGCGGCGGTCGTTCATCCGTCGCGCGGAAGCCTAGCGGCGGACGGGTGCGCCGTCCGCCGCTCGGTTCTTCGGGTCAGGGCTCGATCGGCTGGTCGAGGCAGGAGACCTTGCCGCCGTTCGACACCTCGCCCGCGGTGTTCGGGCTGTTGTCGCGCCGGCCGCTGTCCGATTGCGCGACGCAGAAGGTGTGACCGATGACGACCGGGCTCGTCGGGGTCTCGAGCGGCCCGGCGCTGCGCGAGCCCGTGGCCGGGTCGGGCGGGTTGCGGAAGAACTCCTGGACGCTGCCGTCGTGCGCGACGACGACGATCGCATTCCGCTCGTTCGCCGCCGCCCAGATGTCCCCCGCGCTGTCGAGCGTGATCCCGTCGACGCCTTCGAGGTAGGGGTGCTGCACGAGGACGTCGTCGAGGCAGAGGGCGTCGGCCGCGTAGGTCGGGTCGCACCCTTCGGGGCTGAGGACGGTGCCGTTCTGGTCGAGCTGGACCCGCCAGACGGCGCCGCGCGCGGTGTCGCCGACGAGCAGGTCGCCGTCGTGCGTGAAGACGAGGCCGTTCGTGACGATCGCCTGCGGGTTCGCGTTGCCGGTCGTGAACACCGTCCGCCCGATCCCGTGGTCGTTCAGCATCGCGGGCACGCGGAAGGCCTCGACGCCGGCGCCGCCGCCCGGCGGCACCTCCCACACCGTGCCGACGGCATTGCTGCCGTCCGAGGCCCAGAGGTTGCCCTGGTCGTCGAAGGCGATCCCGTTCGCCTGCGGCACGTGCGTCGCGTACGGGACGCCGGTCGGCGGCGCGTCCGCGTCGGGGACGAGCCGGACGATCGTGTCCTTCGCGCGGCCGATGCCGGTCACGTACAGCGCGCCGTCGGGCCCGAAGGCGAGCCCGCTCGGGCTGCACGGCGTCGGCACGAAGCCGACGACCGTCGCCGCGGTCGGATCGGTGCTCGTCGGCGAGATGCTGATCACCTTGCACGGGCCGGGATTGCGAAGCGTCGTGTAGAGGTTTCCGTCGGGCCCGGCGGTGAGCCCTTCGAGGCTGAACTGGCTCTTGAAGACGGTCGTCCACGTCGCGTCGGCGCCGCTCCGTTCGAAGCGGCCGCCGTTGCCGCGGCCCGGCCCCTCGCCGACCGCGACGCCGATCGCGACCGCGGCGACGCCCGCCACGAGCGCGAGCACGAGCACGAGCATCTTGCGCATAACCCCTCCCCCGTCGATTGCAGCCTGAAGGTCGAACCTATTGACCTTTAGGCGCTCAGCGCAAGAGCGGATTCACGTGCCGATCGGGTGCCAGACCGTCTTGAGCTCGAGGAAGCTCGCGATCTCCCACGGGCTCTGCACGTCGGCGCGGCCGCGGACGATGCGCTTGACGTTGTCGGCGGCGAGCTCCTCGAGCTCCGTCGACGCGCCGTTCGCCCCGCAGAGGTCGATCGCGTTCACGTCCATGTGGCTCGCGAGCGTCGGCGCGACGTCGGCGCGGCGGCCGGTGAGGATGTTGACGACGCCGCCCGGCAGGTCGCTCGTCGCGATCGCCTCGGCGAGCTCGATCGCAGCGAGCGGACGCGTCTCGGAGGCGACGGCGACGACCGCGTTGCCCCCGACGAGCGGCGGCAACAGTCGCGTGACGAGCCCGAGCAGCGGCGGCTCGTCCGGCGCGAGCACGGCGACGACGCCGCTCGGCTCCGGGATCGTGAAGTTGAAGTACGGGCCCGCGACGGGATTCGTCCCGCCGATCACCTGCGACAGCTTGTCGGCCCAGCCTGCGTACCAGACGATGCGGTCGATCGACCGCTCGACCTCCGCGCGTCCGCTGCTGAGCTCGGCGAACTCCGCGGCGCGCGCTTCCATCATCTCGGCGAGGCGGTAGAGCACCTGGCCGCGGTTGTAGGCGGTCGCGCCCGCCCAGCCGGGCTGCGCCGCGCGTGCCGCGCGCACCGCGTCCCGCGCGTCCTTCCTGCTTGCGCTCGCGACGTTCTGCCCCTCGGCTTCGTACGTCCGACCGCTCTCGCTGCGCGGGAAGGCGCCGCCGATGAACAGCTTGTACGTCTTCCGGACGGGCAGCCGGCTCATTCGTCGAACCTCAGGTACGGCTCCAGCCCGTGCAGTCCGCCCTCCCTGCCGAAGCCGGACTCCTTGTACCCGCCGAACGGCGACGTCGGATCGAAGCGGTTGAAGGTGTTCGCCCACACGACGCCGGCGCGCATCTTCTGCGCCATCCAGAGGATTCGCGACCCCTTTTCCGTCCACACGCCGGCGCTCAGCCCGTACGGCGTGTTGTTCGCCTTCTCGACGGCCTCCTCCGGCGTGCGGAACGTCAGCACGCTCAGCACCGGCCCGAAGATCTCCTCCTGCGCGATCCGGTAGCTCTGCGCGACGTTCGTGAAGACGGTGGGCGCGAACCAGTAGCCCTTCTCCGGCAGCTTGCACGGCGGCTGATAGATCTCGGCGCCTTCTTCCTTGCCCGCGGCGACGAGCTCCTCGATCTTCTCGAGCTGCATGCGCGAGTTGATCGCGCCGACGTCCGTGTTCTTGTCGAGCGGGTCGCCGACGCGCAGCGTGTCGAGACGCCGCTTCAGCTTTTCGATCAGCGGCTCGGCGATCGACTCCTGCGCGAAGAGGCGCGAGCCTGCGCAGCAGACGTGACCCTGGTTGAAGTAGATGCCGTTGACGATGCCGTCGACCGCCTGATCGATCGGCGCGTCGGCGAACACGATGTTCGCGGCCTTGCCGCCGAGCT
>JAICWC010000099.1 GCA_025934995.1 Thermoleophilia bacterium | reverse complement strand
TTCTTCTTCAACATCTCCGTCTTCATCCTCTGCATGGTGATCCTCGGCGGGATGGGCAACATCTGGGGCGTCATCTTCGGCGCCTGCTTCCTCGCCTACCTCGACCGTGAAGGGCTCGCCAACGTCGGCGCCTGGATCAACGGCCACTTCCACACGAACCTCAACGTGCCGTTGTACGAGTTCGGGATCTACGGCGTGATCATCGTCATCGTCATGCTCTTCCGGCCGGAAGGCTTGATCCCGTCGCAGCGACGCGCCGCCGAGCTGCACGAGGGCGTGCACGACGACCCGTTGTACGAGGCGGAGACGGCCGGTGCCTGACGCGCTGCTCGAGACCCAGCAGCTGCGCAAGGAGTTCGGCGGCCTCGTCGCCAACAACAACGTCGACTTCACGGTTCCGCGCGGTGCGATCGTCTCGCTGATCGGCCCGAACGGCGCCGGCAAGACGACGTTCTTCAACATGCTCACCGGCGTCTACAAGCCGACGGCGGGCGACGTCTACTTCGACGGTGAGCGGATGACGAACAAGCCGCCGCACGCGTACACGCAGCGCGGCATCGGCCGCACGTTCCAGAACATCCGGCTGTTCCAGAACATGACGGCGCTGGAAAACGTCCTCGTCGGGATGCACGTCCGGTTGACCGGCAACCTGTTCCAGGCGATTCTGCGCACGCCGGGCGTGAGGCGGGAGGAGTCCGAGGCACGCGACCGCGCGCGCGAGCTGCTGGAGTTCTGCGGGCTACGCCGCAAGGATCAGGTGATCGGGCGGAACCTCTCGTACGGCGACCAGCGCCGGCTCGAGGTCGCGCGCGCGCTCGCGACGCAGCCGAAGCTGCTGCTGCTCGACGAGCCCACCGCCGGCATGAACCCGCAGGAGACGGCGGAGTTCACGACGTTCGTCGGGACGCTGCGCGAGCAACACGAGTACTCGGTCCTGCTGATTGAGCACGACATGCGCGTCGTCATGGGCGTCTCCGACCGGGTGACGGTGCTCGACTACGGCGAGAAGATCGCCGAAGGCCCGCCGGAAGCGATCCAGAAGGACGAGCGTGTGATCGAGGCGTACCTCGGCGCCGCGGCGGTGAGCCATTCGTGAGCGCATTGTTGGAGCTCGAGAACGTCCAGACGTACTACGGCTCGATCCAGGCATTGAAGGGGATCTCGATCGAGGTGTACGAGGGCGAGATCGTGACGCTGATCGGCGCGAACGGCGCCGGCAAGTCGACGACGCTCCGCTCGATCAACGGGCTCAACCATCCGCGCGTGGGGTCGATCCGCTTCGCCGGCCGGGACATCACCCAGACGCCCGCGCACGAGATCGTGCAGCTCGGGATCGCGCAGTCGCCGGAGGGACGGAAGCTCTTCCCGCGCATGTCCGTCGTCGAGAACCTCGAGATGGGGGCGTTCCAGCGCAAGGACCGGCACGAGTTGCAGGGCGACATGGACCGTGTGTTCGAGCTCTTCCCGCGCCTGCACGAGCGCCGCACGCAGAAGGCGGGCACGCTCTCGGGAGGCGAGCAGCAGATGTGTGCGATCGGGCGCGCCCTGATGGCGCGGCCGAAGCTGCTGATGCTCGACGAGCCGTCGATGGGCCTCGCCCCGATCTTCGTGCAGCGGATCTTCGACACGATCGTCGAGGTCAACAAGCAGGGGACGTCGATCCTGCTCGTCGAGCAGAACGCGTTGATGGCGCTCGACGTCGCCAATCGGGGATATGTCCTCGAGACCGGCAAGGTCGCGCTTGCCGACGACGCGAAGAAGCTCGCGCAGAACGAGGACGTGAAGCGCACGTACCTCGGCGAGATCTAGAGCGCTCGTCGCGCACGGGCGACGAACCGCTCGAGGCTCGCCTCCTGCACGGGCCGGTCCTCGCGGTCGACCCAGTGCCGCACCTGCCAGCCAGCGACGACGAGCTCGGCGAGGCAGGCGTGGTCGAGCATCGCCGCGGTCACGCGACCACGCTCAGCGCGCAGGAAATCCTCGACGACGTCGTCGAGCGTCGCGTCGATGAGGGTGGAGCTCTGGTCGAGTAACCAGACGAAGTCGACGGCGGGCGGCGCTTGCGCGGCGAGCGTCCAGTCGATCAGGACGAGCCGGTCGGGGAGGAGCACCGCGTTGCCGAAGTGCGCATCGGCGTGCACGAGTGTCGTGCCGTGCGACTCGAGCTCGCGGACGAGCGGCGTCGGATCGTCGAGGAGCGCGAGCACGGCGTCGGCGACGTCGCGCGACACGACATCGGCAAACGTCTCCCAGCCCGCCTGGACGAAGTCCGCGAACCAGCCCTCGTACTGCGCGACGGTTCGCGGTGCGGCGAGCGACAGAAGGTCATGAAGCGAACAGAGCCCGGGAACGGGCTCCTCCCAGAACTCCTCGTGCATCGCAGCGAGCGCGTCCAGCACCCGGCGGACGTCGCCGCGTGTGAAGCGCGTGCCTGCGGGATGAAAGTGCACCTCGTCCATGTAGAGCCACCAGCCGTCCTCGATCCGGACGAGCGCGGGATCGATCGTCTTCGGCAGGCGATCCATCGCACCGGAGACCCAGAGCTCGGCGGCACGGCCGGTGTCGTGCGTCGCGCGCATCATCCAGTCGAGGTCCGCCGTGACGTGCTTGCACACGAGGCGCCGGCCGCCGGGGAGGACGAGCCGCTCGAGCAGCGCCGTCGACGCACCCGCGGCGATCGGCTCGCACGCGACGGCGTGCTCGCGCAGCGGCGCAGGCAGGTCGACATCGCGCTCGGAGTGCGACCAGCGGATCATCCGCGACCGACCCTCAGCGGGAAATACGGCGGCGAGAGGACGAAGCCGATGCGCTCGTGTCCCTGTGCCCGCGCCATCTCGAGTGCAGCCCCGACACCGTGGACGGGGACGAAGCCGAGCTGGCGCGCGGACGTCGCGTCCCCCGCGCCCGCGACGAGAACGCTGCCGAGGCGGCCGAGTGCGGGCTGGCAGCCGTTCCAGTCGCGAAACGGCAGGAGCGGGTGGACGGTGCGCCCGTCGCGGTACCCCGCGATCGCGCGCGGGTCCCGGCTGATCGCACGTTCCGCGTCCGCGAGCACCTGTGGGTCGCGGCCGCCGCGCGACGTGGCGTGGAAGAACGCGCGGTAGGGCTGCTGCGTCGGATGTGCGAAGTGACGACCGAACCTGCCGACGAGGATCGCCGTGCCGCCGTCGACGACGGGGAAGCTGTCGCGCCAGAGTCGCAGCCCGATCCCGAGACCGAGGTAGGCGGCGAGCAGCGGGTTGGGGCGCTCGCGCGGAAGGTAGGGCGTCACGGCGGGGATTCCGAGCACGATCGCCTCGAGGGGCTCGTCGAGCGACGTACGGCGCAGTTCGACCGCGCGCAACACCGCCTCCGCATGCGCGACCGACGGCGGGCCGGCAACCGCGGTGGCCACGGAGTAGTCGGCGTGCAGCGACGGCAGGACGAGCCTGCGGCGCAGGCCCTCCGGCAACGCGGAGTACGCGTAACGCAGCGGCGAGCGTGCGATGCGGTCCGCCGCCTGTTCGTCGTACGGGTAGCCGCGCAGGGCGCCTGACAGCGTCGGATGGTTGAGCACGAGCGAAACGCCGAGCAGCGGCACGCGACGCGCGAGCGCGCGTTCGAGCGTCAGGGCGAGATGCCAGCCCTGCGAGGCGGTCGTCTCGAGCAGCGAATACGCACCGCCGGCCCGGACCGCGTCGGCGCCCGCAGCGTTGAGGAGCGCCGCCGGGCCGCCGTGCAACACCGTCTCGGCCGCGGTCACCACCAGCACCAGGTCGGTGTCGACGAGTGCGCGGTTGACGCGCAGCGGCGGCCGCGCGGCCTCGTCGAGGCGCACGAGCTCGGGATCCTCGACGTCGTGTACGACGACGCTCCCGTGGAAGCGCCGCGCAAGGTCCGGCGTCACGAGCGTCTCGAGCTCGCGCTGCGACATGCGGCGTCCGAAGCCGCCGGCGACGAGGATCGTCTGATAGCCGGTCGGAATCCCGAGTCGCTCGAGCTCGGCGACCGCTGCGCCGATCGCGAGCCGGCGCGGGTCGTTCTGCGCGCTCGGGATCGGCAGCAGCGGCGGCTCGACGACGATCGTCGCGCGTGACCCGCGTTCGACGAGCGCCTCGATCCCGTCGCCCTCGAGCGGGAACCGCAGGGCGTCGCGCACGGCCGCCGCGACGTCGGCGACGCCCGCGCGCGGCGGCGGCGGCCGGAGCACGACCGCATGCTCCGGCGCGTTGGCGAGCACGAGCCGCGTGCCCGAAAGGAGGGGGACCCTCGGCATCGGCGTCGGACTCTAGAGTGATCCTCGATGTCCCCGAAGACGCTCACAGGCGTCGAGCTCGACCTCGACGACGGCCCCGCGCGCGACTCCGAGCTCTTCCTCGTCGACGGCAACAACCTCGCCTACCGCGCGTTCTTCGCGCTCCCCGAGGAGCTTGCGACGAGCGAGGGCTTCCCGACGAACGCGCTGCTCGGCTTCACGAACATGCTGTTCAAGCTGCTCTCGGACTACAAGCCGAAGGGCGTCGCGGTCGCCTGGGACACACGGCCCGTGCACCGGCACGCGATCGCGGAGGAGGGGGAGGTCGTCTACAAGGAGGGCCGGCGGCCGATGGCCGACCTCCTCGCGGAGCAGTTCCCGTACTTCCGCCCGATCGTCGAGGCGTTCGGGTACCGGAACCTCGAGTTCGAGGGCTGGGAAGCGGACGACGTCATCGCCACGCTCGCAACCCGCGCCGACGAGGCGGCGATCAAGACGACGGTCGTCTCGACCGACCGCGACGCCTTCCAGCTCGTCACCGAGAACGTCGCGCTGATGATGACCCCACGCGGGGTCAGCGACGTGCACGTGTACACGCCGGAACGCGTCGAAGCGAGATACGGGATCAAGCCCGAGCAGATCCCGGATTTCATCGGGCTCAAGGGCGACACGAGCGACAACATCCCGGGCATCCCGGGCATCGGCGACAAGACCGCGGGCCAGCTGATCGCGCAGTACGGCTCCGTCGAGGAAGTGATCGCGCACGCGGACGAGCTCTCACCCGCCCGAAAGAAGAACGTCATCGAGTTCGCCGACCAGGCGCGGCTCGCCAAGAACCTCGCGACGATGCGCCGCGACCTCGAGATCGACTGCGATCCCGCGGATCTCGTGCTGAGCCCGCCGGACCGCTCGCAGCTGCGCGAGATGTTCCGGAAGTTCGAGTTCCGCAACCTGTTCAACCGCATCGACGAGCTCGACGCCGCCGTGCCGGCGCGTGAACGGATCGTCGCGGGCACGAACGTCACGTGGCGCGAGGGCGAGCTGCCTGAGCATGTGGCCGGACGTGTCGGGCTCGCGATCGCCGACGGGCGCTTCGCGCTCGCGCAGGACGACGGAGTGGTCGTCGGCGCGTGGAGCGACGCCTGCATCGCCCGCCTCCGCGACGCCGACATCGTCGCGCACGACTACAAGGCGCTGCCGCGCCTGACGCAGTTGCCGGCCGACGACACGATGATCGCCGCGTATCTGATCGAGCCGGGTCGTCCGGCGTACGAGCTCGACGATCTTGCGGCGGAGTACGGCGTCGAGGCGCTGCCGGACCCCGAGGTCGAGGAAGAGACGGCGTCCCTCATTCGCGCCGCCGAGGTCCCGCGTCGCCTTGCGGACGCGATGCGCGGGCGCCTCGTCGAGCGCGGCAGCCAGCGGCTGTACGACGACATCGAGCTGCCGCTGACCGCGGTCCTCGCGTCGATGGAAGACGCGGGCGTGAAGATCGACGCATACCGGATGGGCGAGATCACCGCGCGGCTCTCCGACCGCGTCGAGGAGCTCGAGTCGAAGGCTTACGAGCTCGCGGGCGAGGAGTTCATGCTCGGGTCGACGCCGCAGGTTGCGCGCATCCTCTTCGAGAAGCTCGAGCTGACGCCGGGCCGCAAGGGAAAGACCGGCTACTCGACCGACACGCGCGTGCTGCGCACGATCCGGCACGAGCACCCGATCGTCGAGGTGCTCGAGGAATGGCGCGAGCTGACGAAGCTCGTCAACACGTATCTCGGGCCGCTGCCGGCGCTGCTCGGCGAGGACGGGCGCCTGCACACGCACTTCAACCAGGCGGTCGCCGCGACGGGACGGCTGTCGACGTCGAACCCGAACCTGCAGGCGATCCCGATCCGCACGGAGCTCGGCCGCGAGATCCGGAGCGCATTCGTCGCCGAATCGGGACACCGGCTCGTCAGCGCCGACTACTCGCAGGTCGAGCTGCGGATCCTTGCGCACGTCAGCGGGGAGCCCCGCCTGCGCGAGGCGTTCGCGCGCGGCGACGACATCCACGCGGCAACGGCGGCGGAGGTGCTCGGCAAGGAGCAGTCGTCGTTGACGAAGGACGAGCGCAACGTCGCGAAGATGGTCAACTTCGGGATCATCTACGGCATTTCCGCGTTCGGCCTGTCGGAGAATCTCGAGATCCCGCGCGACGACGCGCAGCAGTACATCGACACGTACCTCGCACGCTTCCCGATGGTGCAGGACTTCATCGAGCGGACGATCGAGCAGGCGAAGGAGGACGGCTATGTGACGACGCTGCTCGGCCGGCGTCGGCCCGTGCCGGAGATCCGCGCCTCGAACCGCCAGACGCGCTCGCTCGGAGAGCGCCTCGCGGTCAATTCGGTCATGCAGGGAACGGCAGCCGATGTGATCAAGGTGGCGATGGTGCGCATCCACCGGCGCCTCGTCGAGGAAGGTCGCGGCTCTCGCCTCGTGCTGCAGGTGCACGACGAGCTGCTCGTCGAGGCGCCCGACGCCGAGGTCTCGCTCGTCAAGGAGCTCGTGCGCGAGGAGATGTGCGGCGCGTATCCGCTCGATCCGCCGCTCGCCGTCGACGTCGGCGCCGGCGACGACTGGAACGAGGCGAAGTCGTAGCTCGCAGGCGCTTGCGCACCGGCTCGCTGGGACGGGGAACTCCGCGCACCGGAGAGCGCGGTCTCCGGTGCGCTGCGTGCAGTCGGGCTCGCTTCTTGTGTCTGACCAATGCGCCCGGGTCGGCGCGGCCTGCGGCCGGGCCGACGGCCGGAGGCCTCCGGCTAGGTCTCGCTGCGCGTCGCCCTAGCCTCCGGCTGGGTCGACGCTCCCACGAGCGGTTCGCGCGCCACTAGTGGCGGTTCGCATCCCGCCAACGAGTCGTGCCCGATCGCTGAGCAGCGACCAAACGCAGGACTAGCATCGGCCCTGGGCCGTGACCTGGAACGTTCCGATCTGACAGATCGGGCTGACGACCCGTAGCGGGCACCAGCAGTCACGAGGAAACTCCGACTCTAGGGTGCGAAAATCGATGCGTGGCGGCAGATGACGCATCGCTTGAACTGCTCGCGGCGATGGCCGAGGTTAGGCGAATGGTTCCAGCGACGCGAGGTCAGCCTGCGCGAGCAACTGCCCGAGCAACTGCCCGAGCTTGTGCATCTCGTCACGACTGCACCGCTCCGACGGCGAGCGCTGGTCTGTTTTTCGAGACGTGTCGCTAGACGTTCCCGACGCGCGGAACGAGGTAGACGCCCTTGCACTCGCGCAGCGATTCGTGACGCTGGTCGATCAACTGATCGAGCTTCCGATACCGATTCCGGCGAGCGATCGGTGACGTGCACCAGTCCTTCGCACATGCACTCTGAACGTCGCAGCTATCCCGGCGGCCCCGGCCAAGGTCCGGAGCCGCCGCCCCACAGCGCGTCCTGTAACTGCGACAAAGCCTGCCCGATCCATCCCGCGAATCCCGCCGGCTTGGCGCGGCCGTTTCGGTTCGGCGCCGACGGTCCCCCCGTCTGCCAGATGGACCGTTCATCGGGTGTGGCAGCGCTAGGGCGAACCTTCTGCGTCCAAATCGCCATGGCCCAAAGACGATGCGAGAGCGGGATGTAGATCGAGAGGCGAGGCGGGCTTGTCGGTTCGAGCCATCTTGCGGTGACTCGCTTGTTCGCGCAGGCTGTCGGGCGTGAACGGCCTGCTCATCGAGCGCGAAGAAGTCGTTGCCCTACTCTTCACGGTGAACGACATCAGCGTGAGCCTGGACAAGATCCGGCGACTACTCGCGGAGGAAGGTGACGATGGCGAGGAAGAGGAAGAGGCTGACGGCGGCTGAACGTGCGGAGATGGAAGCGCACTCGCACCGGGTTCTCGAGAATGCACGACGTCTCCGCGCCCTCGCCGAACGGGGTTACGCCAAGCTGACGCCTGCCGGGCAGGCTCGCGTCCGCGAGCTCGCGCCGCGGCCGCGCGACGCGGAGTAGCTCAGACCTCGTCGGGAATGACGTCGGGCACGAGGCCCGGCGAGCGGAGCTCTTCGATCAGCTGCTGCGCGCTCGTCAACACCTCGGCGAGCGTCGGCAGCTCGTCGCGCGGCACCTCGACGGTGACGCGCACGGGCGAGCGCGGCGTCGACGAGAGCGCGAGCGTCTCCTCGTCGCCGCGGACGATCGCCGTCAGGTCGAGGAACTCGTCGCGGCCCGCCGGCAGCTTCGCGCCGGGGGCGAAGCGCTCGTCGGCTTGACGCAGCCGCGTCGCGAGCACGCCCGGGTAGTGGCCGGGCACGTGCACGGTCGCCTCACCGCCGGCCGTCGTCAGCGCGACCGACCACTGGCGGTATCCCGGATCGTGTCCCTCGTGGCGCAACACGGCGACGGCGATCGACGCCGTCTCACCGATCGGGTACCGCTCGTTCATCGACTCAGCGTATAGCCGAGCTCTGCCAGCAGGTCGCCGGCTTCGGCCTCGACGTCGGCGAGCTGGTCGGACGACAGCTCGTGCCGCCAACGGCCGATCGAGTCGGGGCGGAAGGCGGACAGCGCGTCCGCGACGCGTTCTTCGGGGCAGCCGAGCGCGTCCGCGATCTCGCGTGCGGAGTCGCGCAACGACTCGTACCGCACGTCGACGGTCGCGGCGGTGCGCGCTGCCGACACGTACCGGCGCCACGCCCACGCAGCGCGACGCGCCTCCGACACCTGGGCGAACTCCGCGCGCCGTTCGGGCTCGACCCAGAAGCGCGCGTGCGCGCCGTAGGCGTGCCCCGCGTCGTCGGCGCTCTCGTTCGCCGACCGGAACCACCCGCGCTCCAACAAGGAGCACACGACGTCGCGGCCGTCCCGCACGACGTGCACCCCGACCGCCTGCGGATAGGCCGAGAGCGCGGCCCGCAGGACGAACGACGTCTCCGGCGTCTGCTCGACGCCGCGCAGCCCGCGCGCCAGCCCGAGCAGCCGGACGCGCTCGAGGATCGACCGGAGCTCGCGTGCGCACTCGGCCTCGGGAAGCGCCGCGAGCCGCGGCAGCGCCGCCTTGAGCGGCGTCACCTCGTCGAGGTCGACGAACCCCGGGAGCGAGCCGAGCGCCGAGCCCGTGAAGGTCGTGCCCGAGCGCGGGCAGCCGACGACGAACACGAGCCGGTCCTCGTGCGGGCCGAGGAATCCCCGCAGCCGGGACCGCCGGAGAACGCGGGCCGACCCTGCTGCGTACGAGCGCAAACCGGACACGGCGTGGGACGCTAATGAACTGCATGACGGTCCCGCCCAGGCGGTGCGATCCAGAAGGCACGATTCGGGGCGGCAATGCCTTCCCCTAACAGACCTCCCGGAAAGGCGTCTGAATACCCGGGGCTATACTCACCCGCTCTTATGGCCAACGAAACCATCAACGACCCGAGAATCGGCGAGCAGGCCCTCGAGGAAGGCGTCTGGACGACCGACCCCGAGACCGGCGAAGTCATTCCGGATTACGAGTCGACCTTCCCGACGATCAACGAGGGCGAGGTCGTCCACGGGACGGTCGTCCGCGTGGACAAGGACGAGGTCCTCGTCGACATCGGTTACAAGTCGGAAGGCGTCATCCCCGTCGCCGAGCTCTCGATCCGCCGTTCCGTCAACCCGCAGGACGAGGTGACACTGGGCGACGAGATCGACGCGCTCGTGATGACGAAAGAGGACGCCGAAGGGCGGCTGATCCTTTCCAAGAAGCGCGCGCGCTTCGAGATCGCCTGGAAGGCGATCGAGCAGGCGCACGAGCAGGGGGAGCCGGTCACCGGTCGCGTGATCGAGGTCGTCAAGGGCGGTCTCATCCTCGACCTGGGCGTGCGCGGCTTCCTGCCGGCTTCGCTCGTCGACATCCGCCGCGTGCAGGACCTGGACGAGTTCACGGGCCAGGAGCTGCGGTGCAAGGTCATCGAGCTCAACCGCTCGCGCAACAACGTCGTGCTGTCGCGCCGTGCCGTCCTCGAGGACGAGCGCAAGGAGCAGCGTCAGCAGATCCTCGACCGCCTCAATCCCGGCGACGTCGTCGAGGGCACGATTTCGAACATCGTCGACTTCGGCGCATTCGTCGATCTCGACGGCATGGACGGTCTCATCCACATCTCGGAGCTGTCGTGGAGCCATGTCAACCATCCGTCCGAGGTGCTCGAGATCGGCCAGAAGGTCAACGTCAAGGTCCTCGACATCGACCGCGACCGCCAGCGCATCTCGCTCGGCCTCAAGCAGAC
>JAICWC010000066.1 GCA_025934995.1 Thermoleophilia bacterium | reverse complement strand
GCGGGGTCCTGCTCGAGGATCCCGCGCTGCAGCGCCTGCAGCTCCGGCCCGGGCTCGATCCCGAGCTCGTCCACGAGCCGGGCCCGCGCCTGCGCGTACACCTCGAGCGCGTCGGCCTGGCGACCGCAGCGATAGAGGGCGAGCATCAGCTGCCCGTGCAGGCGCTCGCGCAGCGGGTGCTCGACCACGAGTGACTCGAGCTCGGAGACGACACGGGCGTGCTCGCCCAGCTCGAGATCGGCCGCGACACGCGCATCGAGCGCGGCGAGCCGCAGGTCCTCCAGCCGCGCGATCTCGGGTTGCGCCCACAGCTCGTACTCGACGTCGACGAGCGGCGGACCGCGCCACAGCGCGAGCGCCGCACGCAACGTGGCCGCCGCGTCGCGCGGCTGCTCGCTGCGCGATCGCTCGAACAGCCGCTCAAACTCGGCGACGTCGGTCTCGCCGGCGCGCAGCTCGCCCCGGGCGGCGGCAACCACGCCGCTCCGGCTCAGGGGTACCGCTTCATCACCGACACGCTCGCGCCCGGCGGCGGGTCGGCGAGCGTCAGCCCGGTGATCGGGTCGCCCTTCAGCTGGGCCGACGCCGCCATCGGGGCGGGAATGGCAGCGGGCGCACTGCTCGCGCTTCTCGGCGGCGTGCTCGTCGTCGCTCGCCGCAGCGTCGACCTCCCAGTCTGAGCTTCCAACCCGGAAGGGACGGGGCCGCGCGCTTCTCCGCGTCGCCCCAACTGTCGCGTGCGGCTAGCGGCGGTGGCGAAGCCAGTGCGTGAGCTCGCCGATCACGATCACGGAGAGAAACACGAGGCCGACGACGAGCATCGAGAGGACCGTCTTCTTCCCCTCTTGCGCAGCCGTTTCCGCGAGCAGGTGGAACATTCCGAGAATCTAACCGACATCGGGCGCCGTCGGCGGCAGGCGCAGCGCCTTTTGCGTCCAGCGCGGCAGCCACCAGTTCGCACCCCCGAGCAGCCGCATCAGCGCGGGCACGAGCAGGGCGCGGATCACCGTCGCGTCGAAGATGATTCCGGCGGCGAGGCCGATCGCGAACTCCTTGATCTCGAAGCCCGGGCTGGACGAGAGGACGAGGAAGGCGAACATCAGGATCAACGCCGCGCTCGTCACGAGCTTTCCCGTCCGCGCGAGCCCGAGCTCGATCGCGCGCTCGGTCGAACCCGTCTCGTCGTAGGCCTCGCGCATGCGCGTGAGCATGAACACCTCGTAGTCCATCGAGAGGCCGAAGAGGAACGCGAAGATCATCAGCGGGATCCACGCGGTGATCGCGTGCGTCGCAGTGATGTTCCAGAGCGACGAGCCGTGGCCGAGCTGGAAGATGAACACGACGATCCCGAACGCCCCGCCGAGTGAGATCAGGTTGAGGATCGCCGCCTTGATCGGCAGGACGATCGAGCGGAACGCGCGCGTCAGCAGGATCAGCGTCAACACGAGCACGAACGCGAGGACGTACGGGAAGTTGCCGTACACGGCGTGCACGAAGTCGCGGTCGACCGCGGCCTGGCCGGCGAGCGTCGCGTCCGTGCCTGCGAGCGCCGAGTTGACGCGGTCGATCACGCCCTGGATCTGCGGAGCCGCGCCGTCGACGTTCGCGAACGCCTCGACGATCGAATCCGGCCCGTGGTGCCATGCGGGTGGCGCGGACGCGCCGACCACGCCGTCGACCTTCGCCACCTTCGCCGCGATCGCCTGGGCGTTGCCGCCGCGCTCGACGAGGATGTCGAACGGCTTCATCACCCCCGGCGTGATGCCGGCGTTCGTCAGCAGCTGCCGCCCGGCGATCGCCGTGCCGGTGCCGGGGAAGCGCTTCAGCTGAGCCTCGTTCGGGTTCAGCTGCGTCCCGATCACCGCCAGCACGATCGCGATCACCGCACCGACGGTGGCGACCTGCCACGGGCGGCGGTTGACGAAGCGCGCCCAGCGTCCCCAGCCGCCGTCCTCGGGATGCCCGTGGTCGACGAAGCGCTTGGGCATCAGTCGCACGCTGTTGATGCGCGTGCCGAGCACCGCGAGCAGCGCGGGCAACAACGTGATCGCAGCGAGCACCGAGACCGCCGGGATCAGCATCCCGCCGATCCCGATCGACCGGATGAACGGAAGCGGAATGACGAGCATCGACAGCAGCCCGACGGCGACCGTCGAGCCGGAGACGATCACCGAACGGCCCGCGTGCGTCATCGTCTCCACGAGTGCGGTCTCGACGTCCTCTCCCTCGCGGAGCTCGTCGCGGAAGCGGAAGATCATCAGCAGCGCGTAGTCGATGCCGACGCCGAGCCCGACGAGCGCGATCAGGAATTGCACGATGATCGACACGTTCGTGATGTAGGTCAGGCCCCACACGAGCGTGTACGTGTTGAGGATCGCGGCCGCCGCGACTGCGATCGGCATCAGCACAGCCGGAAGCGTCCCGAAGACGAAGAAGAGGATGATCAGCGCGCCGACGCCGCCGACCATCGCCTCGACGAGGATGTTTCCCTTGCCACCCCCGCCCTTCGAGCTCGCTTCCTCGAGCGGGTCGTGGCCCGTGACCTCGACCTGGATCCCGGCCGGCAGGCCCGCGGTGGCGGCCGCGCGCATCTCCTTCGCCTTGCTCGTCGAGCTGAAGGTCGAGAGACCGGGCGGGTAGACCTCCATGAAGGCCGTGTGCCGGTCCTTCGACAGGTACATCGCGTTGTGGGTCGAGAACCACGAGCTCGTGCGCGCGCCGGGGTTCGCTCCGGCGACTCGGAGCATCGCCGCGCGGATCGCGCCGCTCTCCGAGGCGTCGCCGGCCGTGTGGAAGACGACGACGTTGGGCGGGCGGACGCCCGTGCCGAACGTCTCGAACGTGCGCTGGTTCGCCTCGTAGGCGGGCTTGCCCGGGATCGAGAAGCTCTGGTACCAGCGCTTCGAGACCTGGGACGCGGCGAAGGCCCCGAAGAGGGTCAGGACGACCCAGATGCCGATGATCCAGCGGCGGCGGCGGGCGACGATGTGTGCGAAGGCGGTCAGCAAAGTTACAGCCACTGTAATATCACACGTCGGTGGGACTGCGGGAGACGAAGAAGCAGCAGACCCGTGAGCACGTTGCTGCGGAGGCCATGCGGCTCTTCGCGCTGCGCGGGTTCGACCACGTCACGGTGTCCGAGATCGCGGAGGCGGCCGACGTCTCGGAGAAGACCGTCTTCAACTACTTCACGACGAAGGAGGACATCTTCTTCGACGAGGTGCCGGCGCGACTGGCGTTGCTCGCGAACGCGATCCGCGAGCGGAAGCCGGGCGAGTCCGTGTTCAGCGTGCTGCGAGGGCTGCAATCACGCGACGCCGGCCGGCTGACGAGCGAGCGCTTCGCGACGTTCGCGCGGATCATCGAGGAGTCGCAGGCGCTGCAGGTGAAGGAGCTCGAGATCATGGGTCACTTCGCAGACGTCCTCGCAGAGACGTTGCAGCAGGCGCTCGGCGTGAAGGAGCTCGACGCGACCGTCGCGGCGAACGCACTCGTCAGCGTGCAGTGGCAGATCTTCCGTAACGCGCGCCGCGCCGCACTCGAGGGGAAGCACGGTCCGGCCGCGGAGAGGAAATTGCGCGCCGACCTGAACCGTGCCTACACGCTGCTCGAGCACGGGCTCGGCGCTCTGGAGAGCTAACGGACTCGGCCGAGGTGTGCCGCGCGGGCCTGCTCGACCGCGTCGTCACCGGCCGCGGCACGTGCCGCTGCGTCGAGCGCGCCCGCGTCGCCGTGCAGACGCAATGACGACCGCGGCTCGTCGAGTGTTCCCCGTCCGAGCAGCGCCGCCGTCGCCGCCCAGAGCGCGGCGTCGCCGTCCGCGTCCTCTGCTCGCAACTGGCTGCAGAGGGAGATCAGCTCCGAGAGGTCTGAAACCGCGCCGACGTCGCCGACGTTCGCGATCCGCACCAGGCCGTGTGCGTAGAGATAGTCACCGAGGAGCAGCGCGGTATCGGGGTCCTGCGGCTGAAACAGGCGCGGCGTCCCGTAGTGCACGAGGTAGCCCTCGTAGATCGTTTCGATGCCGACGCGGAAGCGCTCCTCGGCGAGCGGCGAGAACACGGGCTGCTCCTCGGGAACGCGCTTGAGCGCGTCCCGCCAGAGGCTGCTCTCGGCGGACGCCTCGGCGGCGATCGTCTCCCACATCAGGCCGCGAAGAAGCTGCGGACGGCGTCGACCGTGCGGTCGATGTCGTCGTCGGAGTGCGCGAGCGAGACGAACATCGCCTCGAACTGAGACGGCGCGATGTAGATCCCGTTCTGCACGAGGTGACGGAAGAGCGCGCCGTACCGCTCGGTGTCGCACGATTGCGCGTCTTCGAAGTTCCGCACGCCGCGGTCGGTCATGAACATGGTGAGCATTGCGCCCACACGGCGGACGCGTCCGTACTCGGAGAGCGCGGTCTCGAGGCGCAGGCCCTTGCGCTCGAGCGCCTCGTAGACGCTCGGGTCACGCAGCCTGCGCAGAACGCTCAGACCTGCAGCGGTTGCGAGCGGGTTGCCGGACAACGTGCCTGCCTGGTACACCGGTCCGCTCGGCGCCAGCTGCTCCATCACGTCCGCGCGGCCGCCGAACGCGGCGAGCGGCAGGCCCCCGCCGACGATCTTGCCAAGCACCGTCAGGTCCGGCGTGATCCCGTAGAGCTCCTGCGCGCCGCCGCGTGCGACGCGGAAGCCGCTGATCACCTCGTCGAAGATCAGCAGCGCGCCCGACGCGTCGCACAGCTGCCGAAGCACCGACAGGAAGCCGTCGACCGGCGGAACGACGCCCATGTTCCCGGCGACCGGCTCGACGATGATCGCCGCGAGGCCTTCGCCGAATTTCATGACGGCGTCGGCGGCCGCCTCGACGTCGTTGTACGGGACGACGATCGTGTCGCGCGCGACCGCGGGCGGCACGCCGGGAGTCGAAGGGATCCCGAGCGTGGCGAGCCCGCTGCCCGCGCTCGCCAGCAGCGGGTCGGCGTGGCCGTGGTAGCAGCCCGCGAACTTGAGGATGCGGTCGCGACTCGTGAATCCGCGCGCGAGGCGCAGTGCGCTCATCGCCGCTTCCGTGCCCGACGAGACGAGCCGTACCTTCTCGACCGACGGGACCGCGTCGGCGATCTCCGCAGCGAGCTCCACCTCGGCCTCGGTCGGCGCGCCGAAGCTCGTGCCGCGCCGCGCCGCCTCCCGCACCGCCTCGACCGTTTCAGGGTCGGCGTGGCCGAAGAGCAGCGGCCCCCACGAGAGCACCCAGTCGAGATAGCGGTTGCCGTCGACGTCGTAGAGGTACGCGCCTTCGCCGTGGTCGACGAAGAACGGCTCGTCGAGACCGACCGCGCGCATCGCGCGCACGGGCGAGTTGACACCGCCGGGGATCAGCTCGAGCGCGCGTCTGTACAGCTCTGACCGCGTGGTGAGGAGCTTGTCAGTTGCCATCGCACGCCTTCTGCCGCGCGAAAACCAAGCGCCGGAAGGACGCAGGGAGCACGCGTGCTGGTAGCACGCGTGCGACTGAGGACGCACCGGCGCGCCGGTTTGCAGCCGGCAGAAGGTCTGCGGATGGCGGCTGGCAAGCTCCTAAAGCCACTGCGCGAGGTCCTTCGTCCAGTACGAGAGAATCAGGTCGGCTCCGGCGCGCTTGATCGCCGTCAGCGACTCGAGCGCCGCTGTCCGCTCGTCGAGCCAGCCGGCGCGCGCGGCGGCTTTGACCATCGCGTACTCGCCGCTGACGTTGTATGCCGCGATCGGCACGTCGAAGCCGTCGCGCACGGCGCGGATCACGTCGAGATACGGGAGCGCCGGCTTGATCATCAGCGCGTCTGCACCTTCCTCGAGATCGAGCTCGCACTCGCGCAGCGCCTCGCGCACGTTGGCTGGATCCATCTGGTAGCCGCGGCGGTCGCCGAACGACGGCGTGGAGTCCGCGGCCTCGCGGAAGGGGCCGTAGAACGCGGAGGCGTACTTTGCGCTGTACGCGAGGATCGGCGTGTTGTCGTAACCGCGGTCGTCGAGCGCGTCGCGGATCGCCGCGACGCGGCCGTCCATCATGTCGCTCGGGGCAACGACGTCCGCGCCCGCCTCGACATGCGAAACAGCCGTGCGTGCGAGCAGCTCGACCGACTGGTCGTTGTGCACCTCGCCGTCGACGATCACTCCGCAATGGCCATGCGACGTGTACTCGCAGAGGCACACGTCGGTCATCAGCACCAGCTCGGGGAAGCGCGGGCGCAGCGCGCGGAGCGCCTGCTGGACGATCCCCTCGTCCTCCCAGGCCCCCGTCGCCTGCTCGTCCTTGTCCTCCGGGATCCCGAAGAGGATCAGCGCCTGGACGCCGAGCCGGACGAGGTCCTCCGTCTCGCGCAGCAGCTGGTCGACCGTCAACCGCGACATCCCCGGCAGCTCGTCGTTGCGCAGTCCCTCGGGCGCCACGAACAGGGGCATCACGAACTGGTCGAGCGAGAGCCGCGTCTCGCGCACGAGCGCGCGGAGAGGCCCGGTGCGGCGGAAGCGGCGCAGGCGGACGTCGGGATAGCTGCTCATCGGCTAAAGAGTACGGCGTGGACGATGCGCTTCGAGCGGAGTTGCCGGAGCTGAAAGAGGTCGACCAAGCGTTCCGGCAGCGGCTGCACCAGAGTACGAGGCGGAAGCTGCACGGACGGCGCGGATCCGCGAGATCGTCGCCCGACACGGGTGGCCGGCTCGAGCTCATGCGCGCCGCGGTCGAAGCCGGGGATGCCGACGCAGGCGAGCTCGCATATCTGACCGACCGCGTTCGCGTCGCACGGGGTGAGCCGCAGGTCGTTTCGCCGACTACGCCGCGAGGTTCCCGACGGCGCGCCGGGCGAGCACGTAGAGGACCGCGCCGATGCCGAGGAGCCAGAGCGTCTCGATCCCCACCGTGCGCCACGGGCTCGTGTCGTAGAGCGCGGCCGAGAACCAGCGCACCGCGTGCGCGAACGGCAGGAAGCGGCTCACCCACCATGCGCCCGCGAGCGCGCCGCGTGGCACGAGGCCGAGGAAGACGACCGGGAGGACGACGAGGACTGCGACGAGCGACGCCGTGCGCGACTCGCGCGCGAGTGCGCCGAGCAGCACACCGGCCGCCCCGACCACACCCGCGGCGAGCACAACACCCACGAGCAGGAGCGGAATGCGAGGCCACGGCTCGCCGCCCTTGATGCCGCCGATGTCGACGACGAGGCCGAAGACGACCGCAATCGCCGCGGCCAGCACGACACCGACGATCGCGGCGAGCGCGACCTTGGCCCACACGAGCCGCCCCAGCGAGACGAGCCCGCGGCGTAGGCGGCCGATCGTTCCCTCGTCTCGCTCGGCCGCCGTCGCGCCGGCTGCCAGCAGCAGGGCGAGGAACGTCACCGTCAAGGCGATTCCGTACGACTGCACCTGCGCGGACAACACCCAGGTTCGGCCTTTCTCCTTCGGCTGTGCGAGCGCGATCGGGTTTGCGGTCGCGTGCAGCGCGTTGCCCGTCTGCGCGAGCGCGAGACGCGCGATCTGCACGAACCGACGCAGCTGCGTCACACGCGTGCTCTGCGGCAGCGTCGCGAGCGTCGCGTCCATCTTGTCCAGCCCGAGCACGGTGTAGTTGCCGAACTTGCCGCCGCGCTCGAGCAGGTTCACCTCGTGCAGATTCGCTGAGATGAACCCTGACTGCAGCTTTCGGTTCAGCTGGTAGACGAGCGATTGCATCTGCTCGGTCACGCGCTGCGACAGGCCGCCGCTCGTCGTGCGCAGGACGAGCCGCGGACTGCTCGTCGTCGTGCCGAGCTCGTCGAGGAAGCCTCTCGGCACCGTGATCGTCGCGACGACCTTCCCGTTCGCGAGCTCACGTGCCGCTTCGCGCGTCGATTCCTTCACGAGGGTCACCTGCTGCGCGACGTCGTCGATCACAGTCTGGATGTGGAACCGCCGGCCGCCGACGGCGATCACGGCCGGGAGCCCTTGCTCGTCGACCCAGGCCACGCGCGGCTTTGCGTTCGCGTAGCCGGCGACGAGGCCGACGAGCAGTGCGATCACGACCGGGTACGCGAGCAGTGCCGCGAGCAGCGCCGGCGAGCGCCGCAGGACGAGCAGGTCCTTCTTCAACAGCGCGATCAGACGATCCGCCCTTCCTGCAGCCGCACGACGCGCGTCGCGTGCTCGACCTCGTCGAGCTCGTGCGTCGCGAAGCACACGGCGCCGCCGCGCTCCCGCACCTCGTCGACCAGCTGCCACAGCCGTCGGCGCTGCTCGGGATCGAGCGACGCCGTCGGCTCGTCGAGCAGCAGGACCCGCGGTTCCGCGAGCAGCGAGAGCGCGACGTTCAGGCGCTGCCTGTTGCCGATCGAGAGCTCGCCGGACGGACGGTCCGGGGGCAGCTCGAAGCGGTCGAGCAGGCGCGGAACGACGTCGCCGCCGACCCCTTCGAGCCGCGCGAAGAGTGCGAGGTTCTCGCGCGCCGTCAGCCGCGCGTAGTGCGCCGGACGTTGCGGCACCCAACCGACGCGCGACTCCGGCTCGACCCGCCCGACGCTCGGCTCGAGCGCGCCCGCGAGGATTGCGAGCAGCGTCGACTTGCCGGCGCCGTTCGGGCCGACGAGCGCAACGGTCTCGCCGGCGATGAGCTCGACGTCCGTGGGTGCGAGCGCCTCGACGTCGCCGTATCGTCGCGCGACGCCGACGGCGCGCAGGAGGGTCACGGCGCGACGGGTGCAGCCGGCTGCTCGACGACCTCGACCTCGACGAGCGGGTCCGCGCCTTCCCACGTGTCGAGCTGCACGCGCTCGGCGAAGAACTCCCACGCCGCGCGCCCTGCGGCGAGGAGCGGGAGCGAGACGAGGATGCCGGGGAAGCCGTAGATCTCGGCGCCGGCGAGCAAGCCGAAGATGACGAGGAGCGGATGCAGCCGCAGCGAGTGGCTCATCACCTTCGGGACGATGACGTGGCCTTCCAGCTGCTGGATGGCGAGGAAGAGAAGGAACACCCACAGCGCCGACAGCGGATGCTGGACGAGCGCGTAGAGCACGGGCGGGGCGCCGCCGAGCCACGGGCCGATGTACGGGATCAACTCGGTGATGCCGGCCCACGCGCCGAACGCAACGGCGTACCGGCCGCCGTGCGGCATCAAGCCGAGCATGCCGAGCACCCACAAGCCGACGCCCGCGCTCACTCCGATGATCAGCGACAGCGTCAGCTGTCCGCGCACGTAGCTCGCGAGCGCCTGCTCCATGCGCTGGACGAGCGGCCTCGTTCCGGGCGCAGGTGGAAAGCGTCGGTCGGCCCAACCTGCGAGCCGGTGCATGTCGAGCAGCATGTAGATCGACACGACGACGACGAGCAGGCTGCTGAACAGCAAGCCGACGACGGCGACACCTGCGCCCTCCGCCCAGTTGAGCGCTTTCTTCGTGTAGTTCGTGACGTCGTTCGTCCCGATCGACGTGAGGAACTTGTTGCCCTGCTGCTCGACGTGAACGCGGCGCAGGTGATGTCCGTTCAACCACGTCTGCAGCCGTGCGAGATCGTGCTCGGCGCCCGTCTTCGGCGGGTGTCCGGCGTCGACCGTAAAGTAATTGTCGATCCGGTGGCTCGCATTGCGGGTCTGCTGCACGACAACGGTCGCGAGAGCGAGGACCAGGAGTGCGACGACAGCTGCGAACGCGAGATACACGATCGCGACTGCAAGGCCGCGCGGGATCCAGACCCTTCCCAATCCGCGGACGAGCGGGTTGAGGAGCAGGGCGATGAGGAGCGCGACGAGGAAGAGGAAGACGGCGTGACGCACCGCTCCGGCGACGACCCAGGCGAGCAGGAGCAGCAACGGCAGCCCCACCAGCTGAATCCAGCGTGGGATCGCGATCCGGGCCGGAGCGGGGGTTCCGGTCACTGGTTCGATGGTAACGCGGCGCTCGACCTGTGGTTCGAGCCCCAGGCCGCCGAAGGCGGCGGTTTCTCCCGGCCGGGCGCGCGCGGCTCCGCCGCGCGTGCTTCCAGCCTTGAGTCCGATAGGGTGGCGACAGACATGCCGTCCTCACGCCCCACACGGAGGCGGCGCGTCGAACGTCGGGAGGTGCGCCACGCGCGCCGCGCTCGGCGATTCGCGCTCCTCACGCTCCTCGCGATCGTCGCTCTGATCGCGCTACTCCTGTCTGCCTTCGGCGGCAGCACGCGCACGTCTGCGGCGCTCGGCGTCGGGCAGCTCGTCCCGAACACCCAAACCAGGCCGTTCCCGCAGATCCTCGCGATGCACGGCGCGGTGCGACTGCAGATGCCGATCGCACAAGCGCGAAAGACCGCGATCGGGTACCACGACACGCCCGACGGTGCGCTGTCGCTCGCCCCGCTCGGCCATCAGGCGAACCAGGGGGTGATCGACCGCGTCTTCCACAAGATCTTCGGCGGCGGCGGGGGACAGCCCGCGTGGTACCGCCTGAGTAGCGGCACGACGTCCGCGCTCGACGTCGGTGCTGCCGCGGGCACGGACGTGTATGCGCCCGTCGACGGCACCGTCGTCGGCGTCACGCCATACGTCGTTGCGGGTAACCGGTTCGGCTCGCGCATCGACATTCAGCCGCAGACCGCGCCGTCGTTGATCGTGTCGGTCACGCAGCTGCGCGCAGACCCGTCGCTGTCGGTCGGCTCGAACGTCGTCAGCGGCGCGACGCGCATCGGTGTCGTCGTGGATCTCTCGCGCGTCGAGCGTCAGGCGCTCGCGCGGTACACGAACGATTCGGGCAATCACGTCTCGGTCGAAGTCCGGCCGGCGGCGTCGCTCGTCCTCAACTGAGAATCCTCTTCCTCGCAGACGTGTTCGGCGTCGCGGGCCGCGGCGCCGTCGAACAACGCCTACCCGGGCTGCGGGAGGAGCTCGGTGCCGACGTGTGCATCGTCAACGGCGAGAACGCAGCCGACGGCGCGGGCATCACCGGCAAGCTCGCCGACAAGCTGCTCGCCGCCGGTGCCGACGTGATCACCCTCGGCAACCACACGTACCGCCGCGACGGCATCGGCTCTTACCTCGAGCGCAGCGAGCGCGTCGTCCGCCCGGCGAATCAGGGCGCGTGGACGCCGGGCCGCGGCCTTGCCGTCGTCGACGGCCGCGTCGCGGTGATCAGTCTCATGGGGCAGCTGTTCATCGACGTGCCGGTCTCGCCGTGGGAGATCGTCGACGCGCTCGTCGAGGAAGCGCGCGCCCAGGCGCCGGTCGTCGTCATCGACTTCCACGCGGAAGCGACGAGCGAGAAGGTCGCGATGGCGACGTGGCTCGACGGTCGCGTCACCGCCGTGATCGGCACGCACACGCACGTGCAGACCAACGACGCGCGCATCCTGCCCAAGGGCACGGCGGCGATCACCGATGCCGGCATGACCGGTCCGCACGACTCGGTGATCGGCGTCAAAGCGGAGCTGGCGATCCGGCGGATGCGGACGCGGTTACCCGTCCGCTTCGAGCCCGCCGAAGGCGGCGTCCGGATCGAAGGCGTCGTCGTCGACTGCACCGACGACGGCCGGGCGACCGGGATCGAGCTCCTGCGCGTTCCGGTGTGAGAGCAGTGCAATCGCTGCGAAACCGAAAAACCACGGGATGTACGTGTACAGCCAATACGTCTGCACGGCTTCGAAGCCCGCAAGCAGCGCTGCGGTCAGGGCCGCGAGCTGCAGCGGCGACTTGACGCGCGGGTAGAGCGCAGCGAGCAGTGCGCCGAGAACGAGCACTCCTTGCAGCACGTGCTGCAGGACGTGCAGGTCGGGGATCCCGTGCGCGTGGTACTGCCGCCAGTCCCAGAGCGACCACGGCGACGCGCGGCCGATCTGCCAGCGGATGGTGCGGTCGAAGAAGACACGCACCTCGTGCAAGGGCGACGGCTCGAGCAGGAGCACGGAGAATGCAGCGAGCGTTGCGACCACGAAACCCACGGCGAAGCGCCACGAGATGCGCCGCGACGGGTATGCGAGCCAGAGCGGCGCGACGATCAGCGACGCGAACTTCGTCCAGCCTGAGAGCGCGGCGAACGCGCCACGCCAGAACGGCGCCGTCACCACCCAGAACCCCCAGATGAGGAACGCGGGCATGATCGCGTCGTTCGTGTTCGAGTTCGATGCGTACTGCGTGAACGGATACGCCGCCCACGCGAACGCGAGCGTCGCGCCGAACGGCACGCCGCCGAAGCGGACGCCGACGAGCCAGAGCCCGAGGATGCACAGCAGGTCGAACGCGATCGCAGTGAAATGCGACGCGGGCAGCGAGTCCCATTTGCCGCTCCAGCCGAAGAAGGCGTAGCCGGGGATGTACGACTCGTACGCGACGGGCCCGTACGTGTCGCCCTGTGGATTGGCCGACTCGCAACGGCCGTTCGTCTGGATCCGCTCGCGCGTCTCGCCCGACGCGTCGGCGGGACCGCACGCCTGCAGCGTCCCCTCGATCGGGAAGTTCCCCCACGGCGCTTCGCCGTGGACGATTCGCTCCGCGCCGATGACGCCGGAGTAGCCGACGTCGATCACGTTGGACGCCTCGACGTTGAGCATGATCTTGAAGCCGCCGAGGAAGCACGTCGCCGCGAGCAGCACCCACGCCGGCCACAGCACGCGCGACGACGAGCCGCGGCCGGTCGCACCGATCCACACTCCGCGCACGACGACCCAGAACAGCGCCGGATAGAAAAGCGGCACCGACGTGAACACGTCGCCGTGATTGAAGAAGTAGAGCGAGACGGTCGGCGACAGCAGCATGACCAGATCGAGGTTGCGCAACGAGAACGGTCTGCGGAAATCGGCGAGCCCGATCAGGAAGACGAGGCAGAAGCCGCCCCACACCCAGGGGTTGTTGATCCATTTGCCGCCGAACGCCCCCGGTGAGCCGCGCGCCATTCCCCATGCCACCTGCGGTCCGGTGTACGCGGTGATCACGACACCGCTGGGATCGTCGACCGTTGCCTGCACGATCTCGCCGGCCGGCGTGTACCAGATCTTCACCGTCCATTGGGTCGTCGACTTGTCGTAGTCCTCCTCGTCGACGCGCTGCGTGCGCGGATACCGCGTGAGCCAGGCGCGCACCTTGGGGTAGCGCTCGACGATCTGGAGGACCTGCTGCTTCGTGTGCTGCGCGCTTCCGGCCGGCGGCGCGAGCGGCGTCTGTACGAGATGACCCTTGCCGTCGTAGACGGGTGCGGTGACGGTCGTTGCCGCGCGCGCGACGGCCGGAGCGACGAAGAACGCGCACACCGCGACGAGCAGCAGCAGCGGCCGTCTCATCTCAGCGCGTCCGGAACGACCAGAGGCGGTTGCCGATGAAGTTCAGCGGCGTTGCGACGAGGATCGAGATCGCCTGCGCCGGCTTCTTCGTCATTCCAGAGGTGATCAAGAGGTGCAGTACGAGGAGGTTGGCGCCGAGCGCCACGGCGGAGACGACGAGGAACTGGAAGCCCTGCACCCCCAGATGATGTCGGCGGTCCCGGAAGGTCCAGCTCCGGTTCAGGATGTAATTGCCGGTTGCGGCGACGACGAACGAGCAGGTCGCTGCGAGCAGGTAGTGCACGCGTTCGTGGAGGAGAAGCGAAAAGACCGCAAGGTTGACGACGTAACCGACGCCGCCGACGACGCAGAACTTCGCAAGCTCGATCCAGTTGCCGCGATGACGCAGCGCGGCGTGCGCCCGGCGGCGGTGAGACATCAGCGCGAGGGTAGCT
>JAICWC010000045.1 GCA_025934995.1 Thermoleophilia bacterium | reverse complement strand
GCTACACGTGCTGATCCCGCCGCCGCTGGCGCCGAGCACCCAGTCGACCTTGTCCATGCCTTCGATCCCGACGAGCGGCACGCCCTTGGAGATGAGCGTCATCGCGAACGGCGTCGGCGACCAGGCGAGATCGATCTGACCTGCCTGCACGGCCTTCACCGCGTCGGTGCCGGACGTGAAGCCCTTGATCTGCACGTCGAGGCCGTACTTCTTGTAGTAGCCCTGCTCGAGCGCGGTGTACGGCATGACGCCGAGGAACACCGGCGGGACGCCCGGGACGCCGAGCGTGATCGTCGTCAGCTTCTGCGCCTTCGGGGCGGCCGTCGCGGCGGTCGCGCTCACGCCGAGCGCCGCGACTGCGACGAGGAGGACGGCGAGCCGCGCCGTCCGACCTCTGAGGAGCACCTTCATGTGTAGACCCTCCTTGAGTGGAACGATTTATCTCACCTCTTGGAGCTCGCGCTCCGCCTGCTCTGCTTCACGCATGAGCAATGACCACACCTGCTCGCGCACCTCGTTGAACCGGGGCGTGCCGAAGACGTCGCGCGTGCGCGGGCGCGGCAACCCGGTCTCGATGATCTGGTCGATGGACGACGGACGGCCGCGCAGCACGACGACGCGATCGCCCATCAGAACTGCCTCTTCGATCGAGTGAGTGACGAAGACCATGGACATCGGGCGGCTCTCCCAGATGCGCAACAGCTCGAACTGCAGGATCTCGCGCGTCTGCGCATCGATCGCAGCAAACGGCTCGTCCATCAGCAGGACTTGCGGATCGGTTGCAAGCGCGCGCGCAAGACCCGTGCGCTGCTGCATGCCGCCCGACAGTTGATACGGGTATGCCTTCTCGAAGCCCTTCAGGCCGACGAGCTCGATGTGGCGCGGAACGGACTCGGCGATCTGTGCCTTCGACGCCTTCGCAAGACGGAGGCCGTACGCGACGTTCTCGTACACCGTCTTCCACGGGAAGAGGCCGAAATGCTGGAAGACGACCGCGACGCCGCGCGGCGGCCCGACGACCCTCTCTCCGCCGATGCGGATCTCGCCTTCGGTCGTGTCGACGAGACCGTCGATCGCGCGCAGCAGCGTCGTCTTCCCGCAGCCGCTCGGTCCGACGACCGAGACGATCTCCCGCTCGCCGATTTCGAGATCGATCCCCTTGAACACCTGCAGGTCGCCGAAGCGCTTGCCGACGCCGTCGATCTTGATGCGCCCAGCGCCGCGGTAGGCCGCGCGGTCTGCCTGCCGGACGGTGGCGGCTTCGCCGCCGCCGCTTCCAGCATCGTCGTTCGCGCTCACTCGGACCTCCGGTACCAGGGCAGGAGCCGACGCGTCGCGAGATCGGCTGCGAGGTTGATCGTCACGCCGAGCAGCGCCAGGACGACGACGGCGACCATCATCACGTCCTGGTGGAAGGAGCGGCTGTCGTAGACGATCAGGTAGCCGAGGCCCTTGATCGACAGGACGTACTCCGCAACCGTGGCCCCGACGAGCACGCGCCCGACGGCGAGCCGGAAGCCGGCGAGCACGTACGGCAGCGACGCCGGCAGTGCGATCCCGAACCAGATGTTCCACCAACGCGCGTGGTAGGTCTTCGCCACCTCGACGTAGTGCGCGGGGAGCGAACGTGTGCCGTCGTAGACGTTGAGGCAGATGGGGAGAAAGGCGCCGAGCGAGACGATCGCGAGACGGACGCTGCTCGAGAAGCCGAGCCACAGCACCATCAACGGCACCATCGCGAGGATCGGCATCGCGAAGAACGCGTTCACATAGAAGCGAAGCAGCCGGTCGGCCAGCCGGAGCCGGCCCATCGTCAGCCCGACGAGGATGCCGCTGACGACGCCGATCGCGAGCCCCTCGGCGCAGGCGATCACGGTCGCCTCGACACTGCCCCAGAACGGCGGCGACGCAGGCGGCACGTGGCCGGCGAGAACGTGCGGGAGTGCGCGCGCGATCGTCACCGGACGCGCGACGAACGCCGGCGCCAGCCAGCGGATGAGCACCTCCCAGAGGAACACGAGCACGACGCCCGTCGCGACGCGGATGAGCGTGCGCTGGACGGCCGGGCTCAGCCGAACCGGCTTTGCGACCGCGACCTCGTACGGCGTGCTCGCCATCAGACCCCGGCCTTCCAGCGCGCGAAGTAGTTCTCGATCGCACGGCCGATCGCCATCAGCAGGGTCGCGATGACCGTGATCACGAGCACGGCGGCGAGCACGTGCGCCGCGTCAAAACGGTTCGTGTACGTGAGGATGAGGCTGCCGAGGCCGGTGGCCGCCAGCAGGAACTCGCTTGCGATCACGCCGACCAACGAGCGCGCGATCCCCTGCCGCGCGCCGGTCATCGTGTACGGGAGCGTGTACGGGATGATCACATGGCGCCAGAGCTTTGGCTCCGTCGTGCGATACGAACGCGCCACCTCGAGCAGGTCGAGGTTGACACTGCGCGCCCCCTCCATCGTGTTGATCAGGATCGGCCAGATCCCGAACATCGCGACGACGATCACCTTCGCGCGGAACTCGAAGCCGAACAGCGAGAGGATGTACGGGATCAGCGCGAACATCGGTGTCGCGTAGAGCATCAGGATGTACGGCTCGAGCCCGATACGGAGAACGCGGACGCGCGCGAGGATCAACCCGAGGAAGAAACCGAGCACCAGCGCGATCGCGAGCCCCGCGCCGAACAGCTCGAGCGACGACTCCGCGGCACGCGGCAGCTCGCCTGTCTTCGTCATCCCCCAGAGGGCGCCCATCGTCTTCGAGAACGAGGCGAACGACGACTGCTGGGTATGACGGCCGATGATCTCCCACAGACCGGCACCCGCGACCAAGCCGGCGACCGAGACGAGCGACCCCCGCACGCTGTGCGGGACGATCATCCTCGGCTTCGGCTCGCGCGCTTCTACTTGGACTGCGCTCATTGCCTCGTATTGATGGTGAGGAGCTTCAGCTCGGTCATCTCTTCGATCGCGTAGCGCAAGCCTTCACGGCCGGCGCCCGACGACTTGACGCCGCCGTACGGCATGTGGTCGATCCGGAACGTCGAGACGTCGTTGACCATCAAGCCGCCGACATCGATGCGGTCGAACGCCCGCTCGATGACTCGCACGTCGTTCGTGAACAGCCCTCCCTGCAGGCCGAACTCGCTGCGTGCGGCAGCATCGATCGCGGACTCGACGTCCGTGTATTTGTTGACCCCGACCAACGGCGCGAAGACCTCCTCACATGAGACGCGCAGATCGTCACGAAGGTTGGCGAGGACGGTGGGCCGCCAGACGGATCCCTCGCGCTCGCCACCGGTCAAAACCTCTGCGCCGGCCTGCTTCGCCTCGTCGAGCCATTCCTCGATGCGGTCGGCATTCGACGCGTCGATCACGGGGCCGACGTCGACGTTCTCGTCGAGCGGGTCGCCCACCATCAGCTCCTCGACCTTCTCGACGAGGAGCTTCGTGAAGCGGTCGTAGATCGAGTCGTGGACGTAGACGCGCTGCACCGAGATGCAGGTCTGCCCGGCGTACGTGAACCCGCCCCAGGCGATCCGCTCGGCGGCGTATTCGACGTCGGCATCGGCGTGCACGATCACGGCGGCGTTGCCGCCGAGCTCGAGGGTGACACGCTTGCGGCCGGCCTTCGTCTTCAGGCCCCAACCGACGACGGGCGAGCCGGTGAACGTCAGCAACTTGATGCGGTCGTCCTCGACGAGCGGTCGCGCGACCTCCGTCGAGCACGGGAGCACCGCGAAGGCGTCCTTCGGCCAGTCCGTGGAGTAGATGATCTCGGCGAGCTTCAGCGCGGCAAGCGGCGTCTGCGAGGCCGGGCGCAGCAGGATCGGGTTGCCTGCCGCGAGCGCCGGCGCAACCTTGTGCGCGACGAGGTTGAGCGGGAAGTTGAACGGGCTGATGCCGGCGATCACGCCGAGCGGCACGCGCCGGATCTCGGCACGGCGGCCCTCGTTGCCCGGCAGCCAGTCGAGCGGGACGATCTCGCCGTAGATCCGCTTCGACTCCTCCGCCGCGATCTTGAACGTGAACACCGCGCGGTCGACCTCGACCCGCGCCGTCTTCAGCGGCTTGCCGGCCTCGTGCGCGATCGTCTCGGCGAGCTCGTCGCGGCGCGCGGCGATCCCCTGCGAGATCGCGCTGAGGATCTCCTCGCGCTTCCACGACGGCAGGTGCCGCGTCGTCTCGAACGCCTTGACCGCATTCGCGATCGCTTCCTCGATGTCGTCCGGCGTCGCGCGGTGCACGATCGCGACCGGCGAGTCGTCGTACGGGCTCTTGATCTCGTACGTCTCGCCGGTCTCTCGGCTCGCGCCGCTGATCCGGATGCCGAATTCGCCGAGTCGTGTTGCTGTTGTCGCCATGTCTATGCCACCAATCCCGCCGGCTCCTCGATGAGCGAGGCCAGCGTGTCGAGGAACTCCGCGCCGCGCGCGCCGTCGACCACACGGTGGTCGAACGACACGGACAGCGTCAGCACCGGTCGCGCCACCACTTCGCCGCCGACCACCCACGGCCGCTCGGTCGTGCGGCCGACCGCGAGGATCGCGGCCTGCGGCGTGTTGACGATCGCCTGGAACGCGTCGACGCCGTACATGCCGAGGTTCGAGATCGTGAAGCTGCCGCCCTGCACATCGGACGGGGTCAGCTTTCCTGCACGTGCAGCCGCAACCATCTGTTTCCGCCGCTCGCTGATCTGGGTGAGCGTCAGCGCGTCTGCGCCGTGGACGACGGGGACGATCAGTGCATCGTCCGTTGCCACGGCGACGCCGACGTTGACCGCACCGCCGCCGTTCACGCGCGGGTGACGCTTCAACGCCTCGGCGCACACCTTGACGAGCAGGTCGGTGACGCTCGTCCCTGCAGGTGCGACGCTCTTCCAGCTCTGAAGCCGCGACGCGTCGACGTCGCGATGGAGATAGAAGTGCGGCACCTGCTGCCACGCCTGCTGCATGCGCTCGGCCATGACCTGCCACACACGCGATTCGCCGACTCCCGCAGGCTCGAGAGCAGGCTGCGCAGACGCCTGGATGTCCGCCGCGACGATCGCGCCGTTCGGGCCGGAACCGGTCAGGGAGTCGAGATCGATGCCGCGCTCCTGCGCGAGCTTGCGCGCCTTCGGCGATGCGAGCCGTCCGCGCTTGCGCGTCGGCGGAATCGTCACCGGCGCCGCAGCGATCGCTTCCACCTCGCGCACGACACGCGGCTCCGTGTCGGCCGTCGGCGTCGGCACGGCCTCGCCTTCCGCGAGCACGAGCGCAATCACCTCGCCGACGGGGACCTCCGTCCCCTCGGCCACACGCACGCCTGCGAGCGTGCCGTCGGCCGGCGCCTCGATCTCGACCGTGACCTTGTCGGTCTCGACCTCGAGCAGCGGCTCGCCCTTGCGCACCGACTCGCCGTCCTGCTTCAGCCAGCGCAGGACCTTGCCGGTCTCCTGCGCCATGCCGAGCATCGGCATGATCACGTCAGCCGGCATTGACTCCCCCTCCGCCGCCGGAGGCGGCGGGGTTTTCGGGCCGGGCAACGGCGGCTTCGCCGCCGTTGCTTCCAGCCTCGCCGTTCGCGCTCGCGACCACCTGATCGACGAGGCGAGGGTTGTTGAGGTTCGACTCCTTCTCGCGCGTCCCCGGCAGCGGCCCGGCAACGGTGTACTGGCCGCCCGCCGTGACGAGGAGCTCCTCCGCGGGGAAGCGCGTGATGATCTCGCAGCCGTCCTTCGTCACGATCAGCTGCTCCTCGATGCGCGCCGCCGACCAACCGTCGGTCGACGGCCAGAAGGTCTCGAGTGCGAACACCATCCCCTCCTCGATCGTCTCCGGATAGTCGAAGGAGACGAGGCGGCTGAAGATCGGCTTCTCCCAGATCGAGAGCCCGACGCCGTGCCCGTACTGGAGCGCGAACGCGGCCTCTTCGTTCGCGAAGCCGAACTCCTCCGCCTTCGGGAACGCTTCGCCGACCACGTCGGCGGTCGTGACGCCGGGGCGGATCATCGAGATCGCGTGGTCGAGGATGTCGCGACACCGCTTGTACGAGTCGACGAGCGCGCGCGACGCCGAGCCGACCGCGAACGTGCGGTAGTAACACGTGCGGTAGCCGTTGTACGAGTGGAGGATGTCGAAGTACGCGGGGTCGCCCGGCCGCAGCATCCGGTCGGTGAAGACATGCGGATGCGGCGCACACCGCTCGCCCGAGATCGCATTGACGCCCTCGACGTGCTCCGAGCCGAGCTCGAACAGCGTCTTGTTGACGAGCGCCACGCAATCGTTCTCGCGGAACCCGGGCTTCATCGCCGTGTACAGCTCGTCGTACGCCGCGTCGACCATCGCGCACGCGGTCGACAGCAGCGTCTTCTCGTCCTGCGTCTTGAGCTTGCGGACGTCCTGCATGAGCGCCTGGCCGTCCACGACCTGCACGCCCGCCTGCTGCAACGCAAACAGCACGGGCAGCTCGATGAAGTCGACGCCGACCGGCTCGTTCAGCAGGCCGCGCTTCTCGAGCTCGACGCGGATCTTCTCGGCCACCGACTCCGCGCGCCCCTCGACCGCGCCGCGCAGTGTCGAGATGCCGGCGCGCGAGCGCTCGTCTCCGTCGAGCCACGGGCAGTAGATGGCGTGGTGCCGCGCGGCGCTTCCGAAGTCCCACAGGATCGGCTCGCCGTCCTGCGGCAGCAGGCAGAAGCGGATCAGCTTGTCGTACGCCCACGTGCCGATGTGGGTCGCAGTGATGTAGCGGATGTTGTTCATGTCGAAGCACAGGAGCGCTCCGAGATCCGACTCCTCGAGGAACCGCTTGGCGCGTGCGAGGCGCTCGGTCCGCAGCCGGTCCATGTCGACGCGCTGCTCCCAGTCGACCGCCATCGTTCCGTAGGTCCGTACGGCCATCTGCTCTCCTTACTTTCCGACCAGCGCACGCGCGGTGTGCGCGAGCAGCTCGGGAGTGGGAACGGTCACGTCTTCGAGCGTGGGCGAGAACGGGACGGGCACGTCCATTGCGCCGACCCGCTTCACCGGCGCGTCGAGCGCCCAGAACGCCTGATCTGCGATCACCGCGGCGATCTCGGCGGTGACGCCGTAGCTCTGATGCCCTTCGTCGACGACGATCGCGCGGCCCGTCTTCTCGACGCTGCGCACGATGCCGTCGCGGTCGAGCGGGACGAGGGTCCGCGGGTCGACGATCTCGACCGAGATGCCGTCGTCCTCGAGCAGCTCGGCGGCGGCCTGCGCGACGCGCACCATCGAGCTCGTCGCAACCACCGTGATGTCGTCGCCCTCGCGTTTGACGTCGGCGACGCCGAACGGGATGAGGAAGTCCTCGTCGTCGGGAACCTCGCCCTTGACGGTGTAGTCCATCTTGTCCTCGATCACGACGACCGGGTTGTCGTCCCGGATCGCCGTCTTCCACAATCCCTTCGCGTCGGCCGGGGTCGACGGCAGCACGACCTTCAGCCCGGGAATGTGCGCGACCCACGCCTGGAGCGATTGCGAGTGCTGTGCTGCACTGCGGCGCGTCGCCCCCATGGTCGTGCGCACCGTCATCGGCACCTTCAGCTTTCCGCCCGACATGTAGTGCGCCTTTGCAGCCTGGTTGCCGAGCTGATCCATGATCAGCGTCAGGAAGTCGCCGAACATCAGGTCGACGACCGGCCGCAGCCCGGTCATCGCCGCGCCGACGCCAAGGCCGGTGAAGCCCGGCTCGGAGATCGGCGTGTCGACGACACGCGTCGTGCCGAACTCCTCGACGAGCCCCGACAGCACCTTGAACGGCGTGCCCGCCTCGGCGACGTCCTCGCCGATCACGAAGACCGTCGGGTCGCGGCGCATCTCCTCGACGAGCGCCTGGTTGACGGCTTGCGCGAAGGTCAGCTCAGGCATAGAGGTCCTCGGTCACCTGCGACGGATCGGGGAACGGTGCGTCGAGCGCGAACTGCACGCCCGCCTCGATCTCGGCGCGCGACTCGTCCGTGATGCGCACCAGATCGTCGGGCGTCGCAAGCTTCTGCTCCTCCAGCCAGCGGCCGAAGATCGCGAGCGGGTCGCGTTCGTCGCGCCAGAGCGCCTCTTCGTCCTTCGAGCGGTAGTACGCGCGATCGACGTCGCCGACGTGATGGCCGTGGTAGCGGTAGGTGTTCGCGAGCAGGAAGGCGGGGCCGTTGCCGTTGCGCGCGCGCTCGACGAGCTCGGTGGTCACGGCGTACACCGCGCGGACGTCCTGCCCGTCGACCTCGCGCGTCTCGATCCCGAACGCCTTCGGGCGGCCGAGGATGTCGCCGGCCGTCGCCTCGAGGTAATGCGTGTACTCGTTGTACATGTTGTTCTCGCAGACGTAGACGACGGGCAACTGCCACAGCGCCGCCATGTTCATCACCTCGTAGACGAGCCCCTGGCCGAGCGCGCCTTCGCCGAAAAAGCAGACGGCGACCTGGTCCGTGCCGCGGAACTTCGCGCTGTACGCGGCGCCGGTCGCGATGCCGGCGGAGCCGCCGACGATCGCGTTCGCACCCAGGTTGCCGTTTTCGTGGTCGGCGATGTGCATCGAGCCGCCCTTGCCGCGGCAGTACCCGGCTTCCTTGCCGAGCAGCTCCGCGAACATCCGCGCGACGTCCGCGCCCTTGGCGAGGCAGTGACCGTGGCCGCGGTGCGTCGAGGTGATCCAGTCGTCCTTGCGGAGCGCGCTGCACACTCCGACCGCGATCGCCTCCTCGCCGATGTACAGGTGCGTCAGGCCGGGCATCTTCGCGCTGCGGTACAGGTCGTTTGCCTGCTCCTCGAAGAGGCGAATCTGCGTCATCCGCCGGTACATCTCGAGCGCCAGCTCGGCCGAGATCTCGGTGCGACTCGCCGTCGCGCTCATGCCAGAACCTCCGTTTCCACGCCGCTCATCGACGCGAGCACGTCGAAGATGACGGCGAAATCCTTGTCGCCGATCCCCATCCCGTTCGCGGCGGTGAGGAACTCGTTGGTGACTGCCGTCGTCGGCAGCGGCACCTCCAGCTCACGGCCCATCTCGAGGGCGAGGTTCATGTCCTTCTGCATCATGTGGCAGTCGAACCAGACCTCGTCGGGGTGACCGAGCACGAGCGGGCCGCGGTAGGCGACCATCGGCGAGGCGATGACCGAGGCGAGCATCGCCTCGACGACACGCTCGCGGTCGATGCCGCTCTTCTCCGCGAGCAGGACGCCCTCACTGAACGCGAGCATCTGCACCGCGAGTGAGAGATTGATCGCGATCTTCAGAGCGACGGCAGTCCCGTTGCCGCCCATATGGAACACCTTCGGCCCGATCGCCTCGAGAATCGGCTTCGCGCGCTCGAACGCGTCGGCGTCTCCGCCGACCATCAGCGACGCCTTGCCCTGGTCGACGGTGATCGACGTCCCGCTGACGGGCGAATCGAGCATCTGCGCGCCCACCGCCTCGACCTGCTCGGCGAGTGCCCGCGAGTTCGCAGGCGACGCGGTCGACATGTCGATGTAGATCTTCCCGGGCGTCAAGCCGGCGAGGATCCCGTCGTCGCCCTCGAACACCGCGCGCACGGCGGCGGTGTTGGTGACCATCGTGAAGACGATCTCGGCGCGTTCGGCGACCTCGCGCGGGCTGTCCGCCCACTGCGCGCCGGCGTCGAGCAGCGGCTCCGCCTTCTCGCGCGTCCGGTTCCACACGTGCACCGTGTGTCCGGCGTCGAGGAGGCGCCGCGTCACCGAGCTCCCCATCACGCCGAGCCCCACGTAGCCCAGCTCAGCCATTCAAGACTCCCTTCTCCGCGTCGCGCTCGACGCGCTGGAGGTGATCGCGCATCGCATTGCGCGCCCAATCCGGATTGCGTGCCGTGACCGCCTCGAGCACAGCCCGATGCTCCACGATCGCGCTCTCGGGACTGCGCGGCACGTTGACGACTTTCTCGAGCGCCTGCCGAACGACGTCGCGAGCGGCCTGCATCGAGTAGAGGATCAGCCGGTTCCCGGTCGCCTCCGCGATCGCGAGGTGGAAGCGGAGGTCTGCGAGGACGAACGCCTCGTCGTGTTCCGGCAGCGTCTCCTCCATGGCCGCAATCGCGAGCCCCATCTCCGCGAGCTGCTCGTCCGTGCGCCGCTCGGCTGCGAGCGCGGCGGCCTCGCAGTCGATGATCCGCCGCAGCTCGAACAGGTCGTGGACGCCGGTATCGCCGTCGAGCGCGAAGACGAGCTGCAGCGAGCTGTTGAGCGGGTTCGCGGCGTCGGCGACGACGAAGGCGCCGCCGTTCACCGACGTGATCAAGCCCTGCGACTCGAGCATCCGCAGCGCCTCGCGGATCGACGAGCGCCCGACGGCGAAGTTCTCGGTCAGCTCGCGCTCCGAGGGCAGGGGGTCACCGGGCCGCAGGTGCCGGCTGCCGATCTGCCCGAGCAGTTGCTCGGCGACCTGCTCGTAGACCTTGCGCCTGTCGAGGGGCTGAAAGGGCTGCTGTCGGCTTTCCATGGCAATGGTCTGCTTGTCGGACAAGCAGACGAAGCGGTAGGGTACGCGACCATCGAAGGCCACGCAACTCGTCGCACGTTCAGATCCCAAAAGGAGGCTGGGTTCGTGTCGGTGCACCCCATTCGCCTCGCCGTCTTCCTCGTGTCCGCCGCGCTCCTCGCGGCGGTCGCCGGGCAGGCCGCGAGCGCCCGCAGCACGGCAGGGCCGATCAAGATCGGCATCTCACTTTCGCTCTCGGGCGACTTCTCCGACTCGGGGAAGGCCGCCCAGCGCGGCTACAAGCTCTGGGCCAACACGGTCAACAAGAAGGGCGGCGTGCTCGGGCGCAAGGTCCAGCTCGTCATCCGCGACGACACGTCGAGCCCGACGCAGGCGCAGACGAACTACCAGACCTTCATCACGAAGGACAAGGTCGACCTCGTCTTCGGCCCGTTCTCGACGCTCCTGTCGGCGCCGTCGGCAGCGGTTGCGAACCGGTACGGCTACGCGTTCATCGAGCCGGCGGGCGGCGGCCCGGCCGTCTTCCAGGAGAAGCTGCACAACGTGTTCTTCACGCAGCCGGCGCCGGTGCTCCAGTCCGGTGACGTCTTCGCGAAGTTCCTGCTCTCGCTGCCGAAGTCGGAACGGCCGAAGACGGCCGCGTACCCGTCGCTCGACGACCCGTTCTCCTCGCCCGTGGCCGACGAGGTGCGGAGCAAGCTCGAGAAGGGCGGCGTGAAGACGGTCTACAAGACCATCTATCCGTCGGAGACGACGGACATGGGACCCGTCATCCAGAAGGTCGCATCGAAGCATCCGGACGCAGTGATCGGCGGCACGCAGAACGGCGACGCATACGCCCAGGTCAAGGCGATGGTGCAGCAGAAGTTCAGCCCGAAGTTCCTCTTCCTGACGAACGGACCGAACGATCCGGCCGAGTTCCCGAGCAAGGTCGGGAAGAAGAACGTCAACGGCATCTTCGCGACGGGCGACTGGTTCCCGCAGGAGCACTCATTCGGCAATGCGGCGTTCGTGAAGGCGTACGTCAAGGCGTACGGCGGCAGCGCGCAGACGATCGACCCGACGTCGGCCGAGGCCTACGCTGCAGGACAGCTCGTTCAGGCGGTCGCGGCGAAGACGAAGTCGATCGACAACAAGACGATCATCTCGACGCTCCACACGGGCACCTGGAAGACGGTCGAGGGGAACCTCCGCTGGAACTCGATCGGCGAGCCGCAGGGCAGCGACCTGCTTGTGGAATGGATCAACGGGAAGCTCTATCCCGTGTATCCGAAGTCGCTCGCGCTGCACAAGCCCGTCGTGCCGAAGCCGGCCTGGGGCTCAGGGAAGTAGTCCGTGCACCAGGTCGTCCAAGCGGTCATCCTCGGCGTCCTGATCGGCGGCGTCTACGCGCTGATGGCGAGCGGACTGACGCTCGTCTTCGGGATCATGCGCGTGATCAACGTCGCGCAGGGCGCCCTGGTGATCCTGGCGGCCTACCTGAGCTACGCGCTCTTCTCGCACGCGCACGTCGACCCGTTCCTCTCGGTGCTCGTCGTGACGCCGGCGATGTTCGTCCTCGGCGTGCTCGTGCAGATCGTGTTCGTCCGCTCGTTGCGCGGCTCCGACTCCGAAGAGTTGTCGCTACTCGTCACCTGGGCGCTTGCGCTCGGGATCGAAGGCGTGCTCAGCGTCATCTTCAAGACGACGTACCGCGCAACGAGCCCTTCCTATGCCGACAAGACCCTGACGGTGTTCGGCTACCAGTTCGGGTTCGTCCGACTGATGGCGTTCATCCTCTCCGGTGTCCTCCTCATCCTGCTCTCGCTCCTCCTGACGCGAACGCGGTTCGGGCGCGCAGTGCGGGCGACGGTGCAGAACCCGACCGCGGCGACGCTGCTCGGTGTCGACGCGAACCGCGTGCAGACGTTGTCGTTCGGCCTCGGCGTCTCGATGGCCGCAGCGGCCGGCGCCGTGTACGGCGTCATCTACCCCTTCAATCCCGGCAGCCATTACGACCTGATCTCGCGCCTGCTCTCGATCGTCGTCCTCGGTGGGCTCGGGTCGCTCGGCGGCGCCGTCGTGGCGGCGCTCGTCATGGGTGTGACGGAGGCGGTCGTCGCCGTCGAATGGCAGCCGACGTGGGCGTCGTTCTCGTACTTCATCGTCCTGATCGCGGTCCTCCTCGTGCGGCCGCAGGGAATCTTCGGCGTCCGGGAACGCGCGCTGTGACAGAGGGCTGGAAGCGGCGGCGGCCCGGTGCCGGTCTGCTGCGCGCCGCGGCCTTCCTCGCCGTCGGCATCGCCTTCCCGTTCGTCTTCTCTCCCGCGTGGCTCGTCAACATCGGCGTCCTGACGCTGATGTACGCCGCCCTCGCGACATCGTGGAACCTCTTCTCCGGGTACACGGGCTACATCACGCTCGGCCAGGTCGCCTTCTTCGGTCTCGGCGCGTACACGCTCGCGATCACGTTCGAGCACTACGGCATCGGCGCCGGCTACAACCCGTTCTACGTGCTGCCGCTCATCGGCGCGGGCGTCGCGTTCGCCTCGCTGCCGGTCGCGTGGATCGCGTTGCGCACGCGCGCGATGACGTTCGCGATTGTCACGTTGACGCTGCTCTTCATCGTGCAGCAGCTCGCGTTCAACCTGCACTCCGTGACGCACGGCTCGTCGGGGCTCATGGTCCCGACACCGACGACGTTCGGCGTCGACACCTACGACGACCCCTTCTACTTCGCGATGCTCGGGATCCTCTGCATCGCCCTCCTCCTGTGCTGGGGGACGCTGCGCTCGAAGCTCGGTCTGATGCTGCTCGCGATCCGCGAGGACGAGGAGAAGGCGCGCGGCCTCGGGATCCGCGTCACCGGCGCGAAGCTGATCGCCTGGTGGCTGCACGTGTTCGTCACCGCGATGGTCGGCGCGGTCTGGGCGTACTACCTGACGTTCATCTACCCGGAGTCGTCGGTCGACCCGCTCGTGATGATCGGCGCCGTGCTGATGACCTTCCTCGGCGGCCGCGGCACGCTGTGGGGCCCGGTGATCGGCGCGCTCGTCCTCGTGCCGGCGCAGCAGTACATGCTGCTCCACCTCGGCGGCAGCCAGCTCTACCTCGTCGGCTACTCGGCCGTCTTCGTCGTCGTGCTCCTCCTGCTGCCGCGCGGGATCCTGCCGTCGCTGCGCGACGGCGTCCTCCGCACACGCGAGCGGCGGCGCACCCGGCGGCTGGAGGCAACGACGTCGTGAGCGCTCTGCTCGAAGTCGAAGGCCTGACGAAGCGCTTCGGCGGCGTCACGGCCGTGAACACGTGCTCGTTCGCCGTCCCGGAAGGCTCCGTGACGGCACTCGTCGGGCCCAACGGGTCGGGCAAGACGACGGCGTTCAACCTGATCACCGGCTATGCCCGCGCCGACGCCGGCGTCGTCCGCTTCGCGGGCGCGACGGTGAGCCGCCCGGACCCGGTGCGACTGTCGCGCACCGGCCTGACACGGACGTTCCAGCAGGCGCGCATCTTCGCCGACCTGACGCTCGTCGAGAACATGGTCGCCGCGCTGCAGCAGCCGTGGCGCAGCGCATTCCGGACGGCCGTGCGGGGCCACGAGAAGACGCGGGCACTCGAGCTGCTCGACGAGTTCGGCTTGGCGCGGCTCGCGCAGGAGCGCGCCGGCAACCTGTCGTACGGTCAGAAGAAGCTGCTCGAGTTCGCGGCCGTCCTCATGGGCGAGCCGCGGCTCGTGCTCCTCGACGAGCCGACGGCGGGCGTCAACCCGGTGCTCGTCGAGCAGATCGAAGAGCGCATCCGCGAGCTCAACGCACGCGGGCTGACGTTCCTCGTCGTCGAGCACAACATGAATCTCGTCATGCGCCTCTGCAATCCCGTCGTCGTGCTCGCGCAGGGGACGAAGCTCGCCGAAGGGCACCCGGACGAGGTGCGGAACGACTCCCGCGTGCTGGACGCGTACCTCGGCGGATGAGCAGCTTTTTGCAGATCGACGGCGTCGTCGCAGGCTACGGGCGGGGCGACATCCTGCGCGGCATCGACCTCGAGCTCGAGGAGGGCACGGTCACGTGCCTCGTCGGGCCGAACGGCGCAGGCAAGTCGACGGTGCTGAAGGTCCTCAGCGGTCTCCTCCGCGCCCGCTCGGGGCGGATCGTGTTCGCAGGCGACGACGTGACGCGGCTCGGGCCGGCGCAGCTGCTCGACCGCGGCATCGTCCACGTCGCGCAGGACCGCAGCCTCTTCCCGCTGATGACGGTCTGGGACAACCTGTTGATGGGCGGTCACGTGCTGAACGACCGCGCACTTGTCCGCCGCCGCGCCGGCGCGATCGCCGAGCGGTTCGCCCTCGTGCGCGACCGGCGCGACGAGCGGGCGGGTGAGCTCTCCGGCGGGCAGCAGAAGCTCGTCGAGATCGCACGCGCGCTGATGCTCGAACCGAAGCTGATCCTGCTCGACGAGCCGACGATGGGGCTCGACCCGAAGGCGCGGCACCTCATCTTCGAGCTCGTGCGCGAGGTGAACGAGGAGGGCCGCACCGTGCTGCTCGTGGAGCAGAACGCCCGTGCGGGGCTCGCGATCGCGCATCGCGGCGCAGTGCTCGACACCGGCCGCGTCGCGCTCACGGGCGGCGGGCCGGAGCTGCTCGAGGACCCGCGCGTCGCGGAGCTCTACCTCGGCGGCGCTGCGGCGGCCTGATCCGTCACGACGGCCGCCGGGACGCGGTCTCCCCGGACGACGACCGCGACGCAAGCGAGCACGAGCAGCGCTCCCGCGCCGACGGTCCACGAAAGCGACTCGTGCAGGACGGCCACGCCGAGCGCGATCGCGACGACCGGGTTCACGTACGCGTACGTCGCAACGGTGCCGAGCGGCGCATTGTCGAGGAGCCAGACGTAGGCCGTGTAGCCGACGACCGAGCCGAACGTGACGAGATAGATCCAGCCGCCGATCGACCGCGCCGAGAACTGCGAAAAGTGCGGGCTCGTCGCGAGCAGGCCGACCGGCAGCAGGATCAGGCCGCCGGCGAGCATCTCGACCGCCGTCGCAGCGAACGAGTCTCGCGGCATCGGCAGCCGCGTGGTCAGGAAGGAGCCGAGCGCCCACATCACCGCGGAGGCGACGACGAGCAGGAGGTAGGCGAGGGAGGTGCCGCCGCTCGGGCGGACGAGGAGCGCGAGCCCGGCGAAGCCGACGAGCACCGCGGCGAGCGAGTCGCGCGACGGCCGGTCGCCGGTCGTCGTGCGGAGCAGGACGATCCACAACGGAACCGAGCCGATGATCAGCGCACTCAGACCCGTCGCGACGTGCTGCTCGGCAACGAAGAGGATGGCGTTCGCACCGGGAAGCAACGCGCCGGCGAGCACGGCGGTCCCGATCTCCGGCAGCGTCATCGCGAACGCACTCGGCCCGCGGCGCCAAAAGGTCAACGCGCCGAGCAGGAGCGCGGCCGCGATGAAGCGGACGGCGACGGCGAAGAGCGGCGGGATCGTCTCCCCCGCCAGCTCGATGCCGAGGTAGGTCGACCCCCAGATGACGTACACGGTCGCGAGGGCGACCCAAACTTTCGCGCCGTGACTCACGGGACAACACTGCCCGACGTCGAAGTGGATAGGTCGCGATGAACGCACAACTCGCAGCCACGAAGTTCCTCGAGTCGCCGGCCTTCGCAGACACGACGCGCCGCGCCTACCGCACGGACGTCGAGGAGTTCTGCCGCTGGCTCGGCGACCGCGACCTGGAAACCGTGGACGTGCGGACGCTCGTCGAGTACGTCGGGTATCTCGGCTCGGCGCGCGGCGGCCGCGGGAAGCTCGCACCCGCGTCGATCTCGCGCAAGCTCGCCGCCGTTCGCGCGTTCCTTCGCCACTCGCTCGGCTCGGCGCGGGTACCCGACGCACGGCTCGCTCCACGCGTCCCACGCAGGCTGCCGGACGCCCCCCGTGAGCGCGAGCTCGACGCGGAGCTCGCGACGCTCGAGGGCGACGGCCCGCTCGCGCTGCGCAACCGCGCGCTCGTCGAGCTCGTCTATTCGGCCGGGCTCCGTTCGGCGGAGGCGGTGGCGCTCGATCTCGGCGACGTCGACTTCGAGCAGGAGCTCGTACACGTGCGCAGCGGCAAGGGCGCGAAGGACCGCGTCGTGCCGCTCGGCGAGGAGGCTGCCGTGTGGGTCGCGCGCTACCTGCGCGACGCAAGGCCGGAGCTCGCGCGAGGGGCGTGCGACGCGCTGTTCATCTCCGCTCGCGGCAGGCGGCTCGATACGTCGACGTTGCGGCGCCTCATTCCCCATCCGCATCGCCTGCGTCATGCGTTCGCGACGCACCTGCTCGAAGGCGGGGCCGACCTGCGCACGATCCAGGAGCTGCTCGGGCACTCGTCGCTCTCGACGACCCAGATGTACTCGCACGTCGACGCGAAGCGTCTGCGCAAGGTCTACGACTCGGCCCATCCGCGCTCATGAGCGACAACGCCGTCGAGTCGTTTCTCGTCCTGAGCTCCGCCCGCCTGGCACCGCGGACGATCGAGGCGTACCGTGACGACCTGCAGCACGTGACCGCCTTCCTCGGCGGCTCTCCGGCCGACGCGACGCACGAACAACTGCAGGCATACGTCGCGCAGATGCGGGCCGACGGTCGTGCGGCGACGACGATCGCACGGCGCATCGCCGCCTTGCGCAGCTTCTACCGCCACCAGGTGCTCGTGGGCGCGCGCACCGATAGTCCCGCCGCCGAGCTCGAGCTGCCGAAGCGGCGCCGGGCGCTGCCGAAGACGCTGTCGCCCGGCGAGATGGAGCGGCTGATCGAGGCCACTGTCGGCACGACGCCGCGCGCTCAGCGCGACCAGGCGCTCGTCGAGCTGATGTACGGCGCCGGGCTACGAGTCAGCGAAGCGGTCGGCCTCGACAAGACGGGCGTGGATCTCGACGGGCGGCTGGTGCGTGTGATCGGCAAGGGCTCGAAGGAGCGAATCGTCCCGCTCGGCCGCCCGGCAGTCGAGGCGTTGCGCCGCTACCTCGCGCACGGCCGGCCGCACCTCGACCGACGTCATCGTCCCGAGCTCTTCCTCAATGCGCAGGGAGGTCCGCTCACCCGCGCCGGCGCGTTCCTCATCCTCAGGAAACTCGCAGAGAAAGCCGGCTTGGAGCCCGAGCGTGTGCACCCCCACCTCCTCCGACACTCGTTTGCGACCCATCTCCTCGAAGGCGGCGCCGACCTCAGGTCGGTTCAGGAAATGCTGGGCCACGCCGATCTCGCCACGACGGAGCTCTACACGCACGTATCCGACCGGCGGCGTCGCGAGTTGTATTTTCGAGCGCACCCCCACGCTCGGAAGAAGTCGACAAAGAGGTAGGGATGCTCGATCCACATGTGATGACGCTCGCCGCGGCCACCCTGGGGGTCGGCTGGCTGATGGCATATGCCGGACTGTCGAAGTCGGCGCTCGAGCTCAAGCGGCGTCGCCGAGTCTGCCCGTCCTGTGGGCGGCAGATCACCGCGCGCGTCTGCTCTAGCTGCGCTTAGCGGCCTGTTTGCGTTTGAGCTGCTGCGCGACCCCCGCAGCAGCCTGGCGCAGCTGTGCATCCGCTTCGTCGTCCTGCGCCATGCCCTCGAGCAGCCCGATCGTCGCGCGGTCCGGTGAGCCGTTCTTCAACGACATCACTGCGAGCCGGCGCACCGCCGCGTTGCCGTCGGCGGTCGCGAGATCGTGCAAGAGGCGGCGCACGCCGTTGACCGTCGACGGATGGTCGCGCGACATCAGTTCGATCGAGAGCAGCGCCGAACCCCGTGCGGCCGGGCTTTCGTCGTCGAGCCCGCGCCTCAGCAGCTCCTCTTTTGCGCGCCAGCGGAACTGACCGATCGCCCTGAACGCCTTCGCGCGCTCGCGAAAGTCGGAGCTGCGCGCGGCGGCCTCGAGCTCTTCGTCCCATCGACCGCGCAGCTCTGCGAGCTCGCGCTCCGAGCCCGCCTGCGCGAGCTCGTCCGCGTGCGCAGCGGCTTCGGCGAGGTCCACGTCGGGAATCTACCGACGCGACGCACGAAAAACCTCCGTTACCCTCGGTCATATGGCACACAACGTCGTTCTCATCCCCGGCGACGGCACCGGCCCCGAGTTGACGGAGGCCACGCGCCGCGTCCTCGAGGCGACGGGCGTCGAATTCGAATGGGACGTCCGCGAGGCCGGCGCGGATGTCATGGACAAGCACGGCGGCAATCCGCTGCCGAAAGACGTGCTCGACGCGATCCGCGAGACCGGAGTCGCGCTGAAGGGGCCGATCACGACCCCCGTCGGCGGCGGCTTCCGCTCGGTGAACGTCGCACTCCGCAAGGAGCTCGACATGTACGCGCAGGTTCGTCCATGCAAGAGCTACCCGGGCGTGCGCTCCCGCTTCGACGACGTCGACTTGATCATCGTGCGCGAGAACACCGAAGACCTCTACGCCGGCATCGAGTACGAGCAGGGCACCGACGACGTGCGGGAGCTGATCGCCTGGATCGAGTCCAAGGGCGGGAAGCTGCGCCACCAGGACGCGGGCATCTCGATCAAGCCGATCTCCGTCACCGGCACCCAGCGCATTGTGCGCTACGCATTCGAATACGCGCGCAAACACGGT
>JAICWC010000039.1 GCA_025934995.1 Thermoleophilia bacterium | reverse complement strand
GGTCGCGGTAGATCAGCTCGAAGAGCTTGAGCTCGATCTCGCGCTTCGTGCGCGAGCCGTAGGAGGGGCGCCGCATCCACTCCGCGAACTGCTCGAATCGCGGATCGGTCACGCCGAGAGGCTAGTCCGCCGAGGCGACGTACTCGTTGATCAGCACACGCCGGGGCTTCGAGCCCTCGTAGCCGCTGATGATCCCGCGCCGCTCGAGCATGTCGATCAGCCGGCCCGCGCGGGTGTACCCGACCCGCAGCCGCCGCTGGATGAGCGAGACGGACGCGGTCTGCGTCTGAACGACGATCTCGATCGCCTTGTCGAGCAGCGGGTCGTCGTCGGGGTCGAAGTCGCCGTGGGCATCGTCGTCGGACTCCTCGACGAAGACCTGCGGCGCCTCGAGGAAGCCTTCGTCGAGCTCCTGCTCCCGCTGCTTGGTCTGCTCGACGACGAGCGCGATCTCCTCCTCGGAGACGTACGCACCCTGCACCCGCTGCAGCCGCGACGTTCCGAGCGGCTTGAAGAGCATGTCCCCCTGGCCGAGCAACGACTCTGCGCCGCCCGTGTCGAGGATGACACGCGAATCCGTCATCGACGACACCGCGAACGCGATGCGCGACGGGACGTTCGCCTTGATCATGCCGGTGATCACGTCGACCGAGGGGCGCTGCGTCGCGAGCACGAGGTGGATGCCGACCGCGCGCGACTTCTGCGCGAGGCGGATGACCGCGTCCTCCACCGCCTGCGGCGCGACCATCATCAGGTCGGCGAGCTCGTCGATCACGACGAGCAGGTACGGCAGCGTCGACTCCCCCCGCTGGCGGAACGCGCGGTTCGCCTCGTTGAGATTCCGTGCGCGCACGCTTGCGAGCCGCTCGTACCGGCGCTCCATCTCAGCCGTGCAGTTCGCGAGCACCGCGCTCGCCTCTTTCGGGCTCGAGACGACGGGCGTCAGGAGGTGCGGGATCGACTCGTAATGGTTGAGCTCGATCCGCTTCGGGTCGATGAGGATCATCCGCACCTCGTCCGGTGTCGACCGGAGCAGGATCGACGTCAGCAGCGCGTTGATGCAGCCGGACTTGCCGGAGCCCGTCGTGCCGGCGATCAGCAGGTGCGGCATGCGCGCGAGGTCGGTCCAGACCGCGGCGCCGCTGATGTCCTTGCCGAGCCAGACGCTGAGCGGCGATGCCGTGGCGGGCAAGTCGTCGAAGATGTCGCCGAGCGTGACGAGGTTCGGTGAGAGGTTCGGCAACTCGACGCCGACCGCCTGCTTGCCCGGGATCGGCGCGAGGATCCGGATCTCCGTCGTCGCGAGCGCGTAGCTGAGGTCGTCCTTCAGGGCAGCGACCTTCGAGACCTTGGTGCCCGGAGCGAGCTGCAGCTCGTAGCGCGTCACGCGCGGGCCGGAAATCTGGCCGACGACGTTCGCGTCGATGCCGAAGTGCGCGAGCGTCTGCACGAGCAGGTCGGCGACCCGCGCCGAGGTCTCGCCCGAGTCGTCGTCGCGCACCTGCGAGACCTGGAGGACGCTGCGGTCCGGCAGCTTGTACTCCGCGTGCTCGCGGGTGACGTCCTCGAAGAGCTGCTCCTGCCGGACGACGAGCGGCTCGGGCTCCACGGAGAGAAGCGGCGAGGGCGCAAGGACGTCCGGGTACGCCTGCTCGACGTCGACGGGGGCGGCTTTCGGCTTGGCGACGACCGTCGGCGCGGAGATCGGGTCGTCCCACGTCTCGATCGGCTGCACACGCCTCCGCTGCTTGCGCACGTGCTGATGCACCTGATGGCCGGTCGTGCGGAGGATCGCGCCGAGCGAGGCTCCCGAGAGGAGCAGCGAGCCGACGAGCAGGAGCAGGACGCCGAGGATCGTCGAGCCGGTCGCGCCGATCGCGACGCCGACTGCGCCGCCGAGCGCCTGCCCGAAGTAGCCGCCCTGGTCGCGGCCGAGCGCGATCATCAATCCGGCGGCGGCGACGCCGATCCCCGTGCGGAACGGCCGGACGTCGACGAGCGCGCTGCGCACGACCATCAGCCCGCCGATCGCGACGAAGGCGACCGGCAGCACGTACGTCGCCGCGCCGAGCAGCGCGTGGAAGCCGTCGGCGAGCGCACCGCCCACGTAGCCGCCGTTCCAGCCCGCGTACTGGACGCTGCCGAGGAAGAGGCCGAGCGCGACGAGGCCGAGGCCCCAGAGCTCGGGGTGGTGCAGCGCGCGCGGGCGCGCGGCCTTCGTCCGCCGCTTCTTGATGCGGGACGGGGTCTTCGGCCGCAGCTTTCTCTTGCGCTTCGTACGAGCCATCGAAGGCCGTACTTCGCTACGGGGCGTCGACGACCTGCACGACTCTAGGTCGCGATCGCCACGGCCATTCCGTAATACGTCGGGGCGGCATAGGCGAGCAGCTCGAGGCGGCGGTCGCCGATCGCGCCCTGGAGGACGAGCAGCTGCCAGAGGGAGTCCGCCTTCGCCGCTTCGACGAGACCGGCCAGCGGCCGGAAGTCGCCGCTCGGGAGGAGCTCCTGGAAGAGGCGGTCGTACTCGGCCGCGGCCGGATCGAACCCGTACGGGCCCGACGCGTCGTGCGCGTGGCCGTGGTCGGCGCTCGCGATCAGGGCGACGTCGAAGCCGCCGAGGACCTCTCCCAGGCGGATGTGCTCCTCGAGGGGCCGGTCGCGCGCCGGCGCGACGACGACGATCTTCGGCGCGCTCACATAGCGGAGCGGCACCTCCGTCCCCCAGTCCAGCGGCAGCTCAGCCTCCGCAGGGTCGTTGCCGCCGTACGACACGCCGACGACCGGCAGGCCGGCGCGGCGGGTCGCCTCCACGATCTGCGGCGCCAGGTCGCGGTCGACCTCGTGCTCGCCCACCCGCGCCGAAACCGAGACGGCGAAATGCCCGTCGACGTGCACGTTGTGCGGCGTGACGACGACCGTCGTCCTCCCGTCGTGGCGGCTGCCGAGCTCCCGCATCGCCGCGAGCAGCTCCGGCGTGCCCTCGACCTCGCCGTGCGGCGCGATCGCGGCGAAGCCGATCAACCGAGCGAGCCGATCCGTTCCACGAGCAGCTCGAGGAACCGGTGCGCGTCGACGTCGATGCCTGCGTGTGCGTTCTTCGGCCGGCCGGTGACGAGCCAGCGATCGACGACCGTACGTCCGTCGCAGAGCTCGGAGGTCGTCTCGATCGAGATGTTGCAGTTCAACGTCGTGACGAGCGTCGGGTCGATGACGTGTGCGACCGCCATCGCATCGTGGATCGGCGCGCCGTCGAAGCGGTAGCGCTGCCGGTGGAACTCGAGGAAGAAGTCGGCGAGCTCAGCGACCGCCTTTCCCGCCTTCCCGGCGCCGCGCAGCCGCTCCGCGTGCGTCGAGTCGAAGAGCGCCATGTGCGTGACGTCGAGCCCGATCATCGTCAGGTCGATGCCGCTCTCGAAGACGATGTGCGCCGCCTCCGGATCCACGTATGCGTTGAACTCCGCCGCCGGCGTGACGTTGCCCTCGGCGATCGCCCCGCCCATCCACACGATCCGGTCGGTGGCGTGCGGATGCTGCCGGAGCAGACGTGCGACGTTCGTCAGCGGTCCGGTCGGCACAAGCACGACGCCCGGTTCGAGCCACTCTGCGAGGACGTCGACAACGTCCCCGTCGACCGGCTTCGTCGTCGGGTCCGGCAGGTCGGGGCCGTCGAGCCCGGTCTCGCCGTGCACGTTCGCGGCGGTGCGCAAGGTTCGCTTCAGCGGGGCGTCGGCGCCGGCGACGACCGGGATGTCGGCGCGATCCGCGAGCTCGAGCACCTTGAGCGCGTTCCGTGTGGTCTTGTCGAGGGTTTGGTTGCCGGCCACGGTGCTGATGCCCCGCAGCTCCACCTCCGGTGAGGCGAGGGCGAGCAGGATCGCGATCGCGTCGTCGTGTCCCGGATCGCAGTCGATGACGATCGGCGTCGTCACAGCAGTGCGTCGACCTCCTCCTTCGTCGGCAGTGACGTCTGGGCGCCGAAGCGCGAGGCGGCGAGCGCGCCGGCGATGCAGGCGCGGCGAAGCGCTTCGGCGCGGTCGCGGTCCTCGAGCAGCGAGACGACGAGACAGGCGGTGAATGCGTCGCCCGCTGCGGTGCCGTCGACCGCCTCGACCGGCGGCGGCGTTGCGCGTGCGACCTCCGCCCCGTTGTCGAGCAGCACGGCCCCTTGGGCGCCGTGCGTGACGGCGATCAGCCCGTCGCGATGCTTGAGCGCCTCGAGCTCGTAGGTGTTCACGATCGTCAGGTCGGCTGCCGGGAGCGCGCCCTCGCGCGCGGGCGCCGCGTTGAGGAAGAAGTCGCCGGGCGCGTTCGTCGAGGCGGCCTCGACGGTCGCGAGCGGAATCTCGAGCTGGCAGAGGACGCCGTCGCAATCGGGCAGGTCGAGATCCTCCGGCCGCAGCTCTGCGTTCGCGCCAGGCGCGACGACGATCTCGTTCTCGCCGGCCGCGTCGACCGTGATGAGCGCGATCCCGGTGGGCGTGCCGTCGGCCCGCCCGACCCGCGTGAGGTCGACGCCGGCGCGCTGCAGCTCGGCGAGCGCGGCGTCCGCATATGCGTCGCGGCCGACCTTCCCGACGAGGCAGACCTGCGCACCGAGCCGTGCCGCGGCGACGGCCTGGTTCGCGCCCTTGCCGCCCGGGATCTGCGAGAAGGTCGCGTCCGTCACGGTCTCCCCCGGTCGCGGGAGCCGCGCCGTCCGCGCGACGAGGTCGAGGTTGATCGAGCCGACGACGGTGAGGTGGGGCATGCGTGCGAGCCTATCCTGAGGCTTGGCGCTCGCGGTTCAGCGGCATAGGTCTGCATGCGCACGGCGAAGGTCGAGGCGAACGAACGCATCCGCGCCACGCAGGAGGAGCTCGGGATCGACAACGGCAACCGTCTGCCCTTCCTCTGCGAATGCGACGACGCCGCGTGCCGGACGATCATCCGCGTGACGGCGGCGGAGTACGCGCAGGCGCGCTCGTCGGGCTGGTACGTCGTCGCCACGGGACATTCCGGCGCGCCGCGTGTGGTCTCGGACGGCGATGGGTACGCGGTGGTCGAGGGATGACGGTGGACGAACGGACGAAACGGATCGGCGAAAACGAGGCGCTCTACCGCTCGATCAACGAGAAGATCGAGGATCTGAACGCGTCCTTCGGGATGGTTGCGGAGTCGATGGCCGTCGTCTGCGAGTGCGGCATGCTCGAGTGTGCGCAACAGATCGACCTCGAGATTCCGACGTACGAGCGTGTCCGCTCCGATCCGGCGCTCTTCGTCGTCGTCCCCGGACACGAGATCCCGAACGTCGAATCGGTCGTCGAGGCGCATTCCGGTTTCAACATCATCCGCAAGAATCCCGGCGGCCCCGAAGAGCTCGCTCGTAACACGGATCCGCGGGCCTAGTCCGCAAAGAACAACGGGGGGTACCCCCTTTTACACAACTTCCACGAAGGCACGCAGGCGGCGCACGGCTTCGACCCTGTCCTCCGCGAACGATGCGAGCACGAGCTCGTCGTCGACGAACGGAAACTTCGGCGCAAGCCCCGCGGTTCCGCGGTAGCTGCTCCACGTCCAGTCCTGGGGCTGGAGGCAGAGCTTGGCTCGAACGGGATTCCGCGCGACGTAGCGCACGGCCACGTCCAGGGCGACTTCGTCACCGATCCGACGGAGCTTGTAGGGGCCCGCCTTCAGATGGCCCGAGCGGCCATGCCGTCGATTGAATTCCTGTGCATATGGGCCGAACGTGTCGCGCATCCCGGGCTGCAGCACGTTGTCGCCGACCTCGACGATCAGATGGAAGTGCGTGGGCATCAGTACGAATCCGAGCAGCGTCCATCTGTACTTCACGATGGTGCCGGCGAGTCGCCGGCAGAAGAGCGTTCGGTCGGTGTCGTCGCGGTACATCTGGGTCGGGCCGGTGGTGCGACGCCAGACGTGATACACGCCTTCCGGGACAGGGCCGCGATTACGTCTCGCCACGTCTCGAAGCGTGGACGGCAGGTCGTAACGGAACGCGCGCAGCTTCGTCACGCCTTTTAAAACGGGGGTAACCCCCCTTTTTGACGTGGGCGGAAGGTTCTTACGCGGCCAGTGCGCGCACGTCTTCGAGCGCGCGGCCGAGCAGGTTGTCGCGCAGGTCGAAGAGCCCCGCCCAGAGCGAGCCGACGTCCGGCGCCGCGTCGATGCTCGCGGCCGCGGTCAGGCCCTCGAGCGCGCGCACGAGCATCGCCAGCTCGAGATACGCCTGCGCGACCCGCTCCGGCCGGACGTGCACACCGGCGCGGGACAGCACGGGCTCCCAGTCGACGAGCTCGGCGGCGCCGGGGCCGCCGTACCACGACCGACCTTCGAGGGCGTCGGCCTCGAGCTCGAGCAGGTAACGCTTCAGCGGCTCCTCGAGGCCGCTCAGTGCGGTCTCGACGCGCTCGGCCGCGCGGCGCAACGCGGCTGCGCGTCCGCCCGCCGTCGCCGGTTGCGCCTCGCCGCGCGCCCACCGCTCGAGCAGCCGGCAGAATGCGAGGCCCGCGATCTCACACGCGCGCAGCTGCGCGATCAGGCGACGGGCGGTCGCCGGCTCGACGGCGCACTCGTCGAGCAGCTCCGCCCAGCCGGCGCTCACACTTCCACCAGGACGGGCAGGATCATCGGGCGCCTGCGCGTGCGGTCGTAGACGACACCGCCGAGCGCGTCGTGGACGTGCTCCTGCAGCAGCTTGATCTCCGTCACGTCGTCCGCGAGCAGCTCTTCGAGGACACGCTGCGCCTCTGCACGCAGCTCGTCGAGCAGCGGGTCCGCTCCTTCGCCGAAGCCGCGGGCGATCAGCTCCGGCGGTGCCGTCAGCCCGCCACGCCCGTTCGAGCCTGCGAGCGTCGCGACGACGATGAGGACGCCGTCCTCGGACAAGCGGCGCCGGTCGCGCAGCGCAACGTCCTGGACGTCACCGACGCCGAGCCCGTCGACGAAGGTCATCCCCGCGGGGACCTGGTCGACGATGCGCACGCCGTGCTCCGTCAGCTCGACGACGCTGCCGTTCTCGGCGAGGATGATGTTCTCCTCCGAGATGCCGCCCTCGCGCGCGAGCTGTGCGTGCGCCGCGAGCATCCGGAACTCTCCGTGCACCGGCATGACGGCGCGCGGCCGTACCAGCCCGATGATCGTGCGCAACTCTTCCGCCTTCCCGTGGCCGGAGACGTGCACGGGCGCGTTGTCCTCGTGGAGCACCTCCGCGCCCATCTTCGCGAGCCGGTTGATCGCGTCGTGCACGCGGAGCTCGTTGCCGGGAATCGGCTTCGCCGAGATGATCACGGTGTCGCCCGGATCGACCGAGACCGCCGGATGATCGTTGTACGCGATGCGCGTCATCGCCGACATCGGCTCGCCCTGCGAGCCGGTGCACAGGATCAGCTGTTGATCGCGCGGCAGCTCTGCGAGCTCGTGCGGGCGGAGGATCATCTCGTCGGGCACGTCCATGTACCCGAGGTTGCGCGCGATGTTGCCGTTCTTCCGCATCGAGCGGCCCACGAACGCGATCTTGCGGCCGCACTCCATGCCGACGTCGGCAGCCTGCTGCATTCGGTGCACGTTCGACGCGAACGAGGAGACGATGACGCGGCCGGTGCGGTGCGGGATGATCTGGCGGAATGCTTCGCCGACGACGCGCTCCGACTGCGTGAAGCCGGCGCGCTCGGCATTCGTCGAGTCGCCGAGCAGGAGCGAGACGCCGCGGTTGCCGATGTCCGCGAGCTTGCCGACGTCTGTGCGCTGGCCGTCGACCGGCGTGTGGTCGAGCTTGTAGTCCCCGGTATGCACGACCCGGCCGCCCGGTGTCTCGAGGACGACCGCCACCGCGTCGGGGATCGAATGCGCCATGCGCACGAGCTCGATTCGGAAGGGGCCGAGCTGGAACGGCTCGTCGTACGGCGAGACCTCGCGCAGGTCGGCGTCGCGGAGGAGGCCGTGCTCGTCGAGCTTCGACTTCACGAGCCCGAGCGTCAGCCTCGTCGCGAAGACGACGGGGACATGCACCTCGCGCATCAGGTACGGCAGCGAGCCGACGTGATCCTCGTGCCCGTGCGTCAGGATGACGCCGCGGATCATGTGCTCGCGCTCGCGAAGGTACGCGAAGTCGGGCAGGACCAGGTCGACGCCGAGGTGCTCGTCGCGCGGGAATGCAAGCCCCGCGTCGACGACGACGATCGAGTCTTCCGCCTCGTAGACGGTCATGTTCTTGCCGACCTCGCCGAGGCCGCCGAGCGGGATGATTCTGCAGACGCCCATGGGGGGGCGCTAAGTCTAGGCCCGCGCCAGCACGCGACCGCGTTCGAGGCACGCGCGGATCTGCGCAGCCTCGTCCTCGCTCGCCTCCACCATCGGCAGGCGGAAGCCGCCGAGGTCGTGACCGAGGAGGTTGAGCGCGGTCTTGATCGCGATCGGGTTCGTCGTCACCTTCAGCAGCTCGTAGGACGGACGCAGCTCCTCGTGGAGCGCACGCGCCCCGTCCACGTCCCCCTCGGCATAGCGCCGAATCATCTGCTTGATCTGGTCGCCCCACACGTGCGCCGTCACCGAGACCACGCCGACGCCGCCGAGACCGAGGAAGTCGAAGGTGATCGGATCGTCGCCCGAGTAGAGGTCGAGCCGCGTCTCCTGTGCAATGAACCGCGCCTCGTCGATCGAGTCGTGCGCCTGCTTGACCGCGGCGACGTTTTCGATTTCTGCGAGCTGCGCGATCGTCTTCGGCTCGATGTTGACGACGGCGCGCGCGGGAATGTTGTAGACGACGACCGGCTTGTCGGTGACTGCGGCAATCTCCTGGAAGTGGCGCACGATTGCGCGCTGCGGCGGCTTGTTGTAGTACGGCGTCACGACGAGCATCGCGTCGACGTCGAGCTCGTGCGCGCGCTCGGTCATCCGGACGGAGTGGTGCGTGTCGTACGTGCCGGTGCCGGCGATGATGGTCGCCCGGTCGCCCACCGCGTCCTTCGCTGCGGCGAACAGCTCCAGCTTCTCGTCGTCGGAGAGAGTCGGGCTCTCGCCCGTCGTCCCGCACACGACGAGGCCGTCCGAGCCGTGGTCGACGAGGTGTTGGGCGAGCTCGCGGAACTTGCCGAGGTCGACGCCGCCGTCGGCGTCGAACGGCGTGACGATCGCGGTGATGACCTCGCCGAGCATCCGCGGAAAGTCTACGACAGCGAAGCTGCCAGCTCCTGCACCGCGAAGAAGATCGCCTCGGAGAACGTCGGGTACGGCTGGATCGTGTCGAGCAGGACGTCGAGGGGCGTCGCACTCCGCACCGCGAGCGTCAGCTGGCCGAGCCATTCCGTCGCTTGCGGCCCGACCGCGACCGCGCCCACCAGCACGCGCTCCTCCGGATCCGCGAAGACGCGCACGAAGCCTTCGCGCGAGGGCTTCTCGTACGTCGACGTGCGCGGCGTCGACTGCAGCTCGTAGCGCGCGCTCACACCCTCCGTCCTTCCGACCGTGCCGATCTCCGGGTCGGTGAAGATGCCTGCGGGGATCGCCCGGTAGTCGGCGCGAACGTCCTGGCCGCACAGGTCGGCGGCCGCGATCCGGGCCTGGTACTTGCCGACGTGCGTGAACTGGGCGACGCCGTTGACGTCGCCGATCGCCCACACGTTTTCGGCCGCGCGGCAGCGCTCGTCGACGACGACGCCGCGGCGCTCGACCGTCACACCGGCGCCGTCGAGACCTTGGACGTTCGCCTTGCGGCCCGTCGCGACGAGCAGCCGCTCCGTGTCGAGCGTCGAGCCGTCGGAAAGCTTGACGCGGACGCCGGGCTCCGCCTCGACGACTGCAACGCCGAGCCGCACGTCGATGCCCTCCTCGCGGAAGACGTCGAGGATCACCTTCGCGGCATCCTCGTGCACACGGCCGAGCAGGCGGTCGCCGCGCTCGAGCAGTGTCACGCGCGAGCCCATCCGCGCGAAGAACTGCGCGAGCTCCGATCCGACCGGGCCGCTGCCCATGACGGCGAGCGACTCGGGGATCTCGTGTGTCATCGTCGCCTCGCGGTTCGTCCAGTGCTCGACGCCGGCCACTTCTTCGGGGATCACCGGCACCGACCCGGTCGCGAGGATCAACGCGTCGTACTCGATCTCTTCTCCGTCGACCTCGACGACTCCGGGGCGCGTCACGCGCGCGGTGCCGCGCAGGAGCGCGCAGTCGTTGTCCTGCAGGAACTGCAATTGGCCGTCGTCCGTCCAGTTGCTCGTCATCCAGTCTCGCCACGACCAGACGCCGGCCGGGTCCGGCCGCTCGGGCGCCAGGCCGGGTGCTCGGTCGAGAGACGACGAGAGCTCCGCCGCGCGCAGCATCGTCTTCGTCGGCATGCACGCGTAGTACGAGCACTCGCCGCCGACGAGGTGCTGCTCGACGAGCGTCAGCTCGGAGTCCTTGTCCAAACGGCGGAGGGCGCCGACGAAATGCTCGCCGGCGACGCCTCCGCCGAGGACGACGATCTTCCTACTTGAGATGGTTCGCCTTGAGGAAGGCGCTCGCGACGGCGGCGGGCGACTTCTTGTCCACGCCGACCGCCTTGTTCATCGCGATCATCGCGGGGATCGTCAACTTCGCCGAGACTGCGTTGACGGTCTTCACGAGTGTCGCATCGCGGGCGAGCGACTTCGTCAGCACAGGCACGACGTTCTGGAACCCGAAGATGTGCTTCGTGTCCTTGAGCACCGTGTACTTGTTCCCCTGCAGCGGCGGATCCGTCGAGAAGCCGTCGCCGCCGGTGATCTTGCCCTCGTCGAGCAGCGTGTAGACGCTGATGCTCGCGAGCGGCACGAACTTCACCTGCTTGAGCCCGTAGATGTTCTTCAGGCCGAGGAGGCAGGTGATGCGCGTCTTGCACTCCGGGAAGCCGGCGTACGAGAACGACTTCACCTTCTTCATGTCGGCGATCGTCTTCACGCCGAGCTTGTGCGCCGTTGCGGTCGTCACCACGAACCCGTCGCTGTCGTAGAACGGTGTCGGCTTGAGGATCGTGAACCCGCGGCTGTTCTCCCACGACTTCGCTGCCGCGACGGTCGCTGCGGCGGTCTTCGGGAACGGCTTCTTCGCCAGATCGGTGACGATGACGCCGTCGTATTCGGGATAGAAGTTGATCTTGCCGCTCTTGAGCGCGGCGTCGATCAGCTCGGAGCTCCCGATGTTCTCCTTGTAGACGACCTTGTAGCCCTTCGCCTCGAGCGCCTGCTTGTACAGCTGGCCGAGGACGTACTGCTCGGTGAAGTTCTTCGTCCCGATCGTCACCGTTGGCTTGCTCGCTGCTGCGCCGGCACCGGCGGCGATAAGGCCGATGACAATCGCGACAGCCAGTGAGACCGCGTAGGCGGCTTTCGCCGCGCGGCGGGTGTGCTTCCGTACCACGTTCCCTCCTCCGGTTCGGTTGCCTGACCTTCGCTGAGATTACGCTCCCGGTTCGGGTCTGGGCGAGGCGAATTTGGTCACCGCGCCGAGCATGAGCGCAGCCAGAAGTGTGAGGGCCGAGACGCAGTACGAGGCGCCGACGACGCCCGCAAGCCCGTAACTCGCGGGGTTGACGATTACCTCGCCCAGATCGCTGCCGCCGGCGACCGCCGCGATCGTTGCGGTCGCAATCACGAAGATTGCGGCGATCCGGATCCCTGCCATGACGAGTGGCAGGCCGAGCGGCAACTCGACCCGGAGGAGGATCTGCCGCTCGCTCATCCCCATCCCCCGCGCCGCGTCGACCCCGTCGGGGTCGACGCCCGCGATCGCGAAGTACCCGTTCGTGAGGATCGAGGGGATCGCGAGCACGGTGAGCGCCGCGGTGTTGTTCCAGAAACCGATCCCGAGCACGAGCACGCCGAATGCGATCAGGACGAGGCTCGGCAGCGAGCGGCCGACGCTCGACACGCTGAGCGCGAGGAAGAGGCCCCGGCGGCGGTGGCCGAGCCAGAGGCCGAGCGGCAACGCGACGACGACGGCGATCCCGAGCGCGGTGAGGGACAGCTCGAGGTGCAGCGCCGTCAGGTGCAAGAGGAACCCGGCGTTGTCGCCGATGAAGCGGAAGCCGTCGACGAACGTGCCGGGTCGAAACTGGTCGTCGGCGAGGATCATGCCGTCCTGCTCCACGGCGTCAGTGCGCGCTGTGCGAGTACGAGCGCGCCGTCCGCGACGAGTGCGAGGGCGATCGCAAGGAGACCGGCCGCGAGCACCTCGGTCTTGAAGATGTCCGGCAGGTTGAGCGCGATGAAGATCGGCCGGCCGAGGCCTTCCGGGATGACGAACGCCGCGACGGTTGCAATCGAGATCGTCGAGACGGCGGCGATGCGCAGGCCCGCGACGATCGCAGGGAGCGCGAGCGGCAGCTCGACGCGGACGAACGTCTGCCTGTGCGTCAGCCCCATCCCGCGCGCGGCGTCGAGGACTTCGATCGGAACCGCGCGCAGGCCCGCGACCATGTTGCGGTACAGGATCAGCAGCGTGTAGCTGACGAGCGCGATCTCGACCGTCGTCACGGTCAATCCGGTCAAGGGCACGAGCAGCTGGAAGAGCGCGAGGCTCGGGATCGTGTACAGGAAGTCGGCGAAGACGCCGAAGGGGGCGTCGAGCAGCCGGAAGCGGTAGCCGAGCAACGCGAGCGCGAACGCGATCGCGAAGCCGATGCCGACCGCGATCAGCGAGAGCTCGACATGTTGCACGAGCGCCGGCTGCAGCGTGTCGCCCCAGTGCTGGCGCAGCCAGTCCGTGCACCACCACCCGTTGTCGGTCTCGCAGCGGGAGCCGCTGCCGAAGTTCGGGATGACGGGGCCGGCGGCGATCATCGGAGCAAGTCGTCCCGCGTGACGCTGCCGAGCGGCGAGCCGTTCTCGTCGGTGACGGTCAGCGTGTCTGCGCGCTCGGCGATCAGCAGTGCGAGCGCGTCGCGCAACGTCGTCGCCTTCGGCAGGCTCGGCGCGCCGTCGACGCTGGCGCGTAGCTGTAGGTCGTCGAGGCTGCGCAGGGCGAGCGCCTTGAGTGCCCGGTCGGCGCCGACGAACCGCGCGACGAAGTCGTCGGACGGTTTCGCGAGGATCGCCGTCGGCGTGTCGTATTGCGCGAGCTTCCCGCCCTCGCGCAGGATCGCGATCCGGTCGCCGACCTTGATCGCCTCGTCGACGTCGTGCGTGACGAAGACGACCGTCTTCTGTACCTCGCCCTGCAAGCGCAGGAACTCGTCCTGCAGCCGCGCGCGGACGATCGGGTCGATTGCGCTGAACGGCTCGTCCATCAGCAGCAGCGGCGGATCGGCCGCGAGAGCGCGGGCAAGCCCGACACGCTGACGCTGTCCGCCGGAGAGCGAGCTCGGGTAGCGCTTCGCATAGGACGGATCGAGGCCGACGAGCTCGAGCAGCTCCTGCGCGCGTTTACGGATCCACCTCTTGTCGCGGCCGTAGAGCCGCGGAACCGTGCCGATGTTCGCCTCCACCGTCTGATGCGGGAAGAGGCCGACCTGCTGGATGACGTAGCCGATGCCCCGGCGCAACTCGGTGACGTCCTGGTCGTCGATGCTCTTGCCGTCGATCCGGATCTCGCCGCTCGTGAGCGGGATCAAGCGGTTGACGAGTCGAAGCGCGGTCGTCTTCCCGCCGCCCGAGGGGCCGACGAGCACGCAGATCTCGCCCGCGGGAACCGTCAGGGACAGACGGTCGACGGCAGGGTCGCCGTCGCCGTAACGTTTCGTCGCCTCGTCGAAGACGAGCTCGGCGGCCTGACCCGGCATGGGCGAACTATCTCAGCGTGACCACTGGGTACGCGGGCGCTCCTGCGCCTGGCCGTCGACGTCGAGATCGACGCGCTCGTTGAAGAACGCGATCAGGTCGCGCACCGGCTCCGCGTCGTGCTGTGGATCGGGATATGCCCAAGCCAGGTCGTCGTGCCGCTCCTCGCCTACGCGCACGTGCCAGTACGAGGCCGATCCTTTGTACGCGCACCGGGTGCGCTTCGGGCTCGGCTCGAGCAGGTCCAGCCGCACGTCCTCCGGCGGGAAGTAGTACCGCGTCGGCAGACCGGTTTCGAAGAGCGCCCGGGTGCGGACGCTGTCGGCGACGGTCTCGCCTCCGACGCTGACCCGTACACGACGCGACGTGCGGTAGACGTCGATCCGGCTGTAGGGATCGCGGGGATGGCCGAACAGCTGCTCGTCCTCGGCGAACCACTCGTCCGGGACGTGCCAGTAGATCGCGACGTGATCGCGGAGGAAGCTCGCGGGCTCGATCGGGTCTTCGTAGCCCCAGACCGCGTCGGGCGCGCTGCGCTCACCGACATGGAGCGACCAGTAGCTCGCCTCGCCCTTGTGTGGACAGCGCGTGTGCTTGTCGGTGCGCTCGAGCAGGTCGGTGCGCACGTCTTCGAGCGGGAAGTAGTAGACGGGCAGGTGGCCGGTCTCGTGCAGCAGCTTCGCACGGCTTGAGTCGACGATCGTCTCCCCGGCGAAGAGCGCACGGATCCGCTGCGGCACCGGGTCGAAGAACAGCACCGACCCCGTCGGCGGCTCGAGCTCGAGGTTGAAGCGGCCGGCCGGCTCCTCGGCGAACGGCCCCCTGCCGACTGTGAGCGACATGCCTACAGCAACGCGTCGAGCCCGATCGTTAGTCCCGCGGGCAGCTCGGTCAGCTTCGAGAGCGCAAGCAGCACCCCGTCCGCGAACGACTCGCGGGCCGTCGTGTCATGGCGGATCGTCAGCAGCTGGCCCTCCGCGCCGAAGATCACTTCCTGGTGCGCGACGAGCCCTGGGAGCCGCACCGAGTGAATCGCCGGATCGCCGCCGATCAGCTTCGCGGTGGCCGCGGCGGTGCCGGAGGGCGCATCCTTCTTCGCCTCGCTGTGCAGCTCGATGATCTCGGCGCGCGGCAGGTAGGCCGCCGCTTGCGCGGCGAAGCGCATCATCAACACTGCGCCGATCGAGAAGTTCGGTGCGACGAACAGCCGCAGGCCGCGCTCACGCGCGAGCTCGTCGAACGGCTGCGGGTCCCAGCCGGTCGTGCCAACGACGCACGACACGCCCTGCTCCAACGCGGCGCGGACGTTCGAGGGCGCGGCGTCAGGCGTCGTGAAGTCGACGCACGCATCGAGGCCTGCGACGTCGACCGGATCGCCGATCTCGACGCCGCGCACGCTGTGGCCGCTGCGCTCGAGCAACGGCACGAGCGCCCGGCCGACTTTGCCGTCTGCGCCGAAGAACGCGAGCTTCACGCCGCCGCCGGCACGAGCGCGGGATTGGCCTGCTCGACGGCGCGGCGGAAGCGGTCCTCGTCCGGGCCGACGCCGGCCGCCGAGAGACCGTCGGGAGCGAGCAGCACGCCCGCGAGCTCGGCGAGGTCGTCCGGCTCGACTGCGTCGATCTCCGCGAAGATCCGGTCGAACGTCATCAGCTCGGTGTCGGTGATCACGGACTTGCCGAGCCTGCTCATCCGGTTCGACGTCGACTCCATCGAGAGCATGATCCGACCCTTCAACGACTCCTTCGCACGCTCGAGCTCACCGGGGCGCAGCTTGCCGGCGGCGATCTCCCCCACCTGCTCGACGGCGATCTCGACGCACTGGGCGAGGTTCTCTTCGCGTGTGCCGACGTAGAAGCCGATCAGCCCGGTGTCGGTGTACTGGGACGCGAACGAATAGACGGAGTACGCCATCCCGCGCTTCTCGCGGATCTCCTGGAAGAGCCGCGACGACGCCGAGCCGCCGAGGATGCCGTCGAGCAGCGACGCAGCGAAGCGGCGGCGGTCCGAGCGCGAGATTCCGGGTGCACCGAGGCAGAGGTGGTACTGCTCGGTGTCCTTGCGCTGGAAGCGGATCCCCGGCGCAGGCATGCGGACGAGCGGCCGACGGATCGGCACGCGTCCGCCCGCGGTGCCGCCGTGCTCGAAGCGCTGGAGGAGCGAGACGAAGCGATCGTGCGTGATGTTTCCCGCCGCGGCGACGACGATGTTCGCGCCGGTGTACATCGAGCGGTGATAGCCCGCGATCGAGCGGCGCGAAATGGTGGAGATCACGTCGGCCGTGCCGATCACCGGGCGGCCGAGTGCGTGCGTGCCGAAGACGGCCTGCGAGAAGAGGTCGTGCACGAGATCTTGCGGCGCGTCCTCGTACATCGCGATCTCCTCGAGCACGACCTCGCGCTCTTGGTCGAGCTCTGAGAACTGCGGCGCGAAGACCATGTCGGTCATCACGGCGAGTGCCTCCTCGACGTGCCTGTCGGGCACGCGTGAGTAGACGACCGTGTGCTCGCGCGAGGTCGCCGCGTTCAGCTCGGCGCCCATCGCGTCGAACGTCTCCGCGATCTGCTGCGCGTCGTAGGAGCTCGAGCCCTTGAACAGCAGGTGCTCGATGAAGTGCGAGACGCCGGCGCGGTCGTCGCGCTCGTCGCGCGCGCCGGCGCCGATCCAGAAGCCGATCGAGACGGAGCGGACGCTCGGAACCTTCTCCGAGATCACCCGTTCGCCGGAGTCCAGTTCGGACATGACGTACTTCTGCACGGCGTGATCGTACAAAGGGGATAACCCCCACCTGTCCAGGGCGGCCGTGAGGACCGACGCGCGAAGGCCGCGGCGTGCAGCGCTTTATGGTTGTCGACGAACTGTCACGACTTCCAAAACGGGGGTAATCCCCTTTTTGACGTCGACGTGAGGTTCTAGGCGACGAACTGGAGACCGCTGCCGTTTCGCTTCGCCTCGTAGAGCGCGTCGTCGGCCAGGCGGAAGAGCGTCTGCGCGTCCTGTGCGTGTCCCGGGCACGAGGCGACGCCGAAGCTCGCCTTCAGCCCGTCGAGCTGGCCGGTGATCCGCGCGACGACCTCGCGGGCATCGTCCTCGCTCGCCTCGGCGATCAGCAGTGCGAACTCGTCGCCGCCGATGCGGAAGGCATCGTCGCCCTTGCGCAGCGCAGCCTGGAGCGTCCGCGCGAACGTCCGCAAGGCCGCGTCGCCCGCGGGATGGCCGTCGCGGTCGTTCAGCTCCTTGAAGTCGTCGAGGTCGCACAGCACGAGACCGAACACGCGCCCGTAGCGCACGGCGCGACCGACCTCGCCGTCGAGGCGGTCGACGAACGCGCGGCGGTTGAGCAGCCGCGTCAGCGGGTCGTGGTCGGCGAGGAACCGCAGTTCGTCCACGTATTGCGAGCCGAGGACGGCGGCGGCCGCCTGATTCGCGAACACGCGCAGCGCCTGCAGACGCTCCGGCGACGGCAGCAGCCGGTCGACCGGCTCGTCGGCCCAGAGGATGCCGATCACGTCGCCGTTCTCCGCGTGCAGCGGCACGAGCAGCCAGTGGTGGTTCCACGCCCACGGGCCGCTCCCGTTCAGCTCGGAGACGTAGACCGGCCGGTCGCTGCGGCGCGCCAGACGGCGTTCCGCCTCGGGGTTCGGTAGCACGTAGCAGCCTTCGATCTCGAACTCGGGATCGAGGAGCTGCGCGACCTCGTCGTAGAAGACCGTGCCGGCGAGATCGATCTGATCGAGGCTCCACCCCACCGCGGCACGCACGGACAAGCGTCCGGACGGCTCGCACAGCGAGGCGATCACGTTCTGGAAGCCGAGCGCGTCGCGCACGGCGTCGCACACGGTGCTCAGGATCTCGTCGACCCCCGCCTCCGAGATGAGCGAGGACGAGACCGCGAGCAACTGCTCGAGCGCCACCCGGTGGCGCCCGGCGTCCGCGCGCTCCTGCGCCGACTGCACCGCGAGCGCGGCGTGATCGGCGAGCGCGACCAGGACGTCGAGCTCCTCGTCGCTCGCCCGCCGACCGCTCACCGGCTCGTCGACGGAGACGACACCGAGCAGGTGCCCGCTCGAGTGGCGCATCGGCAGGAAGAGCGCGTCCTCCGGATGCCACGCGCCGTTGTCGGTCGACGGCTCACCCTCGGGCACGTAGCTCGTGGAGGTGTGCGTCCAGTCGTAGGAGCCGGCGGGAATGACGTATGCGCCGCGGTGGTGGAAGCGATCGGTGAGCAGATCGTCCCACTCCTCGACCGAGCGGACGCTGCCGAGCAGCGCATCGCGCGCAGCCTCGTTCCCGTGCACCGTCGTGACGACGAAGTCGTCCCACGCCGGCCGGTAGAGATTGATCACCACGGTGCGGAAGCCGAGCGTCTCGGCGATCGTGCGAGCGATGGCGTCGAGGAGCTCGGGCAGCTCCTCGACCGCGCGAACGAGCCGCGTGACCTCGAGCAGTCCGCGCAGCGGCGAGATGGGATGCAGGGGCGGGGACGCCACGGGAAAGATGCTCCTGCGCGCGTCATCGGCAATCCCCCGAGCCGGTGTTAACCCTTATGGGGGATGGACAGGAAGGGCGGCCCGGAGGCCGCCCTTCCACGGTGCTCGGTTGCGCTAGTCGCGCGCGCCTTCGCGGCGCGGACGGCCACCGCCGCCGCCGCGTCCACCGCGGCGGTCGTCGCGGCGCGGGCGCTCCTCCTCCGGCGGCCGCGGCGGCGCATCCTTCGCCCGCTCGATCAGCTCCTCCGGTGAGACCATCCGGCCGTCCTCGTGCTTGTTGATCAGCTTGAGGCCGACGCGGCCGCGAGCCTTGTCGACTTCCTGCACGACGACGTCGACGACATCGCCGCGGGACATGACGTCCTCGATGTGCGCGACGCGGCCGGGCCCGACGTTCGAGACGTGGAGCAGGCCGTCGGTGCCCTTCTTCAGCTCGACGAACGCGCCGAACTGCGTCGTCTTGACGACCTTGCCGGTGTACGTGTCGCCCACCTCCGGCTCCTTCGTCAGCGCCTTGATCGCTGCGATCGCAGCCTCGGCCTTCGTGCCGTCGGTCGCGTAGATGAGGATCGTGCCGTCCTCTTCGATGTCGATCTGCACCTCGTAATCGGCTTCGAGGCCGCGGATCGTCTCGCCGCCCTTGCCGATGACCATGCCGATCTTCTCCTGGTCGATCTTGACCGACGTGATGCGGGGCGCGTTCTCCGACAGCTCGGGACGCGCCTCGGGAATCACTTCGAGCATGCGATCGAGGATGAAGTCGCGCGCCCGCTTCGCCTGCTCGAGCGCGTCGCTCATGATCTGCTGCGTGACACCGGTGATCTTGATGTCCATCTGCAGCGCGGTGATGCCGTTGCGAGAACCGGCGACCTTGAAGTCCATGTCGCCCAGGTGGTCCTCCGCGCCCTGGATGTCCGTCAGGATCACGTAGTCGTCGCCCTCCTTGACGAGTCCCATCGCGATGCCGCTCACCGGCGCCTTGATCGGCACACCGGCATCCATGAGCGACAAGGTCGAGCCGCAGACCGAGCCCATCGACGACGAGCCGTTCGACTCGAGCGTCTCCGAGACGAGGCGGATCGTGTACGGGAACTCGTCGGCCGGCGGGATCACCGCTTCGAGCGCACGCTGTGCGAGTGCGCCGTGGCCGATGTCGCGGCGCTTCGGGCCGCGCATGAAGCCCGTCTCCCCCACCGAGTACGGCGGGAAGTTGTAGTGGTGCATGTAGCGGCGGTCGGTCTCGAGCGACAGGTCGTCGATCCGCTGACCCTCTTTCGCGGTTCCGAGGGTGAGCGTCGTCAGGATCTGCGTCTGGCCGCGTGTGAAGAGGCCCGAGCCGTGTGCGCGCGGGTTGACGCCGACCTCGACCTCGATCGGCCGGATGTCTTCCGTGCCGCGGCCGTCCGGGCGCCGCTTCTCGACGGCGATCTTCTTGCGGACGAGATCCTTGTAGATCGCTTCGCATGCCTTCTTGACGTACGACTTCGTCGTCGAGTCCTTCGACGCCGAGGCCCCGTCCTCGCCGACAGGCCCGCTCGGGAACGGCAGCTGCACGTTCTCGGCGATGTGGTCGAAGAGGAGATGCCGCTTCGCGGACTTCAGCTGCTTCGAGTCGCTCTCGGCGTCGGTCAGTGCCCGGAGGTCGCTCTCGAACTGCTCGCGCACCGGGCCCTCGACTGCGACGAGCCGCTGCTTCTCGAGCAGAGCGGTCAGCGCGTTCCGGACCTGCATCTGCTTCGTGATGTCCTCGTCCGTCGAGTCCATCGACAGCGGCGGCGCGAGGGTGCCCATGAGCTGCTCGACGACCGACGACGCCTCCTTGAGGCCGTTCGTCTGGATCGACTCCCAGATCGTGTGGCCGTGGTCGCGCTCGATGTCGGCCTGCAGGCCGAGATCGATCCACTTCGGCTTGCCGGCCTGGCGGGCGAGATCCTCCTGCGCCTCGCAGAGGCGGCGGATGTTCTCGTGCGCCAGCTCGAACGCCTGCAGGAGGACGTCCTCCGGCACCTCGTCGGCGCCGCACTCGATCATCGTCAGCGCGTCCTTCGTGCCGACGACGATCAGGTCCATCGAGGTCTCGTCCCAGTTCTGCTGCAGCGTCGGATTGACGATCAGCTCGCCGTCGAGGCGGCCGATGCGAACTGCGCCCACCGGGCCCGCGAACGGGAGCGGCGAGAGCATCAGCGCGGCGCTTGCGCCGTTGATGCACAGGATGTCGTGCGGGACCACCATGTCGGCGCTGAGGACCGTGCAGATGACCTGCACCTCGTTGCGGAACCCCTTCGGCCACAGCGGCCGGATCGGGCGGTCGATCATGCGTGCGGTCAGCGTGGCGCGCTCGCTCGCGCGTCCCTCACGCTTGAAGAAGCCGCCGGGGATCTTGCCCGCGGCGTACATCCGCTCCTCGACGTCGATCGTCAGCGGGAAGAAGTCAGCGCCTTCGCGCGCCTCCGCCCGGCCGACTGCCGTGGCGAGCACCATCGTGTCGCCGCTGCGGACGACGACTGCGCCGTCCGCCTGCTTCGCGAGCTTCCCGGTCTCGAAGGTGATCTCCTGGTTTCCAACCTGGACGGAGACCTGAGCCCGTTGCTCGGTCGCGATACTCATTCGATTGTCCTCCACTCTGCTTCGTTGTGGAGGGCGGGAGTTTGAGACAGCTCCTCGTGGTGGGAGCTCGCTCAAACCTCCGCCCTCCGGTGTCCATGTGGAGCTAGCGGCGTAGGCCGAGCTCCTTGATGAGGGCGCGATAGCCCTCCAGGTCGTGCTTCTGCAGGTAGTTCAGGAAGCGACGGCGGCGGCCGACGAGCTTGAGGAGCCCGCGCCGCGAGTAGTGGTCGTGCTTGTGCGTACGCAGATGCTCGGTGAGCTGGTTGATCCGCTCGGTGAGCATCGCGATCTGCACCTCCGGCGAGCCGGTGTCGGTCTCGCTGCGCCCGTGCT
>JAICWC010000058.1 GCA_025934995.1 Thermoleophilia bacterium | reverse complement strand
ACTACACGAGGCGAACGAGGAGGTACGCGAGACCGCCGAGCCACACGACTTGAACGAGGACGATCGCAGTCAGAAACCACGGCGAGAGCCGCGCGGACGACACAGCCGCGGAGTCTGCATCGGACTCCGCGGCACTCTGGTCCACCAGCGACTCTCCCCACGCCGGGTCGCCACTGACGTCGATCAAGTTTGACTCTCCCCTTCCTGCTGACGGAAGACCTGCCACCCTCTAGGTGAACACGGGATTCCGCCCGCGCGACCTAGACAAACCTCGGGACTCTTCCGGCCGATCGCCCCAAACCGCGCGTGTCGTTACGCGATCGGAAGACGGAGCGCAACGTAGTGCAGCTCGCTCGAGGCGGCGGCGGGCTCGCCGGCGCGAACGGACTTGCCCTCCTCGTCGAGGCAGTCGAGCAGCGTGAAGCCGACCTCCACGAGCTGACGTTCCTGTTCGTCGCGCCCGATGTAGTAGTGCAGCAGCCGGTACCAGTGCGCCGCGTCGTTGCGGATCGCATACGACGCCTCCTCGCGCTCGAAGCCTGCCAGCCGCCGCCGGTTGCGGACCGAGGCCGCAGCGCCGACGACGCGATACGCAAGGCGGAGCGGGTTCGCCGTGAGCTCGACCCGCGCCGGCGACGAGCTCGCGGCGGACGACGCGCGGTTGTGGGACGACATGACGAGCGCGCCGTCGCGGGCGAGGATCCGGTGGATCTCGCGGAGCACGCGCCGCCGCTCCACGTCGTCCAGCACGTCCAGCACGTTGTAGCCCGCGAACACGAGGTCGAATGAGCCGTCGGCGAACGTGACGAGATCGCGCAGGTCGCGGACCTCGAACGTGCCGTCCGGATAGAGCGCGCGGCCGTTCTCCACCATCCGCGGCGAGAGGTCGATGCCGTGGTAGGACGAGGCGAGGTCGATCAGGTACCCGCTGACCCGGCCGGCGCCGGCGCCCAGCTCGAGGATCCGGCCGGCGAAGCGCTCGCGATGCCGGACGAGCAGCATGACCTCGGCCGGGCGGAGCGCCCGTCCCGTGTAGGCGCGGACGAAATTCCCGGTGCGCCAGACCCGGCCGTTGATGTTCGCGATCGCCGAGGTCAACCTTCGATCAGCGCGATCAGAAGGCCGCCCAGGACTGCGGTGCCGGTGGCGATGAGGAACGACCCATACGGCGTCGTTCGTATCAGCCCGGGCCACCGGCGCCTCGCGGGCTCGAGCCACGGCAGGACCGCGACGAGGAAGCAGAGGACGCCGACGAGAAGCGCCGCAAGGACGAGAAGTGACCTGATCAGGTGCCCGTGCGCCGGCGCGGCCGCCTGCGTGACGGGTGAGCTCGTCTGCGGAGCCTTCGCCGCCGCGTGCGGCCGGGGATGCGCCGAATGTCGCGCGGCTGCCCGCTTCCGAATGGACGCCGCTCGTGCGCGAACGGACGGGTCGATGATCCCGGCGGACGTGGCGTGAGTGCGGGCCCAGGCCGAATACGTCGCACCCCGCGACCGCAACCAACGAGCGAGCTCGGCGCGCGAGGCGAAGACACGGTCGCCCCAGGCGACGGCCGTTGGCCGGGCCCGTGTCGGCGCGGGATGCGCGGATTGGATCGTCCGGACGACGGCGGACCACGAGATCGCGACCACGGCGACGGTGGCGAGCAGGGCGACCGAGGAGAGAGCTCGGCGCGGCAGCGTCCAGTGGAACTCCACGGGAATCCAGTGTTGCAGGCCTCGCGACACCTGCAAAGGGCATGCGCTCGGTACGATGCTCCGCCGCTGCGGACAGGCCGCGGCAGACCCGGCAAATGACCGAACACCAGCTGCAATGGCCGCCCCGGAGCGTTCGGATCGTCTTCGTCTGCACGGGAAACCGCTTTCGAAGCCCGTTGGCGGCCGCCTACCTGAAGCGCTTGCTCACAGGGCTTCCGGTCGAGATCTCCTCGTGCGGCACGGCCGAGGAAGCACGCGCCGGCGCCGGCCCACTGGCCGAGACCCTCGCGGTGGCCAAGGCCTCGGTCGTCCGTCTGGCCGGCCACCGCACGCGCTGGGTGGGGGACGTCCCGCTCGGCGATGCGGATCTCGTGCTCGGCTTCGAGCGCTCGCACGTCGCCGCAGCAGTGCTCGAGGGCGGCGCACCTCTGCCGAGGACGTTCCTGGCGACGGAGCTGGTCGCGCTGCTCCGCAATGCCCCGCCGATCGAGATCGCCGAACCACGCAGTCGCATTCGCACGCTCGTCGAGATGGCTGACCGCGCACGACGCCCTGACACCTACGTGCCCGAGGTCAGGGACCCGCTCGGCCACTCCCGCGAGACGTACGAGCGCATTGCGATCGAGATCTGGTCGCTGACGCTCGCGCTCGTCGAGGTGATGTTTCCGGAGCCGCCGGTGTCGTTCTCCGCCCTGCCGCGACCGCGCCTCCGCCGCTCGCTCCGACCCGGATGGTTCGCACGTCGTCGGAGACGCGCGCGCTCGTCCGAGCGGACGTAGGCCAGAATCAGCGTATGGATGTGCTCGCCGTGACGGCTCGGCGTGTCGGAGAGGGCTTGCGGCTGCCGCTGCTGACGGGGTACCTCCTGCTCGCGGATCGATCGTCGCTCGACGCGGACATCCGCAGATGGAAAGAGGTCCAGCCCTGGACGCACGGTCTCCTCGACCTCCTGGCGCAACCCGAGTTCCGGACCCTCTACTACCTCCGCCTACGTGCCGGCGGCACCGTTGGACGAGTCGCCGGGAAGCTGCTCGCCTTCGTCTACCGGCCTCAGCCCACGCTGTACATCACGACGGCCGACATCGGACCGGGCTTCTACATCCAGCATGGGTTCGCGACGATCATCGCGGCCAAGCGGATCGGCGCCAACTGCTGGGTCAACCAGCAGGTGACGATCGGCTACGACGAGACCCTCGAGTGCCCCGTCCTCGAGGACGGCGTGACAGTCCATGCCGGAGCAAAGGTGATAGGCGGGATCACCCTTGGCGCCGGAAGCACCGTCGGCGCAAACGCAGTCGTCGTTCGAGACGTGCCTCCCGGCGCGACCGCGGTCGGCGTTCCTGCGCACCGATTAACGCGCTCGTCCGGGCGATGACCGTGGAGCCCGCGCCGCGCATCACGGTCTGTACTCCGACGTACAACCGCGCGCACACGCTGCCTCGACTGCACGAGAGCCTCTGCGCGCAGACGTTTCGCGACTTCGAATGGCTCGTGGTCGACGACGGGTCGACCGACGACACCGCCGAGGTCGTCGCCGGGCTGGCCGCCGCGTCGCCGTTCCACGTCGAGTATCGACACCAGGCGAACGCGGGCAAGCACATCGCGTTGAACCGCGCAGCCGAGGTGTCGCGCGGGAGGTTCATCGCCATCGTCGACTCCGACGACTGGTACCTGCCGTCGTGCCTCGAACGTCTGATGCACCATTGGGAAACGATCCCGGACCCGAGCGGCTTCGCCGAGGTGCAGGGTCTCTGCGCCGACCGGGACGGGAATGCACTCGGCGATCCGTATCCGCTCGACGTCTTCGACTCCGACTACTTCACGCTCACGCAAGTTCTTCGCCTACGTGGTGACCGCGCCGGGATGATCCGGGCAGATGTCCTGCGCGCGCATCCGTTTCCCGAGGAGTTTCGGTCGATCCTCGTACCTGAGGCGATCGTCCTCAATCGAATCGCGCAGCGTTACCGGATTCGCGGCTTCAACGAGGTGATAGCGCAAAAGGAATACCTGCCCACGGGCCTTTCGGGCGAGGCCCGGAGACGCCCTGCCGACGCGGCCGCGCCACGTGTGCTCCTTCTCCACGAGTTGCTGGCGATGGGCCAGACACGACGCGTGCCAGTCGGCGCCCGCGTCAAGGCATACGCCAATCTCACGCGATACGGGTTGCACGACGCGCGCGGTCTCCGCGGGCTGGCGCGGCTCGCTCCGGACCGCCGCCTCTGGGCCGCGACGCTCCCGCTCGGCGGAGCGCTCTACCTTCGCGACCGTATGCGGGATGCCGTGTAAGAAATCGCGTCTTGCGCCGGTACAGGTTGTACACGTCCGAAAATGGCACTTGTCCCAGAGGAGGCAGGGTGGGTCAGAACGACGATTTCGAGCTCGAGAAGAGGCTGCGTGACTTCCGAGAGGAGCCGAGCGACGCCCTACTCGAGACGCTGACGGCGCGCGTCGGCGTCCGGCCCAAGCGCGCCTGGTCGAAGGCCGCCTTCTTGGCGGCCGTCGTGACGGTGGTCCTCGGCACGTTCGCGTCATTCGGGGGTGTCGGCTACGCCGCCGCCGGCGCGGACGAGGCCTTGAACGTCGTCGCGCGCAGCGCCGCCGTCCAGTCTTCGGCCGATCGGCAGTACGCGCCGAAGCATTCCGTTCATGTCGGCGCGACCGCCGGCGTCACCCATGCGGCGCCTCCGGTGAACGCGCAGACGCTTCCGTTCACGGGCCTGTCGCTCGTGTGGACGACGGTCGCCGGACTCGCAATGCTGTTCCTGGGAATCGCGCTGCGGCGGCGCGAGCAGCGTCGCTGATCTAACCCTCGGTCTATACGGGCTGCCGCCCAAGGCGGCGCCCGTATAGACCCTCGTAGATGGTTTCGACGCGCTCGACGGAGGTCGCGAGCGAACGTTCGCGTTGCTGTCGAGCGCGCGCTGCGCGACCGAGGTCGGCGGCGAGAACCGGATCCAGGAGGATGCGCTCGACGGCGTTCGCCAGCGCCGCCGGGTCACGGCGCGGGACGAGCAGCGCCTCGACGCCGTCATCAACGATCTCGGGGACGCCGCCGACGCGGGTTGCCACGATCGGCTTCGCCGCCGCCATGTACTCCATCACCGAGAGCGGCATCCCCTCGAAGTCGGAGGAGAGGCACGCGACATCCATCGCGGCGAGGACGTCGGCGATGTCGCTCCGGCGCCCGATCAAGTGGACGCGGGTTGCGAGCCCCAGCGACGCGGCCGTCTGCTCGAGCCGGGCTCGATTCCCACGGCCGACGTCGTCGCCCGCGATGATCAGGTGCGGATCCGACAATCGACCCACCAGGAGCCCGAGCGCTTCGATGAGGACGTCGAGTCGCTTCTGCTCGCGCAGGACGGCGACTGCGCCGAGCACCTGCGCACCGTCGGGGATCCGCAGCTCGGCGCGCACGTCCCAACCGGAGGGTTCCGGAAGCGGCGGTATCCCATTGGGGACGACCTGGATCCGCTCCCATGGGATGCGCTCGACCTCGACCATCTTCCTGCGATCCTCCTCCGAGACGCAGAGCATCGTCGAGGCGCCGCGCGAGATCAGAAACCTGTCGGTCGCAACACGCAACGGCTGATCCTCGAAGGACCACGTGTGCTCGTGCGCGACGATTACGGGCGTGCCGGCGAGGCGGCCGGCGATGACGCCCACGAGGTTCGCGTCCCACAGGTGCGCATGGAGGATGTCCACTCGCTCGCGCCGGAGCAGGCGCACGAGCCTCGGGATCAGACGCACATCCCGGATCGTCTCGAAACCAAGCGGAAAGAACTCGACGCCCGCCGCACGGAGCTCGTGCTCGCGCGTCGGTGTTTGTGGGCGCTTGATCGCGCAGAACAACGACTCGAATCGCTCGCGGTCCAACGCGATGGCAAGGTCGACGGCGACGTGCTCTGCTCCACCGATCACCGACGGGTTGTGGAGCAGTGTCATCACGCGCCGCCGGCCGGACCGCGTCCCCCGCACCGGCGGCATGCTACCGAGGACCACCCGAAGGTCGACCGGCGGCGATTGAGACGCTACCGTGTGACACCTCGATGGCTGCCGACCCGACGTCGATCGAGCGCGGTCGCGCGAACCTCTGGCGGCCGGGCCTGCAGGAGCGGCTGCTCGACCTTGCACCGATCGCCGTCGGGTTCGTCGCCGCCCTCGTCGTGGGCCTCGCCGCGTCTGAGGGACGGACGATCGTCGCGGCACCGTTCGCCGCCGCGGCGGTCATCGCGCTGTTCGCGCGGTCGCCACAGTTGCCGTTCCTCGCGGTGGTCGTCCTCGCTTCGACCTTCGCCGACGCATACGCACTGCCGAAGGCCGGCCCGCTGTACCTCCCGGAGGCTGTGATGTTTCTCGGCCTCGCGACGCTCCCGTTCTTCCGCAGCACGGCGGCCGGCGGATTGATCGGCGCCGCCGTCGCGGCATTCCTCGCAGCAGTGATGGTAGGCATCGCCGTCGCGACCGGCCACGGCGTCACGGTGCACGAGGCGCTGCTCGAGGCGCGCACACCGGTTCTGTACACGTCGTTCTGGCTCGCACTTTCGGCGGCCCGCGCCGACCGCAGCCGGTTCCTCGTCCTCCTCGGAGCAGCCGCTGTCGCAGTCGCGGTGCTCAGCATCGCGCAGTTCCTCCTACCCGGTCACATCCTCTTCCGGACGGGGCAGCTACCGGTCCTCACCTCTGACAACGGCTTCCTGCGGGTGCGGCCACCGGGGCTCGTGCTCGCGTACTTCGGATCGATCTTCGGGCTCGCGTATCTCTTCTGGGGCGGCAAGGAGCGACGCTTCCGAGCACTGGCGCTCACGGCCCTCTTCGCAACCGCGATCCTGATCAGCCTCAACCGCAACATGATCGTCGGAATGTCGGTGGGCCTCGTTACGGTCTTCCTGTTGCTGCCGCGTCGGACGCAGGCAGGCATTCGGATCGTGGCCGCCGCCGTCGCCACGATCGCACTCGTGACCCTTGCCGGTCATGGAACGGTCGTGGAGCGCATCCTCAGCCTCGGCAACCGCAACTACCTGCAGCAGACGACACTCGCCGACCGCGCTTATGAGGACGCCTTCGCCCGTGCCACGATCGGGCGCCATTCGCTCTCCGGCATCGGCTTCGGTGTGCCGTACGGCGCGCAGGCGCGAACGACGTCCGGGGTGATCCAGCCGCGCGCCTTCGTGCACAACCAGTACTACGAGCTCTGGCTCAAGACAGGGTTGCTCGGGCTGCTGGCGTACGTAACAGCGCTCGCCGCGACCGCGGTTCGAGCTCTTCGGATCGCGCGGCATGGCGCGAGGGAACATCGTTGGATCGGCGCTGCGGCTCTTGCCTGCGTCATCGCGTTCGCGGCCAGCTCCGTTGTCGGAATTTACGTCTTCGACGCAGGCTCGACGCCCGCCGTCGTCGCGCTGCTTGCGCTCGTGTGCGCGTGGCCTCGGCCGCCGCGCGAGCCCGAATCAGCGTCGGGCGAGCGCCAGATGCACCCGCAGGCGGTCGCGGAGCTCGGCGCGGTGCGCGCGGGGCGCCCGTAGGCCGATCAGCAGACGAACGAGATCCCCGGCAGCCCACACGAGGCGGAGGGCGAGAACAGTCGGTAGCCCGAAATGCTTACGGGCATAGATATAGGTCGACTCGACGAGCAAGAGCCAGTTGCTCGTTGGAGTTCCCGCGGTGCTGCTGCCGCCGACCGCGTGGACCGCGCCGACGCGCGGCGTGAAGACGAGGTGCCAGCCCGCCTTGCGCGCACGCTCGAGCCAGTCCGTCTCCTCCCAGTACATGAAGTAGCGCGCGTCAAAGGCTCCGATCTCGGCGACGGCGGCGCGACGCAGGAACAGCAGGGCGCCGGTGGCCTGGTCGACGAGCCGCTCCTCCGCGTGATCCCAGTCGAGCAGCGCCGGAGTCAGTGCGCGGCGCAGGCGGGCGGGAAGCCGAGCCGTTCCGACTGCGAGGCCGAAAAGATCGAGAGGCGTGATCCGGCGACGGCAATGTTGCAGCCGGCCGCGCTCGTCGACGAGGCGCACCGTAACGGCGGCCGCGCGCGGATCTGACGCGAAGATACGGGCGATCTCCTCGAGGGAGCCGCTCAGCGAGTGGATGTCGGGATTCGCGAGCAGGACGACGTCGGCGCTGCTGTGGGCAAGACCGTCGTTCACCGCCGCCGCAAAGCCGACGTTGGCCGGTTCCGCGATGCGCTCGGCGCCGGCAAGTGCGGCGACTGCGTCTGCCGCGGACGGATCGTCCGGCGAGTTGTCGACGACGATCACGCGGCAGTCGGGCGCGAACGCGTGCAGTGCACGCAGTGCGGAATCGAGTACGCCGCCGCTGTGGTACGCGACGACGATCGCGTCGAGGGTCATCGGCCGTTCGGTCATCAGAGTCGGCCGAGCAGCGGGGCCAGCGGCGACCGGCGCATGAGAATCGGCAGCGGCGCCATCTTCGTCCATTCGCGCATCCGCCCGTCGGTGCCCGACGCCGCGACGCGGGGTCGGCGAAACGGCTCGTCGATCGCGTGCGAGTACGCCACGTAGCAGCCTGCGGCGTAACCCGCTTGTGCGGCGAGCGCTGCGACGCGCTGGTCGACGTGCCCGTACGGATACGCGATCGTCGCGCACCCGCCGAAGTAGTCGCTGATCGTCGCCCGGGACTCCGACAACTCACGCAGGCATTCGTCCGACGCCAGGTCCGGCAGCGAGGGATGGGACATCGTGTGCGAGCCGATCTCCCAGCCGTCTCCCTGGAGGCTCCGGAGCGCATCGACGCTGAGCGGACGCAGCTCCTCCCGGTGGGCCGTTCCGGCCCACTCATCGATTCCCGGCCAATGGAGAAGCTTGTCGTCGCCGACGAAGTCGCCCACGACGAAAACCGTCGCGGGGTACCCGAGCTGCCGGAGGACCGGCGCTGCAGCCGCCGTCGACGCGTACGCGTCGTCGAAGGTCACGACGAGGGTCCGGGGTGGCAGCGTGCCGGCTACGCGCCGCCTTTCCGCCTCCGCGAACGTGAGACCGACGTAGCCACGATCGACGAATCGCTCGAGCTGTGCCGCGAACCGCTCGAGCGAGACGGCCAGCGTCGTCTGCCAGGACGAGCTGATCGCGTGATAGCAGAGGATGACGGGTGCTCTCATCACCTGCGCGCCGCAAGCTCGTCATAGATCTCGACCGCACGCGCCGCCACGCTGTCCCAACCGATCTCGCGACGCGCGCGCGCCAGCACTTCCGCCCGAACCGCTTCCCCGTCGTCGAGGTGCCGGAGGAGCGCTCCGGCCAGCGCATGCGCGTCACCCACTGGAGCGACGAACGACGGGTCGAGCGCAAGCTCCGGCAGACCCCCGGCGTCCGAGACGATCACCGGTACACCGCAGCCGATCGCGAGCGAACCAACTCCGCTCTGACTCGCCTCGAGATACGGAAGTACCACAACAGAGGCGCGGAGGAGGAGCGCCTCGACCTCCGGCTCCGGGATGTAGCCGGGAACCACCTCGATGCGGGGATGGCTCGGAACGGCGGCCAGTTCAGGGCCTTTCCCGGCGACGAGTAGCCGCACCTCCGGCCGCTCCTCCCACAGGACGTCCATCGCTTCGAGCAGCACGCGGACTCCTTTGTAGTACTCGAGGCGACCGAAAAGCAGCACCGTCGGCGTCGGGGGGGCGGGCAGCGGCGTCCCGCGTACCACCGCCCCGTGCGGCAGGACCCGGACAGGCTTTCCGGCCGGCAAGCCGTCGGCGAGCGACGCGGCGTGGACGAGCAGGAAGTCGGCGCGCCGTTCCCATAGCTGCCTCCACAGCCGAAGACGCAGCGGGCGCGGAGCGGCGCCGAGGTGCGGTCGCGGGTCGTGCACCATCAGCGCGAGCGGTGTGCGTCCGAGGGAGGCGAGCAGGCGTGGGTCGTGGATCTCCGACTGCGCGTGGGCGACGTCCGGCCGCCACCGGCGGGCAGCCGTAAGCGGCGCCGCGGCGTGCACGATCGAGGTTGCGCGTCCTGCGACTTCGATCACCTCGACCCCGCTGCCGCGCATCGCGTCGAGAACTCGCGTCCGCTCGGCTCGGTCTCCACCGAATTCATATGCGTGGTCGCGGCAGAGGACGGCGACGTCGACGTCCCGCCGAGCGAGTGCCTGCGCATACGGACCGGCGTATTTCAGGAACCAATCGCAGAGGAGGAGAACACGTCGGCGCCCGTTGTTCATCGCGCCGCCGCCGCGACGCGTCGTCCGCGTGAGCGTTCGCGAGCGATCTCGACGAGCTCCCGGAGGGCTGCCCGCCGCAGCAGCACGAGCAGCGATGTGCAGAGCGCCGCGCTCACGATGGCTCCGGCGACGCCGCCCGCGAATGTGCGGCCGAGGGCGACGTCGACGACGAGGCCCACACCACCGGCCGCCAATCCGGCGCTGCTCGGCACGGCGACGGCGCCGAACGCCCACACGCCCGCCCGCCGGCGCGCGGCCGCGCCGAGCAGCACCGCATCGGCGGCCGAGCCGACGACCCACCCGATCGGGACCGCGACGATCCCGAGAAACGGCAGGAGCGCGAACGAGACGGCGAGCCACGCCACCGTGTGCACGACCGTCGCCACCAGCACTGAGGACGCATCCCCGACGGCGTAGAGGTAGCCCGCGGTCGCCACGGAGATCGGCCCGGAGTAGACGAGAGGCGCGCATGAGATCGCCACGAGCGTCCCCACTTCCGCCCAGCGCGCGCCGAAGATCGTGCCCACGAGCCCGGGCGCTGCCGCAGCCAGAATCCCGAGGACGAAAGCACTGGCGACGGCGGTCAGCCTCGCGGCGCGAACGATCAGTCGACGAGGGTCGCCTCCGGCCGCGAGCAGCTGCGACGTTCCGGGGAACGAGACGCGCCACAGGGTCTGGAAGAGCAACGTCGGCAACTCCATCAGCCGGCGGGCAAGGGACCAGATTCCGAGCGGTGCGATCCCTGCGATCGCCGCGATGCCGAGATTGAGCCCCTCGTCTCGAACGACGTTGACGAGATTGTTCGCCTGGAAGCCGATCCCGAATCGAAGGAGAGGACGCACACGGGTCAGCGAGAAGGCCGGCCAGACGAAGAGGTCGGGCGTCGCGCGGTAGAGAATGACGGCGATCGCGAGCACGCGCACGACTGCGGCCGTCGCCAGACCCCAGACGCCTGCTCCGAGGCTCACAGCCGTTACCGCCCACACGTAGTAGACGACGGCTTGGAGAACCTCGGCCCGTGCGAGGATGCGGTACTCGAGCCGGCGCTCGAGCATGATCTTCGCGGGTGTGTCGAGCGCTCCGAGCGGGAGCGCGAGGGCCATGAGCGCGGTGATGGCGCCCGCAGTGCCGAAGAACGGCACCGCCACCGCGCAGATGCAGCCGAAGAGGACCGTCGAAACGGCGATCTGGAGCCCGAAGATCTCCCGCAGCAGCGCGGGATCCGCGGGAACGGCGCTTCGAATCAGCGCAGCGCCGAGCCCACCGTCGGAGAAGACGGCGGCGAAGGCCATGACCGTCATCCCGAAGGCGACGATGCCGAACGCGTGCGGCGACAGCTCGCGTGCGAGGACCGCGTTGGCGACCGCCGCGATCGTCAGCAGCACCACGCCGCGCCCCGCGATGAACGCAGCCCCTGAGACGACCCTCGCCTTGATCGCCTCGCGTGTTAGAGGCTCCTCACCCCCGGACGCACCGGCGCGCGCGTCCGCCGGCGGCATGTCGTCCCGCATCAGAACAGGGTTCGTCGGCGCGCGACCGCGGAGCAGGTCTGGAGGAGCAAGCGGATGTCCGTCCCCAACGTCCAACCTGTGACATAGAGATAGTCGAGCTTGACCATCTCGTCGAATGGGATGTCGTTTCCTCCGAGTACCTGCCACGGCCCGGTGAGGCCCGGCTTCAGAGCGAGACGGGACCGCTGCCACGCAACGACGTGCTGGTCCTCCTCCGGGATCAGAGGACGAGGCCCGACGAGGCTCATCTCCCCCTTGAGCACGTTCAGCAACTGCGGAAGCTCGTCGAGGAAGTACCGGCGAAGATACCGCCCGATCCGCGTGACGCGGGGATCGTTCTCGACCTTGAACATGCGCGGATCGCCACGCGACGCGTAGACGTTCATGTGCGCGACCTGCGACTTCAGGTCGTCCGCGGCCTCGTACATCGACCGGAACTTGAAGATCGTGAACGGCCGGCTGTTCTCGCCGATGCGCTCCTGCCGGAAGAGCGCAGGCCCCTTCGACTCGAGCTTCACGCACACCGCGATGAGCACGAGCACCGGCACGAGCAGAAAGAGCAGGATCGCACTCGCGCCGACGTCGAAGACGCGCTTCACGGCGAGAGAACCGCGCGACAGCCGCAACCGGGGAAGGCCGACGAGCGGCAACCCCTCGATCGACCACAGCTTGACGTTCAAGCCGATGACCTCGAACAGGCGCGGCACGAGGTCGATCGTCAAGCCTTGTTCCGCCAACCGTCGGATGACCGCGAGCTGCTGCTCGTGTCGTTCGAGCGAGAACGCGACGATCACGCGATCGACCTCATGAGCTTCGACGAGCGTCTCGAGGTCGTCCATACGACCGAGCACCGGGGGGTCGGTTTCGCTGCTCGGAGGGGCGCGATGGAGCGCGGGAGCATCGTCGGCGAAGCCGATGACGTCGATCCCTGTCTCCCGGTGGGCCTGGATCTTCCGCGCGAGGAGCGTTCCGACCTCCCCGGCGCCGACGATGAGTGCGCGCTCCGGGCGGCCGAGGTCGGACGTGAGCGCACGGCGGACCGCCAGTTGTGAGAGCAGCACAAAGGGCGGCGTCACCAGCCAGAAGGCAAAGGGCGCGGCAAGGGGAACCTGCGGCGTGTGGAGTGCCGCGAACGGCGCGAAGGCGGTCCACGCCGCAATCGCCCCGAGCTCGAACACGGGCACGAGCCCTTCGGTGACGGGACCGTTGAGCCGCCGCTCGCTGCCGCGGTAGAAGCCGTTCAGCGCCGCGAGCGCAAACCAGACGAGGAGAGCCACGAGCGCGTAGAGCGCAGCGCCGGCGCGAGCGTCGCGGGATACGCCGGCGATCGTGATCGCGGCAGCGGCGGCCGCCGAGACGACGACGCCGGCAGCATCGGCGGCAGCGACCACGAACGTGAGGCGACGGCGGCGCTCTTCCCGAGCTGCGCGCACGGAGCCGCGCGCCAATGCGCGGGGTATCGCGACTCTGTCACTCATGACCGCAGACTGTCCGGATCGGACATTGGACCCGGATCGGACATCAATCCCAGTATTCGCCGGGCGACGGCCGCACTGAGCCGGACGGACGGCTAGTCGAGTCCAGCCCCACGACTAACCCCGACGTGCTAGCCGGGGCTCCCCGGATGCGACCAACCGTTACGTCGCCGGGAGAAACAATGCGGCCGACCCGCCTGGGGCTGACCGACGTCGTCCCCTGCGGTTCGGGACACGCCAAGAGAGCCGCAGACCGTTGGCCGGCCGCACACCGAATATTCGCGGACCGCCCGGTCGGAAGCCGCCACCCTCCAGAAACCCCCTGGTGATGGGCAACGGCTACCGTTCGGCGATCTCGAACAATGAGTCGGAGCGCGATCGCCGGGTGCCGGCGTTTCCGTCCGGCCGCCGCTGATCCGCGCTGCGCTGTTCGCCGACCCCGCAGCGAAGAAGACGTGATGCAGGAGCTCGCAGACATCCTCACCGAAGTACGCGCGCAAATCGCGCGCGGCGTCGAGCCCGACGCCGCGGCGCTCGAAGAGCGTGTGGGGGCTCTCGACCCGAAAGCGCTGCCCCGGTTGCGGCGGCTGCTCGCGGTGCATCGCGCGAAGCGGTCGCTCGGCGAGCCGGCGCCACCGACGCCGGCTGCGCGCCCGCGCGCGGCGCCGCCCGCGTATCGCGCGAAGCCGACGATCGCCGCCAACATGGTCGTGCGCGCCCGGGCGCACGGCGACGCCGTGGCGCTCGAGTGGGACGTCGCCCGCGGCGTCGACGGCTGGGAGGTGCGCGTCGGCGAGCGGCCCGACGCGCGCAGCCCGTATGTGGATCGCGAGACAGTGCAACTGACGGAGCCGAGCTATCAGCTCGACCTGACGGATCTGCCGCTCCGGGTCAGCGTCATCGGCCGAAACGCGAGCGGGCGGATCGTCCAACGTGCGCTGATTTCCGGCCTTACGCGTGCGAACTGGCGCCAGAAATGGCAACAGCGGGCGAGCGCATCATGAGCTTTTACCTGGTTGAGGGATGCAGAATCGGCAAAAGGCGGCTACCAATATGCGTATGAAAATCATCCTGCGGCTTTTGGCTGCGGCTGCCATGGCCGCGGTAATCGGTGTTGCCCCGGCCGGTGCGGTGATCGGCGGCACGCCCGACACTGCGCACCCGTATGTCGGGGTCGTCGGGTTCCTCGACGCTCAGGGACATCACCTCGCGCTCTGCTCGGGCTTTCTCACGAGCCCGACCGTTTTCGTCACCGCCGGTCACTGCGCCGGCCCGGAGACTCCGGGGGCTCCGACCCCGGCATTCGCGTTCATCTGGTTCGGCAGCGGGCCGGTGGATCTCAGCACCCAACCCGACGCGGAGGGCATCCCCGTCGCGGATCCTGCCTGGAACGGTGTCGTCGGTGAGCACGACCTCGGCTACGTGCGGATTCTCGGATCGGCATTCGATCTGTCGACGCTCGGTCACGCGACGGTGGCCCAGCCCGGCTACCTCGACGGCATCGCGACGAAGCGCGGACAGCACGATGTCTCCTTCACCGCGGTGGGCTATGGCGCGACGGACATCAGTCCGGCAGGGGCCGTCGATCCCGTCGTGCGGATGGCCGGCACGGTGCAGCTCGAGAAGCTGACCGACACGCTCCTTCAGACGACCGCAGCGCCCGGGAACGGCACCGGCGGCGCCGCGACGTGCGTCGGCGACTCGGGGGCTCCCGTCTTCAGCGGCGACGTCGTGGTTGCGATCGTCTCGGGCGGCCTGAAGTTCTGCAACGGCAAGGCGGCCGACTTCCGGCTCGACACGGTGGAGGCGCAGAGCTTCATCCCGACGAACTAATGCAGTTTCGGTTCTCCGAGAAGGTCAACGAACGAGGGCGACTGATTGTCGCCCTCGTTCGTTGTAGGAGGAGACCATGGCACCGCGCGCGCTCTGGACCGGCACCATCACCTTCGGGCTCGTCAACGTGCCCGTGCGCGTCTACAGCGCGGTGCATCAGCACAAGCTCGACTTCCACCTCGTGCACGAGAAGGACGACTCACCCATCGGCTACCAGAAGGTCTGCAAGCTCGAGGAGAAACCCGTCCCGAACGACGAGATCGTGAAGGCGTACGAGTTCCAGAAGGGCGAGTTCGTGCAGTTGACCGACGAGGACTTCGAAGCGGTTCAGGTCGAGGGGCAGCACTCGATCGATCTCGAAGACTTCGTCCCATACGAGGACATCGACCCCGCGTTCTTCGCCCACACGTATCTCGTGGGACCGCAGGACGGGGCGGAGAAGACGTACGCGCTCCTCGTCCGCGCGATGGAGGAATCCGGGCTCGCCGGCATCGGCAAGTTCGTCATGCGCAGCCGCCAGTACCTCGGCTGCCTGCGTGTGCGCGAGGGGACGTTGACGCTCGAGCAGCTCTACTTCGTCGACGAGGTCGATCCGCCCGCCGGGATCGTTCCGAATCGGCTGCCGTCGGTCGCGAAGAAGGAGCTCGACATGGCGCTGACGCTGATCGACGGCTTCTCCGGCGAATGGCAGCCGGAGAAATACGAAGACACCTACACCGCTGCGCTGCGTGAGGTCGTCAAGGCGAAGCGGCGCGGCAAGGACGTGCACGAGCTGCGCGCGCCCGAGGACGAGGAGGCGCCGCCCGATCTGATGGAGGCGCTGCGCCTGAGCATCGAGCAATCGCAGAAGTCACGGCGGAAGAAGCCGGCTGCGCGTAAGAAGCGGGCGACCGCAAAGCGGTGACGCTCGACGAGGCGCTCGACGAGCTGTACGGAGCGCCGCTCGACGAGTTCGTCGCCGAGCGAAAGCGGCTCGCGCAGAAGCTCGGCGGAGCCGAGGGGAAAGAGCTCGCGAAGCTCAAGAAGCCGAACGTCGCGGCGTGGGTGCTGAACCAGCTCGCGCGTCGGGAACGGCGGGACGTCGATCTGCTCCTCGATGCGGGACATCGCCTGCGACAGGCGCAGGCCGGCGTGTTACGCGGCGGCGAGAAAGAGAGCTTCGAAGATGCACGCCGCAAGGAGAGCGACGCGTTGAAGCGGCTGACGAAGGCCGCCGAGCGGCTGCTGCGCGACGCGCGCGGCACTGCGAGCGCCTCGGCGCTCGCACAGATCAGCGAGAGCCTGCGCGCCGCTGCGGTCACCGAGGAGGGACGCGAGGTCCTCGCACGCGGCCGCTTCGTCGAGCCGTTGCGTCCGTCGGGGTTCGACGCGTTCGCGGGCATCGACGTCCCGAAGCGCGTTCCCCGGAAGAAAGCGAAGGCAAAGCCGGCACCGAAGCCGAAGCCCGACCCGCGCATCCGCGAGCTCGAGCAGGAGCTGCGCGACACGGAGCGGCGTGCGGAACAACTGCGCGCGGAGCTACGAAAGCTGCGCGGCTAGCGCATCCGCGAAACCGTCGACATCCTCTTGCGTCAACGGCAGCGAAAGGGCGACGAACCCTCGGCGCGCGTACGAATAGCCGTGCTCGAGCATGCCGAGGTGCACGAGCGCCGCTCGCTCCTCGTCTTCGACGTGCAGGCCGACCATCGAGCCGTAGCCCGTTGCGTGAGCGTCGTCCGGCAGACGCGCTCGCAGCCGGTCACCGAGCGCGTTCAGCCGTTCGATCTCCGCCCTCGTCAACACCCTGGTCAGCCCGGCCGCGCCGGCCGCCATCGTCAAAACGGCGTTGTTGAACGTGCCGGCGTGCTGAAGCGCGT
>JAICWC010000187.1 GCA_025934995.1 Thermoleophilia bacterium | reverse complement strand
ATGTACCTCGCGAACAAGGTGCAGAACATCCAGGGAGCCGCTGACACGCTGCTCGACCTCGCGGGACTCGAGCAGGACGAGATCCGCCCCGTCGCCGAGGCGATGGAGCGCGGCGGCCGGCTGGCTGCGAAGGCAGAGGTGAGCGACGCGCTGCTGGACAAGTGCCGGCCGATCGCGGGCACGCCCGGCGATTGCATCGAGGCGATCGAGGAGTACCGCGACGCCGGCTGCACGCACGTCATGCTCGAGCTGTGGGGCGCGAACCGGCACGAGCAGATTCGCCTGTTCGGCGAGAAGGTGCTTCCGCAATTCCGTCGCGGATAGACGACGTGCTCGCGCAGGCACGCTCCCGGATCAGGCGGTACACGCCGGACGAGGCGAAGGCCGACCCCGAGCTCCTGCTCGTCGACACGCGCTCGGCCGACGAGCGCGAGCGCGACGGCGTCATTCCCGGCGCCGAGCACGTCCCGTTGTCGGTACTCCCGTGGCACGCCGACGAGCTCGTGGGACGTCGCGTCTGCGTGGTGTGCGCGCACGGGTACTCGTCCTCGCTCGCGGCCGCGTTGCTCGTCGAGCTCGGCGTCGACGCCGGCGACCTGATCGGCGGCTACGGAGCATGGTGAACGTCGACCGCGACCGGCTCGTCGAGACGGCGAGCCGGATGATCAACGTCCACAGCTTCACCGGCGACGAGCAGCGCATGGCCGAGCTGATGACGCAGCTCTTCGAGGACATGGGGTTGCAGGTTCAGTGGCAGCAGGTGGAGGACGCGCGCGCGAACGCACTCGGCACGTGGCGCGGTGCCGCCGAGGGCAAGTCGCTGATGTTCAACGGGCACATGGACACGTCGTACTCGGGTCGTGAGCCGTGGCTGCGCGGCGTGCCCGGTTTCCAGCCGAGCGCATTCGTCGACGACGGACGCCTGTATGGGCTCGGCATCTCGAACATGAAGGGAGCCCTTGCGTGTTACGTCGAGGCCGTCCGCGCACTGCAGGACGCGGGCGTGCGCCTGCGCGGCGACGTGCTGATCGCGGCGGTGTGCGGCGAGATCGAGAAGACGCAGTACGGCGACGCGCAGGGCGCGCAGTACCGCGGCTACGCGGCCGGCACGCGGTACCTCGTCTCGCACGGCGGCGTCGCCGACATGTGCCTGCTCGGTGAGCCGACCGAGGGCAAGGTCGTCCTCGGTCATTTCGGCGCGCTGTGGCTGCGGGTACGCGTACACGGCAACTTCATCCACACCGCCTTCAGCGAGGGCAAGCAGGAGGAGAACTCGATCCTGCGCATGCAGGAGGTGCTCGCGGCGGTGCGGGAGTGGATCCCCACCTGGGAGAACGATTCTGCGAACGCCTACCGCGGGGCGAAGGCGATCGTCAACGTCGGCGCGATCCAGGGCGGCTTCGGCTGGCGCGTCTCACGCACGCCGCATCACACCGACCTCTTCCTCGACGTGCGCGTGCCGCCGACGAAGCCGATGGGCGTCGCGCGGCGCGAGGTGCTCGAGATGGTGCGCGGCCTTCCCCACGACGCGGAGGCGGAGATCTACGTCACCGCCCCCGGAGCGGAGATCGAGGAGGGGCACGAGCTCGTCGCCGCGGTCGACAAGGCGCACGCGGAGGTTTTCGGCGGCACGCCCGAGCGGGATGTGACGCGCTGGTTCAGCGACGCCTCGGCGCTCACTCGGTACGGCATCCCGACACTCAACTACGGGACGTCGACGGGTCTGATGGACGTCGAGAAGGGCGAGAACCTCGAGATCCACGGGCTCGTGCGAACTGCGGAGGTGTACGCGCGCGTCGCGATGGAGGTCTGTGGCGTCGCATGACCCGTACGTCCTGCCGGCGAACCTGCCGGCGCCGGAGGATGACGGCGCCGCCGACCACCTCGTCGGCCTCGAGCTGCCCGACCTGACGCTCGCCTCTTCGCAACGCGAGGTGAACGTCCGCGACTTCGCGGTCATCTATGTCTATCCGCGCAGCGGCAAGCCGGGAGTCCCGCTGCTGCCGGGTTGGGACGAGACGCCGGGCGCGCGCGGCTGCACGCCGCAGAGCTGCGCCTTCCGCGACCTCTATCCCGACCTCGGCGTGCCGGTGGCGGGCCTTTCGGCGCAGCCGCTCGAGGATCAGCTGGAGTTCGCCGAGCGCAACCGGATGCCGTTCCCCGTGATCGCAGACCCCGAGCGCCGCCTCGGCGCGGAGCTAGGGTTGCCGACGTTCGAGATTGCGGGCCTCACCCTTTACAAGCGGATCACGCTCGTGTCGGAAGATGCCCGGATCGTCAAGGTCTTCTATCCCGTGTTCCCGCCGAACGAGAACGCGGGCGACGTGGTGAGGTGGTTGCGGAGCAGATGAGACTGGTGACGTACGACGACGGGAAGGTCGGGCGCGTCGAAGGCGAGGAGATCGTGCGCCTCGACGTGCCGACGATGCGGGAGTACTTCGAGCGCGGCGGCGCCGACGACACGCGTGAGCGGACCCCGCTCGCGGCTGCGCGGTTGCGCGCGCCGATCGTCCCGAAGAAGTTCTTCCACACGTCGGGCAACTTTCGCGAGCACGAGGAAGAGTCGAAGCGCGTCGACTGGTCGCACGAGATCGCGCCGTGGATCGTCTTCTTCCAGAACGTCGACGCGATCGTCGGGCCGGACGATCCGGT
>JAICWC010000113.1 GCA_025934995.1 Thermoleophilia bacterium | reverse complement strand
GAAGGATTTCTTCTACTGCAACCCGACCGGAAAGTTCGTGGTCGGTGGGCCGATGGGCGACGCGGGCCTGACCGGTCGCAAGATCATCGTCGACACGTACGGCGGCGCTGCGCCGCACGGCGGCGGCGCGTTCAGCGGCAAGGATCCGACGAAGGTCGACCGTTCCGCTGCGTACGCGGCGCGCTACGTGGCGAAGAACGTCGTCGCCGCCGGGCTCGCCGAACGCTGTCAGCTCCAGGTCGCGTACGCGATCGGCGTGGCGCATCCGATGTCGGTGCTCGTCGAGACGTTCGGGACCGAGAACGTCCCGGTCGCGAAGATCGAGGAGCTCGTGCGCGAGCACTTCGATCTGCGCCCGGCTGCGATCGTCCGCGACCTCGATCTGCGCCGCCCGATCTACTCGAAGACGGCGGCGTACGGCCATTTCGGCCGCGACGACGGCGACTTCACCTGGGAGCGCACCGACAAGGCGGGGGCGCTCGCCGAGGCCGCCGGCCTGAAGACCGCTACGCGGGTCTGACGAACAGCCCGGCCGCGGCCTTCTCGCTGATCGCGCGCTCGCCGTCGTCCGTCGTCACCGTGAACTGATCCGCCGCCGAGTCGGCGCGTCGAACCTCGAGCTCCCGCCCGGGCACGAGACCTTGGTCGTAGAACCAGTGCAGCAGGTCGCCGTCGTGCTCGGCGAGCCGCACGATCGTCGCGCGTTCGCCCGCTCTCAACGTCGCGAGCGGCGCGAGCTCGGCGTTCTCCTTCTGCTCGAACTCCGGATCGACCGGCCAGCCGTGCGGGCAGCGTTGCGGATGGCCGAGCTTCTCGTCGATCCGCTCCACCATCTCGTCGGTGAACGTGTCGCCGAGCGCATCGGCGCGCTCGTGCGACTCGTAGCCGGTGTACCCCATGAAGTCCGTCAGGAGCCGCTCGATGATCCGGTGCTTGCGCACGACCCGCTCCGCACGCGCGCGCCCGGTCGTCGTCAGCAGCGCTTCCTTCTTTGCGCCGCGCTCGATCAAGCCCTCCGCCTCGAGCCGTTTCAGCATCTCGCCGGCGGATGCGCGCGAGACGCCGAGCATCTCCGCGACGCGTGACGCGAGCGGGGGAGAGCCGGCGCCCTTCGGGGTGTACTCGCCGATCGGGAAGGCGAGGAAGTAGATCGTCTCGAGGTATTCGTCGACCGAGTGGCGCTCCGCCATGCGTGTAAGGCTACCCTTACAGCCGTGAGCACGGCACACGTCCTCATCCTCGGCGCGATCGCCGGCGGCACGATCTTCCTCGGCCTCCCGATCGGGCGGATGCAGAACCTCGGCGGCCAGGCGCGAGCGGGACTGTCCGCGCTCGCGACCGGCATCCTCATCTTCCTGCTCTGGGACGTGCTGTCGGGGGCCGTCGATCCGATCGACGGCGCGCTGACGGCGAGGCACTGGGGCCGCTTCTCGTGGCTCGCCGCGCTCGGCGCCGCCGGCTTCACGCTCGGCCTGATGGCGCTCGTCCACTACTCGGAATGGATGAAGCGCCGCGCGACGCGTCGGGTGACGGCGCTCGTCGGCCCCGGCGCGGCGGCGATCGACGAGTTCGGCGACCGCACGTGGCTCGAACGCCTCACGCCCGGCAAGCAGCTCGCGCTCTTGATCGCGATCGGCATCGGCGTGCACAACTTCGGCGAAGGGCTCGCGATCGGGCAGGCCGCCGCAAACGGTGCGACCGCGCTCGCGGTGACGCTGATCGTCGGCTTCGCGCTGCACAACGCGACCGAGGGCTTCGGGATCGTCGGCCCCATGTCGGGCGAGGGAACGCGGCCGTCGTGGGAGTTCCTCGCGCTGCTCGGGCTGATCGGCGGCGGGCCGACCTTCCTCGGGACGCTGCTCGGCAACGCGTGGTCGAGCGAGGCCATGTCCGTCGTCTTCTTCGCGGTCGCAGCCGGCTCCATCCTCTACGTGGTGCAGGAGCTCTTCGCGGTCAATCGCAAGTACGGGCACGTCGTGCTCGTGACGTGGCTCGTCCTCGCCGGGGTCGTGCTCGGCTTCGCGACGGACTTCGTCGTCAGCGCTTCCGGCCTGTGAACCACGCGCGGCTGCGCGCGATCGCCCGCGCCGCGAAGGGTCACTGGGGCTACGACCCGCAACGCGTCGCCGACTGGGCGGCATCGATCGAGTTCCCGCCCGACGAGCAGCTGATCGTCGCCGAGCACGGCTGGGCGGCCGTCGTCCCGCGCGGCGAGGTGGCGTGGCTCGACGACCTCTGGGTCGAGCCGGCCGCGATGGGCAGAGGGCTCGGCCGCGAGCTCTTCGAGCGGGCGGCAGCGGCGGCGCGCGCGGCGGGCTGCGTCCGGATGGAATGGGAGGCGGAGCCGCACGCGCTCGGGTTCTACGAGCGCATGGGGGCCGTGTACGTCCGGGACAGTGAGCCGTCGGAGTGGGGCCGGGTGCTCGCCGTCATGGGCGTTAGCCTCGTCGGGTGACGCGCTTCGCTTCCGTCTATCCACTCGTCACCGCACGCTCGGTCGCGCGTGCGTTCACGTACGAGGTGCCCGACGAGGTGGAACGCGGCGCGATCGTCGACGTGCGCTTCGGCAACGCACGCCGGCGCGGCATCGTCACCGAGGTCGGCGTCACGCCGCCCGACGGCGTGGTCGCGGCGCCCGTCGAACGGGTCGCCGAGACCTTGCCGCCCGCACTCGTCGATCTCGCGTTGTGGCTCGCCGACTACTACGGCTCGACGCCGGCGCGCGCGCTGCAGCTCGTCGCGCCGTACAACGCGAAGCGGCGCGGCGAGCGTCGCGTCGTCGACGGCGCGCTGAGCGTCGAGGCGCCGCCCGAAGTGTTGTCGGCGACGCAGGAAGCTGCGCTCGCACGCATCGCCGCTGCCGAGGGCGGCGGCAACTTCCTCCTGTACGGGGCGACGGGCAGCGGCAAGACGGAGGTGTACATCCGCGCGTGCGAGGCGGCGCTCGCCCGCGGCCGCGGCGCGATCGTGCTCGTGCCGGAGATCGCGCTGACGCCGCAGACGCTCGGCCGCTTCCGCGCGCGCTTCGGTGACCGCGTCGCCGTGCTGCACTCCGCACTGAGCGAGGCGGAACGGCGTGACGAGCGGGAGCGGATCGCGTCGGGCGAGGCGCCGGTCGTCATCGGCGCGCGCTCGGCGGTGTTCGCGCCCGTGCCCTCGCTCGGCGTCATCTGCATCGACGAGGAGCACGATCCGTCGTACAAGCAGGAGTCCGATCCTCGCTACGACGCGCGCACGGTCGCCGCGAAGCGTGCGTCATTGGAAGGTGCGGTGGCCGTGTTCGGCTCGGCGACGCCGCGGCCGGAGTCGTGGGCCACGCTCGAGCGGCTCGAGCTCGGCGGCCGCATCGCCGCGCCCCTGCCGACGGTGCGCGTTGTCGACCTGCGCCGCGAGGCCGGGTATCCGCTGTCGGCACCGTTGCTCGCGGAGCTCGGCGGGATCGCGGAACGAGGCGGCAAGGCGATCCTGCTGCTGAACCGTCGCGGCGTCGCGCCGGCGATCCACTGCCGCGCGTGCGGCGAAACTCGGCGGTGCCCGAACTGCGACGTCGCGCTGACACTCCATGGGGACGGCTCACTGCGCTGCCACCATTGCGGACGGTTGGAGACGCTCGGCGAGGTCTGTCCCGCGTGCGGCTCGGCGGAGCTCGCGCGCATCGGCGCGGGCACGCAGAAGCTCGAGCGCGAGCTTGCGAAGCAGGTTCCGGAGCTCGAGGTGATCCGTCTCGACGCCGACGTCGACGACGTGCGGGAGCCGCTCGAGCGGTTCATGCGCGCCGACCGGGCCGTGCTCGTCGGCACCCAGATGGTCGCGAAGGGTCATCATTTCCCCGGCGTGGAGCTCGCCGCCGTCGTCGATGCGGACACCGGTCTCGGGCTGCCGGACTTCCGCGCGGAGGAGCGGACGTTCCAGTTGCTGACGCAGCTCGCCGGTCGCAGCGGCCGCGATGCGCCCGGGCGGGTCGTCGTGCAGACGTTCCAACCCGACGCGCGTGCGATCACGTACGCGGCCCGCCACGACGTGAAGGGATTCAACGACGGCGAGCTCGAACGGCGGCGCGCGCTCGGCTACCCGCCGTTTAGGCATCTCGTGCGGATCGTCGTCACCGGGCCGGAGCTCCCCGACGCGATGCGTGCGCTGGAGGAATTGCGCGGCGGCCTCGGCGACGCAGAGCTGCTCGGCCCGGCACCGCTGCTGCGGCTCCGCGGAAAGCACCGCGCGCAGCTCGTCGGCAAGACCGATCGTCCGCGGGCGCTCGCGACGCGCGCCGCCTCGCTACTCGGCGCCGCCGCCGTCGCGATGCGCCGCGCCGGACTGAGCGCCGTCGTCGACGTCGATCCGCAGAGCCTGTAGATCCGCCGGCCAGCGCGCGAGAATCCACCGCGCGTCGAGCAGCTCGCGCTGGTACGGCTTGCCGTTGATCTTCACGAAATCGCGCGTGCGCGGGTCCATCGGCAGCCGCGCCTCGGCGGGAAAGTTGCGGTTGTGCCGGTCGATCAGCTCGTTCACCTGGGCGAAGCTCCACCGCTCCGCCGTCTCGCGCCAGATGCGCGCGAACTGCTCGGCGTCGGCGGCGTCGTACGCGAGCTGCCGCCACGCCGCGTCGAGCTGCTCCTCGTGCCGCTCGATCTCGTCTTCGATTGCGCGCAGCCGGCGCATCCACACGGTCGGCCCGCCGAGCGCACGGATCGCCGAGTCCGCGTCCGGGCGGAAATTGCGCAGCCGCTGCGACAGCGGCTTGCCCTTCACCGGGCTCGTCTCGAGGTCCTCCTCGAGCAGCTTTCGGTCGCGGCGGTCCTGCGGTGTCTCGGGCCGGATCGCGCCCTGCGACATGATCTCCTTGACCTCCCGCGGGTCCATCGGGCGGTAGTGTGCCGACCGCATGACGGACGCCGACGAGCGCATCGAGGGGCAGGTCGTCGAGGAAGAGCTCGACCCGGAACGCGAGACGCGTCGACGATTTGCGCTCGCGCAGATCCGCCAGTATCCGGATGCCGCGTTGAAGATGCAGGCGCGCCCGGTGGCCGAGTTCGACGAGCAGCTCGTCAAGCTGGTCGAACGGATGAAGCAGCTGATGCAGGACGCGAACGGCATCGGCCTCGCAGCGACCCAGGTCGGCGTGCTGCAACGACTCTTCGTCTTCCAGCCGGAGGACGCCGACGCCGTCGCCGTCGTCAACCCCGAGCTGCAGGACGTGAGCGAGGAGACGGACGTCGCCGACGAGGGCTGCCTGTCGATCCAGGGGATCACGGTTCCCGTCGAGCGGGCGCTCTCGCTGACGCTCGTCGGCAAGGACGAGCACGGGGCGGACGTCCGCTTCGAGCTCGAGGGCTACGAGGCGCGGTGTGCGCAGCACGAGACCGACCACCTCGACGGCGTGCTGATGATCGACCGGACGACGGCCGAGGCGCGGAAGGAAGCGCTCGCGATCCTCCGCCCGCGCATCGTCCTGACCTAGTGGCGCAGCTCACCGTCGCGGCTACCGCGCCGTTCGGGGCCGACGTCCTGAAGCGGCTCGCACGCAGGCACGAGGTCGAGTTGCTGTTGACGCGGCCGGACAAGCCGCGGGGCCGCGGCCGCACGGTGCAGCCGCCGCCGGCGAAGGACGTCGCCGACCGGCTCGGCATCCGCGTCGAGCAGCCCGCGAAGCTCGACGCGGAGGTCGAGATCCCGACGGAGACCGTCGTCGTGTGCGCGTACGGCCTGCTCATCCCCGAGGCCCTGCTCGAACGCGGCCTGTGGCTCAACGTGCACCCCTCGCTGCTCCCGCGCTGGCGCGGCGCGGCACCCGTCGAGCGTGCGCTGATGGCGGGCGACACGCACACAGGGGTGACGATCCATCGGACGATCAAGGAGCTCGACGCGGGGCCGATCGCGGCGCAGGAGGGGTTCGACATCGCGTCCGACGACGACGCCGGTGCGGTCTTTGCGCACTGCGCCGAGATCGCCGCGCGCCTGCTGGACGACGTCATGGCCGCGCCGCGCTTCACGCCGCAGTCCGAAGAGGGCGTCACGTACGCGGAGAAGATCACGGCCGCCGACCGCGAGCTCGACCTGGACCGGCCGCCGCACGAGCTCGTCAACCGCGTGCGCGCGCTCTCGCCGCACATCGGTGCGCGGCTCGGCGATCTGATCGTCTGGAAGGCGCGCGTCGCCGTCGACGGGACGTTCGAGCCGCTCGAGGTGCAGCCCGCGGGCGGGAAGCGCATGGCGTACGACGCGTATCTCCGTGGCCGCCGTTAGCCCGGCGCGCCGCGCCGCGTACGAAGTCCTCCTGCGCGTCTTCGAGCAGGACGCGTACGCCGATCGCGCGTTCCGCACGGCCGCGCGCGAGCTCGACGATCGCGAACGCGCCTTTGCGCAGCGCCTCGCCTACGGCGCCGTGCAGCGCGTGCGCACGGTCGACTACGCGATCGAGACGCTCGGCAAGCGGCCGGTCAGAAAGCTCGACCCGCCGGTGCGCGCGGCTCTGCGCCTCGGTGCGTACCAGCTCGGCTACACGGATACGGCACCGCACGCGGCCGCGAACGAGAGCGTCGAGCTCGTGCGGCGCGCCAGGCTCGAGCGCGCCGTCCCGTTCACGAACGCGGTCATGCGCCGGCTCGCCGGCGGCATCCGCGCGCTGCTCGACACGCTGCCCGAGGGTGCGCTGAAGGAGTCGTATCCCGACTGGATCTACGACACGTTCGTGCGCGATCTCGGCGCCGAGCAGGCGGTGCTGCTGCTGCGCGCGATGAACGAGCCGCTCGAGACCGTCGTCCGCGGCGAACGCGTCGGCGAGCCGACCGACGTGCCGGGTGCGTACCGGGTCGACCGCGTCGACGACCTCGCGGTCGCCGAAGGGCGGATCTGGCCGCAGAGCCGCGGCTCGCAGGTCGCGGGCCTCGCCGTCGGCGCGCAGGACGGCGAGCACATTCTCGATCTCTGCGCCGCGCCCGGCGGCAAGACCGGGCAGCTGCGCGGCCACGTCACGGCCGTCGAGCTCGACCCACACCGCGCCAGCGAGCTGCGCGCCAACCTCGCGACCATGCGCCACCCCGCGGTCGTCGTCGAGACCGACGGCACGCGGCTACCGCCCGAGCTGACCGGGTTCGACCGCACGCTGGTCGACGCACCCTGCTCCGGGCTCGGCGTCCTCGCGCAGCGCCCCGATCTCAGATGGCGCGCAAGCCCGCTTCCCGAGCTGCAGCTCCAACTCCTGAAAGCCGCCGCCGAGCGGACGAAGCCCGGCGGGACGATCGTCTACTCCGTCTGCACGATCAATGCCGACGAGAACGAGGGTGTCGTAGACGCGAGCGGGCTCGAGATCGATTCGACGCTCGGGGAGGAGTGGCCGCAGTTCCGCCATCCCCGGCGTCCGGAGTTCCTCCTGACGCTGCCGCACGTCCACGGGACGAGCGGGTTCTTCGTCAGCCGACTCAGGCCCTAGAGTCACGAAGCGGCACGTGGCCTGGAGCGACTGGATCCGGACAGTGGAGATCGAACCGTCGCTCTACGCGGCGGACTTCGCCAACCTCGGGGAACAGCTCAACATGCTCCTTCGTACGGGCGCGCGCGTCTTCCATTTCGACGTCGGCGACGGCCACTTCGTCGAGCCGATCACGTTCGGCCCCGTCGTCCTCGCGGCAGTCGCGCCGCTCGTGCACAGCTTCGGCGGCGCGGTCGACTGCCACCTGATGGTCGACAACCCGGTCAAGCACTTCCCGCAGATGGCGCGTGCGGGCGGCGACAGCGTCACGTTCCACTTCGAGGCCGTCGACGACGTGCCGGCGACGATCGCGGCCGCGCGCGAGCACGGGCTCGGGGTCGGCGTCGCATTCAATCCCGAGACCGAGCCGGCGGCGGTCGCGGAGGTCGCGACGGAGGCGGACATCGTCCTCTGCATGAGCATCCATCCCGGCTACGGCGGCCAGGAGTTCATGCCGCAGGCGCTCGATCGCATCGAGGCGCTGCGGCAAGTCCTGCCCGACCGGATCCACATCCAGGTCGACGGCGGCATCGACAACGACAACGTCCGGTCGGTCTACGACGTGGGTGCGACGTTGATGGTCGCGGGCACCTCGATCTTCGGCCGAGAGGATCTGCAGCGCTCCTACCGCCGACTCGTCCAGGCGCTCGCGTAGATTGGGCAGATGAGCGAGCAGTGGCCCGGCGAGAAGCCGGACGTTTCCGACGTGGAGGACGAGATCGAGGAGGCCGAGTCGGACGTGGACGAGGCATACGGCGAGACCGACGACGCAGACGACGAGCCGGAGCTGCACGTCCACGAGCACTCCGACGACGACGGGATCGAGATCCCGAGCGACATCGAGCTGCTCGAGGGCGAGGTGCGCTCGACGCGGCGCGGTGTCGGCATCGTCGCCTCGCGCGAGGAGCCGGAAACGACGAACACGATGCTGACCGCCGCGTTCGCCGCGCTCGATGAGGCCGGCGTCGGGCGCGAACACGTCACGCTCATGCTCGTACCCGGCGCGTTCGAGCTCGCGCTCGGTGCGATGGCGCTCGCGAAGACGCGGCGCTACTCGTGCGTGATCGCGCTGGGGGATGCATCCGCCGATCCCGTGATCGCAGCCGAAGCCGCGTCCGGGCTGCAGCTGGCCGGCCTCGAGACGGGGATCCCGGTCGCCTTCGGCGTCCTGACCGCGGGCGGCGACGCCGCCGAACGCGGTGCAGATGCGACGAAGCGCGCCCTCGAGATGGCGGATCTCTTCCAACAGGTGCGGGCGAGCGCAAAAGCCGTCTGACGACGCAGTTCCGCTACCATGCCGCGCCGATGAGCAAGGTCTGCGCCGTTTG
>JAICWC010000122.1 GCA_025934995.1 Thermoleophilia bacterium | reverse complement strand
TCCGTTCGCAGGTCGGCCACGGCTCGACCTTCAGCGTGACGCTCCCCCGCCGTCAATAGCGCCGCGGGTAACGTCCGCGCCGTGCCGACGGGCGAAGATCTCAGAGGGTTGATGCGCTACTGGCCGCACGGCGTGTCGGTGCTGTCGGTGGATTACGAGGGCGACCGGATGGGGGTGACGCTGTCGTCTCTCGTCTCGCTCTCGCTCGAGCCGCCACTCGTCGGCGTCTCCGTCGGCAAGCAGGCATCGTGTTACGAGCTGCTGCGCCGTGCAGGCGCGTTCGCGGTGAGCATGCTCGGCTCCGAGCAGGAAGAGATCGCGCGGCGCTTCGCGGCGGGGCATCCGCCGATCGTCCACTGGGCCGGCGTTGCGACGCGCGAAGGGGAGATCGCCCCGCTCATCGAGGGGCCGTGCGTCGGCTGGATCGAGGCTCGCGTCGTCGCCGAGCACGACGTGGGCGACCACACCTTCTTCGTCGGCGACGTGCTGAGCGCTCAGCCTGGTCCGGGACACCACGCGCTCGTGTACCGCGACCGCGAATACCACGCAGTGTGATCCAATCAGTCGTGTTCGACCTCGACGGCGTGCTCATCCAGTCGGAGGAGGTATGGGACTCGGTGCGCGAGGCGTACGTGCGCGAGCGCGGCGGCCGCTACGACGACGAGATCCAGCGCGCGATGATGGGCATGAGCTCGACCGAATGGTCGCGGTACCTGCACGACACCGCAGGGCTTGCCGACACGCCGGAAGAGATCAACGCCGAGGTCGTGCGCCGCATGCTCGCCGCGTACGAACGCGAGCTGCCGCTGATCGACGGTGCACCGGACGCGGTCCGCCGGCTCGCGGCGGAGTTCACACTCGCAGTCGCGTCGTCGTCGAACCGGCCGCTGATCGACGCGGTGCTGCGCGAGGCAGAGCTCGAGCCCTATTTCACGGCGACGGTCTCCTCGGAAGAAGTTGCGCACGGCAAGCCCGCGCCCGACGTCTACCTCGAAGCCGCACGCCGTCTCGGCGTCGAGCCGACACGCTGCGCAGCGATCGAGGACTCGCACGGCGGCATCCGTTCCGCGAAGGCCGCGGGCATGCGCGTGCTCGCGATTCCGAATCCGAGCTATCCGCCCGACGAGGAATCGCTCGCTCAGGCCGACGTGACGCTCGACTCCCTCGCAGAGCTGAACCGCGAAAAGATCTTGAGCGTCGGCCGATCCTCGACGTAGCCGGTCTCGGCGAAGCCGAGTTTCCGCGCGACGCCGATGCTCGCGAGATTGGCCTCCTCGATGTGCAGCTCGATGCGCTCGACGCCGCACACGTCGAACGCGACGTCGACGAGCGCGGCCGCCATCTCCGTCGCGTAGCCCTTGCCGGTCGCGCCCGCCCGGACGTGATAGCCGATCTCGAGGCCGCCCGGCCCGATTCGCGGCAGCAATCCGCAACCGCCGACCAGTCGGTCGCCGTCGAACGCGAAATACCGGAACATCTCGCCGGCGGAGAACTGCGCACGCGCGCGGCTGATCTGCTCGGCCGGCTCGTCCTCGAGGAGGAATGGGACGAAGGCTGCGTAGTGCTCGCGGCTGCTCTCGAGCAGCTCGGCGTACGCCGGGATGTCGCGCTCCTCGTACATGCGCAGGACGAGGCGTTCGGTCTCGATGCTCGGCGGCGGCTCGTTCAGAGAGCATCGCCCGCGGCGACGACCGCGTCGGCGAGCATCTGCACGTCGTCGCTCGTCGTCCGCCACGAGCAGATCGCGGCCCGCTGGCAGAAGACGCCGTCGAGCGTCGCGCCGGTGTGGAAGACCTGCCCGTCGGCGGCGACGCGCGCCTGAATCTCGCGATTCACGGCTTCGACGTCGATCCCGTCGCGGACGTATCTGAAACAGACGATGTTCGCCGGGGCCGGAGCCGCGAGCTCGAGATGCGGGTGCGCCTCGACCGTCTCGGCCAGCTCCCGTGCGAGATTGCAACAATTTGTCACAAGCTCGACGACGCCTTCGCGTCCGAGCTGCTTCAGCGCCGCCCACACCGAAGCACCACGCCACGACCGCGACGCCTCGAAGCCGAGCTCGTGCAGGTTCGCGCCGGACCCGGGCGTCAGATAGCCGGCGCCGCCGCCGAAGGTCTCGTGGTGCAGCGCAGCGTCGCGCAGCAGCGCGAAGCCGGCGCCGTTCGGCACGTTCAGCCACTTGTGCGCATCGACCGCGAGCGAATCCGCCCGCTCCAGGCCGCGAACGAGCGGAGCCGTGCGCTCGCAGAGCCGGAAGAAGGCGCCGAAGGCGCCGTCGACGTGCAGCCAGAGTCCGTACTGGTCACAGACATCCGCGATGAGCGCCAGCGGGTCGCACGCGCCCGTGTTGACGGAGCCGGCCTGCGCGATCACGATCGCCGGCTCCACACCGGCGGCCCGGTCGCGTTCGATCGCCTCGACGAGAGGCTCGACCTCCATGGCGTAGGCGCGGTCGATCGGAATCGCACGCACGCAACCGGAGCCAAGCCCCAACGTGCGCAGCGCCTTGTGATCGGAGAGGTGCAGCTCGACGCTTCCGTAAACGGCGAGCTCGGGCAGTGCGCGCACGCCGTCGCGTGCGACGTCGACCCCGTGCTTCTTCGCGAACGCGTGGCGTGCGACGCCGAGGCACACCGTGTTCGCCATCGTGGCACCGGAGCCGAAGTAGCCGGAGGCGCCCGCGAACTCGAGCAGGTCGGCAAGCCAGCCCAGCGTCACCTGCTCGAGCTCGACCGCCGCCGGGCCGAGCGGCCACATGCCGGTGTTCTGGTCGACGGCTGCCGTCCAGGCCTCGGCGATCGCGGCGGCGGGCAAGGACGCACCCGTCACGTAGCCGAAGTAGCGGCCGCCCGTCGAGCCGGCGAGACCGCCGGCACTGCGTTCGTCGAGCTGCGCGAGGATCTCCTCCACCGGCAGGCCGTGCTCCGGCAGGGGTTCGTCGAACCGCGCACGGAGTGTCGCCGAGTCGAGCTCGGCGGCTGCCCGCAGCGGTGGCTCGAGCGCGGCGCGGAAGCGCTCGGCGAGGTCCGCCACAGCGGCATCGAGGTTCCCGGTTACGTCGGTCGCAGCCATTCCAGGAGGTGCATGTAATCGGACCGCGCGGGCGCAAAGACGTCGATGTTCTCCACCGTCTCCGACCCCGTCGGCTCGATGTAGTGCTCGACGCCGGCGGGGATGAGCATGATCGAGCCCGGACCGACCTCGCACGGGTCGTCGCCGATGTGGTAGATCGCGGTGCCCTTCGTGATCATCGCGATCTGGTCGAAGTCGTGCGTGTGCGGGCGGACGGTCATGCCCGGCTCGCAGTAGTTCAGCACGAGCATCGCGTCTTTCGTCCCGAACGCGCGGCGGCGCACGCCCTCGCGCACCGGCTCGTCGGGGATCTCACCCCACGTGTATGCAGGCATCAGGCGGTGCTCCTTTCGTCGTCGACGAGGAAGCCGAGCTCGGCCGAGAGCTGCTCGGCCGTCCGGCGGAGACGGACCGCGAGCTTCGACGTCTCGCTCTCCGGCAGGTTCGGGATCGTCCCAACGACGGCCATCGCGGCGATCACCTCGCGGTCCTGGAAGACGGGCGTCGCGACGGCGCGGATGCCGTCGCGCGTCTGGGTGTTGACGGCAACGGCCGAATCGAGGATCCGATGCAACTCGCGCGCATTCAGCTCGGACCCGTCGCCGCCGAACGCAAGGAAGACCTTTCCCTGCGCGGAGTCGCTGCGTGCGAGCCGCGAGCCGGTGCGCACGACGAGGTGGACGATGCGATCCGTGTTGTCCGCGACGCGCACGACGATCGGCGACTCCCCGTCCCAGATCGAAAGCACGACGGTCTCGTTCAGCTCGGCGGCGAGACGCTCCATGTGCGGGCCTGCGATCCGGATGATGCGCAGGCCCGAGAGTGCGGTCGCCGCCAGCTCGACGATGCGCGGCCCGAGCGAATAGATGCCTCCGGCGGCGTCGTAGCGCAGCAGCCCGACGCGGCGCAACGCCATCGCGTACCGGTGTGTCGTCGCGCGCGCCGTCCCCAGACGCTCCGTCAGCTGCGGCAGCGTCAGCTCCGGCTCCTCCGCGCTGAAGAAGCCGAGCAGGCGCACGGCGCGTTCGACCGACTGGTTGATGGGTGTCTCGGTCATTGCAGCTTCCGGAGCTCTTCGGTCAGGACGTCGATCACGCGGTCGGCCTGCTCGTCCTCGATCACGAACGGCGGCGACATGACGATCTTCTGGCCGCTCGCGCGGACGACGACGCCTTCCGCGAGCGCGCCCGCCGCGACCGGCGCCGCGTCCCGGTCGCCGGCGAGCTCGACGCCGAGCATCAACCCGACGCCGCGCGCCTCCGCGACGCAGTCGAGCTCTTCGACCGGCTTCAAGCGCTCGAGCATCCGCGCCCCGACGCGCGCCGCGCGCTCGAGCAGCCCCTCGCGCTCGATGATCTCGAGATTCGCGAGCGCGACCGCGGCGCCGACGGGATGGCCGTTGTACGTGAACCCGTGCCGGAACTGCGTGCCTTCGAGCAGCTCGACGACGCGGTCGTGCACGAGCACCGCGCCCATCGGCACGTAGCCGCTCGTCAGTGCCTTGGCGGTGACGATCAGGTCAGCGTCGAGGCCGTATTTCTGCGCCCCGAACCAATGGCCGGTTCGTCCGTATGCCGTTACCACCTCGTCGAGGACGAGAAGGATGCCGTGCTCGCGCAGGACGTCCTGGACCTGGGGCCAGTAACCCTCCGGCGGCGGGATCATCCCGCCGACGCCCATCACCGGCTCGCCGATGAAGGCGGCGATGCGATCGGCACCGTGCTCGTCGATCGCCGCGCGCAGCTCGGCGACGAGCTCGCCGGCATCGGAGCGGAGCGTCGGCGTCGAGAGATGGACGAACCCGGGAGCGAGGGGGCCGAAGCCCTCCTTGAGCGGCGGAATGCCGGTGGCCGCGAGCGATGCACTGCCGACGCCGTGATACGCCGCCTTGCGCGAGAGGATGATGTTGCGCTCGGGCTTGCCCTGCGCATGCCAGGCGAGCCGCGCGAGCTTGATCGCGGTCTCCGTCCCCTCCGAGCCGCCGTTCGTGAAGAAGACCCGGTCGAGCCCGGGCGGCGACAGCTCCGCGAGCCGTGCGGCGAGCCGGATCGACGGCTCGTTCGCGAAGTTCCAGAACGACGCATAGAACTCGAGCGTCGCCATCTGCTCGGAGGCGACGCGCGCAAGCTCCTCCCGCCCATGGCCCACGGCGCACTGCCAGAGCCCGCACGTCCCGTCGACGTACTCCTTGCCGTCGACATCCCAGAGCGTCGCGCCGCGGCCGCGCGCCCAGATCACCGGCGGCGCCGGGGAGCCGACGACCGCATGCGGATGGATCACGTGTGCAGCGTCGAGCCGTGCGAGATCACTCACAGCGTCTGCCTCACGGTCTTCAGCGTCGTGTACTCCTCGATCGTCTGCGGCCCCTGCTCGTAGCCGTAGCCGGAGAGCCCACGGCCGCCGTACGCGGCATAGACATCGAGTCCACCGTAGTTGTTGATCCACACCGTGCCGGCGTTCAGCGCGCGCGCAACCCGATGCGCGCGCGAGGCGTCGCGCGTCCACACTGCGGCGGCGAGACCGAAGCGCGTGTCGTTCGCGACACGCACGGCTTCGTCTTCGTCGGCGACGCGGATCACCGCGACCGCGGGCCCGAAGATCTCCTCGCGGTTGATGCGCATGTCGTTGGTGGTGTCGACGAACACCGTCGGCTCGACGTAGAAGCCCGGGCCGTCGACACCGCCGCCGCCGGCCAGCGCGCGTGCCCCCTCGGCCACTGCGGACCGGTAGAGGTCGAGGACGTGTGCGCGCTGACGCTCGGAGATGAGCGGCCCCGGCTCGAGCGCGCGGACGCGGTCGGCGACGCGTTCGCTGAGCTCGTCGGCGAGCGACTCGTGCGCGACGAGCCGGGCGGCGGCGGTGCACACCTGGCCTTGGTTGCGGAAGGTGGCGCGCATCGCACCCTCGACCGCGGCCTCGACGTCGGCGTCGTCGAGCACGACGTTCGCCGACTTGCCGCCGAGCTCGAGCGTCAGCCGTTTCAGGTTGCCGGCCGCCGCCTTCTGGATCTCACGCCCGACGTCCGTCGAGCCCGTGAACGAGACCTTGTCGACGTCGTCGTGCCCGGCGAGCGCCGCGCCCGCCTCCGCCTCGCCCGAGACGACGTTCAACGCCCCGGCGGGAACGCCCGCCTCGAGCGCGAGCTCGGCGAGCCGAAACGCCGAGAGCGGCGCCTCCTCGGCCGGCTTGTGGACGACGGTGTTGCCGCACGCGAGCGCGGGCGCGAGCTTCCACGACGCGATGATCAGGGGGAAGTTCCACGGCGTGATCGCGCCGACGACCCCCACCGGCTCACGCAGCGTGTACGAGAAGACGCCCGGATCGGCCGGATTCGTCGTGCCGGTGATCTTCGTCGGCCACCCGGCGTAGTACGACCACGTGCGCACAGCGCGCTCGACCTCGCGCACCGCGTCGCCGAACGGCTTGCCGGCATCGCGCGACTCGAGCGCCGCGAGCTCGTCGGCGTTCGCCTCGAGCAGGTCGGCGAGCCGTTGCAGGATTCGGCCCCGCTCGTACGGGTCGACGGCGCGCCAACCCGGCAGCGCCGCCCGCGCAGCGGCGACCGCGCGGTCGACGTCCTGCGCGTCCCCGAGCGCGAGGGTCGCGACCGCCTCGCCGCTCGTCGGGTCGAGCGAGTCGAAGGTCGCGCCCGATGCCGCGGGCACCTCATCGCCGCCGATGAAGTGTCCGCGGATCATGCGGGTCGTCCTCAAGCGAGCTCCGGCTGCAGCTCCTCCGCCTGCCGTTCGGCCGACTCGACGCGCCCGCGCGTTGCCAGACGGATGAGGATGCCGAGGGCCATCCACCCGAGCATGACGTACGGCGCCCACTTGTAGATGCCGGTCTGCCCGTAGAACTCGGTCACCTCGGCCACGCCGACGACGACGACCGTGAGGATCGGCGCGACCAGCCAGTCGACGACGGTGCCTCCGAACTTGCGCGCGTGCACGAAGCCGGCGATGCCGACGAGGGCGTACACCGGCAGGATCCCCGTCGCGCCGACCTGCAACAGCCAGCTGAAGAACGTGACCGCGTCGTTGATCGTGCGGCCCTGCCAGGCGAGGCCGACGAGGCAGACGACGACGGTGATCGCCATCAGCACGCTGATCGCGACGTAGGGGCTCTTGAAGCGACGGTGCGTGCGCCCGAACGCCGCCGGCAGGTAGCCGTCGTGTCCCCACGCGAAGGCAGTCCGCGTCGTGAAGTTCGCCGTCCCGAGCGCCGACGCGAACGAGCTGACCGCGAGCACGAGGAGCAGGACCTTGCCGAACCACAGCGCCGCGTACTGCGCGGACAGGCCGACCACGGCGCCGCCGGAGTCGGACGGCCAGTGCTTCGCCGCGTCGGTGAGCCCGTAACCGGTCGTGATCGAGAACGTCGTGACGATGTAGAAGATGACGGCGAGCGCGATCGCGCCGAGCACCGCCTTCGGCACTTCCTTGCGCGGCGTGTGCGCCTCCTCCGCGAGGAACACCGCCGTCTCGAACCCGGAGAAGCCGGTCATCGCGATGCCGACGCCGAGTGCGAAGAAGCCGAACCCGAACGTGCCGTGGTTGTTCCACGGCGCGAGCGATCCCCAGGCCCAGCCGTGCGCCCCGCCCTTGGCGAGGATGATGATGTCGAGGATCAGCAGCATCGTCACGCCGATCGCCGTCAGCGCAAGCAGGATCCGCGCCGAGATCTGGATCCCGAGCCACGAGACGAGGAAGACCAACGCGGCGAGGAGCAGCG
>JAICWC010000115.1 GCA_025934995.1 Thermoleophilia bacterium | reverse complement strand
TCAGTTGGCAGAGGGCACCGTTAAGTGGTTCTCGAACGAGAAGGGCTACGGCTTCATCGAGCGTGAAGGTGGCGACGATGTGTTCGTGCACTTCTCGGCAATCACGATGGACGGCTACAAGTCGCTGACCGAAGGCCAGCGTGTGTCGTTCGAGGTCGTGCAAGGCCCGAAGGGCGCGCAGGCCGCGAACGTCCAGGCCGCCTAGAGAGCTACGGGACCCAAGTATGGAAGAGGCCCCGTTTCAGGGGCCTCTTCCGTTTCTGGTACCGATTCCCCGATGGCCGAGCTGACCCGCGAGCAACTGCTGCACGTCGCGCATCTGGCGCGTCTCGAGCTCCGGGACGAGGAGCTGGAGCGCCTCGGCGCGCAGCTGAACGACATCATCGCGGCGGTCTCGAAGGTGGCCGAGCTCGACCTCTCGGACGTCCCGCCGACCTCGCACCCGCTCGACGTCGTCAACGTTTGGGCAGAGGACGAGCCGCACGAGTCGCTCTCCGTGGAGCAGGCTCTCGCCAACGCGCCCGAGCACGAAGGCTCTTTCTTCAGAGTTCCTCCCGGCGGTTCCGAGTGATCGACACCCTGCGGCTGACCGCATACGACGCGGCGCGCCTGCTGCGCGACAGGGAGATCAGCGGCGCCGAGCTCTGGGAGGCCTACCGGCGCGCGATCGACGAGCGGGACGGCGAGCTGCACTGCTTCCTCCACGTCTGCGACGACCCGGGCGGGGAGGGGATCCCGCTTGCGGTCAAGGACGTCATCGGCACGAAGGGGATCCCGACGACGGCCGGCTCCAAGATCCTCGAGGGCTACGTGCCGGTGTACGACGCGACCGTCGTCCGCCGCGCGAAGGAAGGCCACGGCCTCCGGGTGCTCGGCAAGACGAACACCGACGAGTTCGCGATGGGCTCGTCGACCGAGAACTCGGCGTTCGGGCCGTCGCGCAATCCGTGGGACCCGACGCGCGTGCCCGGCGGCTCGGGAGGCGGCTCAGCGGCAGCCGTCAGCGCCGGCCTCGCCCCGTGGGCGCTCGGATCGGACACCGGCGGCTCGATCAAGCAGCCGAGCGCGCTCTGCGGCAACGTCGGCCTGCGCCCGACGTACGGAACCGTGTCGCGTTACGGCGTCGTCGCGTTCGCGTCGTCGCTCGACCAGGTCGGGCCCGTTGCGAAGAACGTCCGCGACTGCGCGTTCCTCTACTCCGTCATCGCGGGTCGTGACCCGTGCGACTCGACGACCGTCGACGTGCCGGAGGTGAAGCTGCCGGAGCGCGTCGACCTGAAGGGGGTGCGCATCGGCGTGCCGACCGAGTTCACCGAGCACGAGGCGATCGAGCCGGGCGTGCGGGACGCCGTCCACCGTGCGATCGAGCTCGCGCGCGAGCTCGGCGCCGAGGTCGGCGGGTGCTCGCTGCCGCTCTCGTTGGAGTACGGCGTTCCCTGCTACTACCTGATCGCGCCCGCGGAGGCATCGTCGAATCTCGCGCGCTACGACGGCGTGCGCTACGGCCATCGCACGGCGGAAGGCGGTGACCGGCTCGAGATGTATACGCGCACCCGCGACGAGGGCTTCGGTGACGAGCCGAAGCGGCGCATCCTCGTCGGCACGTACGCGTTGTCGGCCGGCTACTACGACGCGTACTACGGCCAGGCGCAGAAGGTGCGCACCGTCCTCATCCGCGAGCACGCCGCTGCGTTCGAGACCTTCGACGTGCTGCTGACGCCGACGTCGCCGACGGTCGCGTTCGAGCTCGGCGCCAAGACCGCCGACCCGATCGCGATGTACCTGAACGACCTGTTGACGATCCCGTCCTGCATGGCGGGCCTGCCGGGCCTGAACGTTCCCTGCGGCCTGTCGGGCGGGCTGCCGGTCGGGCTGCAGTTGCTCGGGCCCCAGTTCAGCGAGAGCACCCTGTTCGCCGTCGGCTACGCGCTCGAGACCGCGATCGGCTTCGACCCAGTCCCTCTGCCCTTGAGAGGGGGGCGACTGCGGTGACGATGCGCTTCGAAGATCCCGCGGCCGACTTCATTCCGGCCGTGCAGAAGGTGTTCGGCGCCGAGCCGCGCGTGCTCGACGGCTCCCGAGCCGTGCTCGTCGGCGACGTCAAGTTGCAGCTCGAGGCGGGAGAGCGCGAGCTCTGGCTGATCGAGAGGAAGGGCGTCCTCGAGCACCGGCTCGGCATGGTCGAAGTGCACGAGGACATCGAGGCGGCGTTGCGCGAGGCGAAGGAGCGGCTCGATGTCGAGCTCTGAGTGGGAGGCGGTGATCGGCCTCGAGGTGCACGCGCACCTGAAGACGCGCACGAAGATGTTCTGCCGCTGCGAGCTGGAGTACGGCGCGGCCGAGAACACGCGCACGTGTCCGGTCTGCCTCGCGCACCCCGGCGCACTGCCGGTGCCGAACGGAAAGGCGATCGAGCACACGCTCAAGCTCGGGCTCGCGCTCGGGTGCGAGATCAGCAAGCACGCGATCTTCGCCCGCAAGAACTATTTCTACCCCGACCTGCCGAAGGGCTACCAGATCAGCCAGTACGAAGCGCCTCTGTGCGGCAAGGGCGCGCTGCAGATTCCCGGCGGCCCGCGCATCGGCATCACGCGCGCGCATCTCGAGGAGGATGCGGCGAAGACCGTCCACGCCGGCGGCGCGACCGGACGCAGCGTCGGCGCCGACTACTCGCTCGTCGACTTCAACCGCGGCGGCACGCCGCTGCTCGAGATCGTCAGCGAGCCGGACCTCCGTTCGGCCGACGACGCCGACAGGTACCTGCGCCTGCTCCGTCAGACGATCGTCGAGCTCGGGATCGGCGACGCGGAGATGGAAAAAGGGACGCTCCGCGCCGACGTGAACGTCAGCGTGCGCAAGCAGGGCGAGGAGGGCTTCCGGCCGCGGTGGGAGCTGAAGAACATGAACAGCTTCACGTACATCCGGCGCGGCATCGAGGCCGCGGTGCGCGAGCAGGTCGCGGCCTACGAGCGCGGTGAGACGCTCGAGCAGTCGACGTACGACTACGACCCGGACACCAACCGGCTCGCCGTCCACCGCTCGAAAGAGGAGGCGGACGACTACCGCTACTTCCCCGAGCCCGATCTCGTACCGGTCGACCCGCCGCGCGAGCTGCTCGACTCGATCGAGCTGCCGGAGCTGCCCGCCGAGCGCATCGCGCGCCTCGCCGAGCACACCGACCTCGACGCCGCCTGGGAGCTCGTCTTCTCCGGGAACGACTGGAAGGCGCAGGCGCTCGCCGAGCACGGCGTCGAGTGGAAGGCGGCGGCCGCGATCGCAATGAACCGCGGCGACTTCCGCCCGGAGAACGCTGCCGCGCTCGCCGAGATCGTGCGGGCGAACGTGACGCGGGAGGCGCTCGACGACGCGTTTGCGGCCGCCGCGAGCGGCAGCATCGACAGCGCGACCTATCTCGCGCAGACCGCCGTCAGCGACGAGTCGGAGCTCGAGCCGGTGATCGACGCGATCCTCGCGGCGAACCCCGGCCAGGTCGAGACGTACCGCGGCGGCAAGGAGGGCGTGCTCGGCTTCTTCGTCGGCGCGGTGATGCGCGAGACGCAGGGCAAAGCCGACCCGAAGGTCGTCAACCGTCTGCTGCTGGAGAAGCTCCGAGGCTAGGCAGGTCGCGCATCGACGGGCTGAGCGTCCCGAGGAGCGCCGCGACGACGACGGGCGCGGCCAGCACGAGCACGGTGATCCGCGGCGAGGCGTCCGTCAACAGCAGTCCGGCGGCGAGCGGCCCGAGCGGGCCGGCGGCGACGCGAATCGTGTTCGATGCGGACATCGCGCGCCCGAGCAGCCGGTCGGGGATCAGCATGTAGGAGTAGGCGGCGACCGCGGAGTCGGTGTTCGGGAAGGTGAACGCGTGGACCGCGAAGCACGCCGCGAGCACGTAGACGCTCGGATAGACGATGAACGCCGCGTACACGCCGGCCATCCAATACTCCGAGAGCAGGATCGCGCGCATCGGGAACAACCGCCGCAGCAGCGGCGACGCGGTCGAGCCGAGGAGCGTCGCGGCGCCCGTGAGCGCGATGATCGCGCCGACGCCGGTGCTCGAGATGCCGTGTCGTTTGGCGAGGACGATCAGCGTCAGCGGGATGCCCGTCGCTGCGAAGTTGCTGACGGCGATCATCGAGACGGTCGTCCGGAGGAACGGCATCCGCCAGAAGAACGCCAGGCCTTCGCGCAGGTCGGTGCGCGCCTCGGGGTGACGCTCTTCCTGGAAGCGCGTCCGCATCAAGAGCAGCGTCACCGACGAGAAGGTGTACGAGATCGCGTCGACGACGAAGGGCAGCGACCGCGCGAGGCCGAAGAGCAACCCGCCGACGGGCGGCGACGTGAGCATCACCACGGAGGCGCGCGCCATCGACACGCTCGAGGCGTCGGCGAGCTGCGCGGGCGGGACGACGGCGCGGAAGGCGCCGCTGTTGCCTGCGCGGAAGAAGACGCTCCCGGTCGCGTCGAGAAAAGCAACCGCAAGGAGCACGGCGAGCGTCACGTGGTGCGTGATCGCGAGCGCTGCGAGCGAGCCGACAGCGGCTGCGCCGGCGACGTCCGACGCAATCATCAGCCGGCGCCGGTCGAACCGGTCGGCAGCGACCCCTGCAGGCAGGGCGAAGAGGACGAGCGGCAGGAAGCGGATCGCACCGACGTAGCCCGCCTTCGCCGCCGAGTGCGTCACGGCGAGCGCGAGGAGGGGATACGCGATCCCGGACAATCCCGATCCTGTGGCGGAGAGGAGCTGGCCCGCCTGCAAGAGCATGAAGTCGCGGTTGCGCCACAGCGGCGCCGGCCCGCTCACCCGACGGCGGGCGCCGGCAGGTCGTCGAGCTCGTCGAGGCTCGGCGCCTTGCGGATCGACGGGCTGAGCGTGCTGAACGTCGCCAATGAAGCGCACATCACTGCGAGCACGAGCGTCGTCGTCCGTGCGCCGAACGCGCCGATCAACAGCCCGGCTGCGAGCGGCCCGAGCGGCATGCCGATGAATGCGAGGTTGCGCGCGACGCTGCTCACCCGGCCGATCAGATGGTCGGGCGTCACAGCGGTGCGGTAGCCGACGATCACCGAGTTGAGCCAAGGGCTGACGAGCCCGACGGGGAGGACGCACACGGCGAGCACGTACGGGCTGCGGAAGAAGACGTAGAGGACGAACAACCCGTTCAGCCACTGGTTGACCAACATGATCGTGCGCACGCGGAGGAGCTTCGTCATGCGGGGCGCGAGCAGCGATCCGGCCAACGAGGACGCGCCGAACGACGCGAACACGGCGCCGATGAGCGCGCCCGAGAAGCCGGCGCGCTTCGCAACGACGATGAAGACCAGCACGATCGCCTGGAACACGAAGTTGTCGCCCGCGAAGATGAAGGCGCTCGTCCGGAGGTACTTCTGCTCCCACAGCCAGCTGATGCCGTCGCGGATCTGCGCCCGCACCGGCGTCGCGTCGCGCTCCCGCGTCTCCTGGAAGGGCGTGCGCATCCAGAGCAGCGACGCGATCGAGAACACGTACGAGACCGCGTCGGCGAGGAAGGGCAGCGAGCGCGCGAGACCGAACAGGGCGCCGCCGAGCGGCGGGCCGGCGAGGGTGACGACCGACATGCGCGCCTGCTCGGCCGCGGCGGCATCCGGCAGCTGTCGTCCCGGGACGACCGAGCGCAGTGCTCCCACCTCCGCGATGTTGAAGAAGACGAACGCACTGCCCTCGACGAGCGCAGCGATCGCGATCTGCGCGAACGTCAGCCGGTCGAGCGCGAGCGCAGTGACGATGCTCGTCATCGCGAGGACGCGCACGAGGTCCATGACGATCATCACGCGCTTTCGATTCCAGCGATCCGCTGCGACGCCCGCGAACAGTCCGAACACCACGTACGGTGCGAACGCCGCAAAGCCGACGACGCCGGCCTTCGCCGGCGAGTGCGTCAAAGCCAGGACGAGCAGCGGATAGGCGATCTGCGACGACGCAGAGCCGATCGTCGACAGCATCTGTCCTGCTTGCAGCAGGACGAAGTCGCGATTACGCCAGAGCGGGGTCAAGCTGGGTCTCGGCGCGTCCGCGGGTGAGCAGATAGAGCGCGCTGAGACCGACGCCGACGAACATCACCAGGATCTCGATCTTGTAATCGACGACGCTGATGAGTGCTGCCCCCGCTGCAATCGAAATGGTCTGCGGCACGCTGAAGACCATGTTCGCAGCCGCGGACACCCGTCCTTGGATGTGTTGACCGCTTCGCAATTGGTAGGCCGTGCCGATTGCGACCACCGCCCAGACGATGCCGAGCCCGGCGACGGCCATCGCGACCAGGACGACGGGTAGGGAGGGGGCGAGGAACATCGCGTCGCCGACCGCGAACAACAGGACGCCGATGCCGGCGGTCCGCAGGTCGCCGAACCGCCGCAGGAGCCTGCCGGCGGTCACGCCGCCGGCGACCGAGCCGACGCCCTGGGCGGTGCCGAGCACCCCGATGAAGGACGGCGCCCGATGGAGTGCAGCCGTGATCGCGAAGAGCAGCGTCTCGCTGAACCCGATCACGAGCATCGTCGCGGAGATGCCGATCGTCATCTGCCGCAGCGCGGGCACGCGCCAGATGTGGGTGAGCCCGGCAGAGACCTCACGGAGGAAGCGGTGCTCGCGAGGCGCAGCCGCCGGCTCTGCGAACCGGAGGGCGACGAGCGTCGCCGCCGAGCCCACGAACGTACCGGCGTCGACGAGCGCGACGATGCCGCCGCTCGTCACTGCGTAGAGCCCGGCGCCCGCAAGCGGCGCGACGAGGCGCAGCCCTTCCCGCAGCGACTGGAACGCGGCGTTCGCGTCACCCAGCAGCTCAGCCGGCAGCATCGCCTTCATCATCGACGCGCGGGCTGCTGCGAAGACGTCGCCGCCGAGCCCGTACATCGCGGTGACGACATAGAGAAGCCACGCGTCGCCGCGGTCGTGCACGACGAGCAACGTGCACATGACGGCTGCGAGCGCGAGATGCGTCGCGATCATGATCGGCCGCTTCGGCAGCCGGTCGACGAGCAGCCCGCCGAGCGGCGCGACCAGTGACGCGGCGGCGAACACGAAGAAGACGAGCCCCGCGGCGCTGTTCGACTGCGTCAGGACCTTCATCCAGATCCCGAGGACGATGATCATCATCCAGTCGCCGAACATCGAGAGCGCCTGGCCGACGAGCAGGAGCCGAACATCGGGGCGCCGGAGGAGGCTCTTCATGCTCACGAGCCGGCGCGAACGAGACGGAAGTCGCCGCTGACGGTCTTTCCGCGGATGACGAGCGTGGGGCCGGGAGCGAGCCCGATGTCGCTGCCGAGCGGCACCTCCGAGTCGAGATCGCCGGAGACGCTGTTCGCGTCGACGTCGACGTTCGTGCCGGCCGCAACGCCGAGCCGGATGTCGCCGGAGACGCTCTGAAGCGTCGCCTCGGGCCCGCCGGCGCAATCGACGCGCACGTCGCCGGAGACGGACTTCGAACGAACGGAGCCGCGCACGTCCGCGATGCGCACGTCGCCGGAGACGCTGTTCACCGACACGTCGCCGCCGACCTCGTCGAGCTTCACGTCGCCGCTGACGGTCTTCACCGTCGCCGTGCCCTCGACCTTCCCGCGCATCGAGAGATCGCCGGACGCGCTCTTCGTGTCGAGCTTGCTGAGCGTCCCATCGACGTTCATGTCCGCGGAGGCAGTCGTCAGCTCGGCGGCGCTCGCGTGGGGGATCGTCGCCTGCACCTTCAGCTTCTCGCCGCTGCCGATGCTGAAGCCGCCGATCTCGATCGTGATCCCGAATCCCTGCTTGCCGCGGTACTGCACGGTGATGCGGTCGCCGACCTGCTCGACGAACGTCTGCTCGACAAGCTTCTCGCTGCCTTCGACGGTGATGACCGTCTCGTCGACGTCGGCCGTCTCGACCACGATGTCGCCCGAGGGGATCGAGACGAGCAGGTCGACCGGCCGCGGTGTGTGGAAGCGGTGCTCGGACATCTCAGTTCTCCATGTGCGACACGCGCACGACGCGGTTCGGCATGACGGTCACCTGTGCGGTGCGCTTCAGGAGGCGCCGCCGCCAGGGGCGGGGGTAGGGGGCAGGCTCGGGAACGCCGGACGGATCGTCGTAGACCCAGTGCGTCTTCGCTGCGGGCGGCGGGACGTTGAACATGCGGGCTCCTTTCAGCTCCGGCCGTAGCCGGTCAGGCGCCGGCCGGACGACCGACGGTTGGAGGCGCCGCTCGCGTTGCGCACGAGCGACTGGACGATCCACGTGTTGACGGAGACCCCTTCGCGGGACGCCGCGTCCTCGACGCGCTGCTTGAGCGCCTCGGGGAGCCGCAGGGTGATCCGCGCGCTCAGCGGGTCGTCCGATGCCGCCTCGGGCTCCTCGACTTCCTCGCGGACGTAGACGAGCTCCGGGTCGGCCCCGGCGAACCGCACCTCGACCCGGCCGCCGTCGAGCTGGGGCGAGAGCTCGAGTGCCGCCTCGCCGAGCGCCTCCATGAGGCGGCGGCCGAGGGCGGACTCGAGTGCAACCGCGACGAGCTCGGCAGCGCGGGCGGTCGACTCGTCGCCGACCGCCGCGATGCGGGCGAGGTCTTCGCGGAGTGCCTGGATGTAGCCGTCGATTTGCACGAC
>JAICWC010000096.1 GCA_025934995.1 Thermoleophilia bacterium | reverse complement strand
TCTTCGCGGAGCAGGCCGAGCAGGATGTGCTCGGTGCCGATGTAGTTGTGCTTGAGCGCGCGTGCCTCGTCCTGTGCGAGGACGACTACCTGGCGGGCCCGTTCGGTGAAGCGTTCGAACAAGTTCTTCTCCCTTGCTGTGGGACGCCCATGGTACCCCAGCGGTCTGTCGCTGCAGAGTCGCGGTTCCCGGGCCGTATGGAAGGAAACTGTTAGGTGAGGAGGGGCTCGAACGTCTCCTCGACGAGGGCGTCGAAGCTCGAGGGCAGGGATCCGTCGGCGCTCGCGTAGTCGCGGAGGAAGTAGAGGTAGGAGCTCCATTCCTCGGCCCGCTGTGGATGGGCGCCGCCCCGCTCCTCGACGAGCCGTTCGAGCGCCGTCAGGTTGTAGGCGCCGCCGTCGGCCGGCGGGAGCGCCGGACCCGGCTCGGGTGCGGGCGGCGGGGGCGCCTGCGGCTGCTTCGACTGGGCGGCTGCGCGTGCGACCGCGAGCTCACGCTTCGTGACGGCCGCGACACGCTCCTCGAGCCGGCGCTCACGCTCCGCGAGCGCCAGCTCGCGTTCCAGCAGGCGCGAGTCGTCGGCGGGCTCGCCGCTCGCCGTCGGCCGTCCCTCGAGGGCTCGCAGCTCGTCGATCTTCTGCTGCAGGTCGCGCTCGCGGGCGGCGAGCGCGGCCTCGCGCGCCGCAAGCCGCTGCTCGAGGCGATCGACGAGCGCCTCCGCCGCCCGGTCGTCCGAGCCGTCCGAAGCCACGGTTCGATCGTAGGCCGGACTGCGCCGGCGCACCAGCGCGAGCAGGAGGGAGAGCGCTGCGGCGACGACGAGCCCGGCACCGGCGCCGACGAGCACGAGCTCCAGCGCGTCGGGCGAAGACGCCGACGTCGGGGCCGTCGCAGTCGACGCGCGGCGCAGCGTCGGGTCGGGCTGGCCCTGGAGGCTGCGCAGGACCGCGAGGCGCCGCGCGAGCTCGCCCGCCTGCGCCCCGGTGGCGCCGCCGAGCAACTGCTGGTCGCGGCCCACGGCAGACGCGAGCCGGCTCTGAAAGCCGGCAGTGCGCTGCGCGATCAATGCGTCGACGAAGGCGTTCGCGATCTGCGCCGCGCCGACGCCGGTGCCGGCCTCCCCCGTCACCTGCACCACGTCGCTCTGGCCCGCGACCGTCGCCTGCACGTCGTGGAGCAGCGAGGCGCCCGAGCGGTGCAGGCCGAGCTGCACGCGCACGGCGTCGGCCACCTGAGGCGTCGTGACGAGGTCGGCCGCACTCGCCGCCGCCGCCCGACGGCCGCTTCCGTCGCGAAGCAGGCCGAGGCCGACGAACGTCGGGTCGGCTGCGGAGACGGGCGAAACGAGGATCGCCGCGGTGGCTCGGTACCGCTTCGGCGCCGTCAAGGCATAGCCGCCGGCCGCTGCGGCTCCCGCCGCAGTCAGGGTGGCGACGAGCAGCCACGGCGTGATCCTCGGCGCACGCATATCCAAACCGTATTCGCGCCTCGCGCGCGGATTCCCCGGATTACGAGGGCGACGGAGCCGGCTGCTTGAAGCCGTGCGCGAGCTCGTCCGCGGCCGACGACCGCTCGAACGGACGGTCCTCCTCGGGATGGGCCGCGCGCCACTCCTTGAACCATGCGACGGCGTGCGGGATCCCCTCTTCGAGCGGCGTCTGCGGCGTCCAGCCGAGCACGTCGCGGGCCTTGCGCACGTCGGCGACGTAATGCGTCACCTCGCCCAGCAACGACGGCGCGATCGTGATCTTCGGCGACACGCCGAGCTCGTCGGCGATCAGGTTCGCGGCGCGCACGAGTGTGTTCCCCTGCCCGTACGCGAGGTTGATCGTCTCGTTCCGGGCGTCCCCGGCGACCAGTGCGTAGAGGCCGCGCACGATTCCGTCGACGCAGTCGTCGATGTAGGTGAAGTCGAGCACCTTCTCCTCGCCGCCGAAGATCGTGATCTCCTCACCGCGCGACAGCTGGTGCATCCACAGCGGCAGCACGCGCTCCATCCGCCAGAGATCGTTGTCGTAGCGGCCGTAGACGTTCGAGAACCGGAAGACGAGATAGTCGAGCCCGTAGCAGCGCGCGAACGAGTACACGAACGCCTCGCTCGCGATCTTCGACGCCGAGTACGGCGACTCGGTGAATGCGAAGTCGGCGGCCTCCTCCGAGTACTCCTCGAAGCGGTGGACGTCCCCGTACACCTCGCGCGTGGAGGAGAAGACGAGCGGTGCGTCGATGCCGCGCGCGAACTCGAGGACGTTGAAGGTCATGATCGCGTTCTCGAGCGCGCGGTGCGGCTGGCGGACGAGCTGATGCACCTTCGCGTGTGCGGCGAGGTGCACGACCACGTCGACGGCCGGATACTCGACGCCGTTGATGCCGCCGCGGAACGCGGCGTAATGACCGGAGAGATCTTGGAGCAGCGTCGGGAACGCGTCGGGCGCCCAGGGATTCGGGCGCTTGTCGACCCCGAAGACCTCGTGGCCGTCGGCGATCAGCCGCAGCGCGAGGTTGGTGCCGATCTGGCCCGACGAGCCCGTTACGAGGACGCGCATCTAGTCGATGGTACGCAGCGCGGGAAAGAGGATGACGTCGCGGATCGATTCGCGCCCGGTGAGCAGCATCACGAGCCGGTCGATCCCGAGCCCGAGACCGCCGGTCGGCGGCATCCCGTACGAGAGCGCTTCGACGTAGTCCGGGTCGCCCTGCTCGGCCTCGACGTTGCCGCCGGCCCCCTCGTCGGCCTGCATCGTGAAGCGCTCGGCCTGCTCTTCGGCGTCGTTCAGCTCGGTGAAGGCGTTTCCGAGCTCCATGCCGCCGACGTAGTACTCGAACCGCTCGGTGACGTCGGGATCCTCGTCGCTCCGCCGCGCGAACGGCGACAGCTCGATCGGATAGTCGTAGAGGATCGTCGGCTCGATCAGCCGCGGCTCGATGTACGCGGTGACCGCCTTGTCGACGAGCTGCGACCACGTCTTGTCCTGCGACACGTCGACGTCGCGCGACTCGAGCCGTCGCTTCAGCTCGTCGTAGTCCTTCGTCCAGAGGTCGAGCGCCTTCAGCTCGTCGACCAGGCGCACGCGCTTCCACGGCGCCTTCAGGTCGAGCTCGTGCCCCTTGAACGACACCGCAGTCGTGCCGACCACCTCGAGCGCGACGCGCTCGACCAGCAGCTCCATGCGGCGCATCGTGTCCCGGTAGTCGGCGTATGCCTCGTACCACTCGAGCATCGTGAACTCGGGATGCCGTTTGTAGTTGACGCCCTCGTTCCTGAAGTCCTTGCCGATCTCGTACACCTTCTCGAGGCCGCCTACGATCAACCGCTTGAGATAGAGCTCGGTCGCGATGCGGAGGTAGCGGTCTTCGTCGAGCGAGTTCCAGTGGGTGACGAACGGCTCCGCGAAGGCGCCGCCGTACCGCGGCTGCAGGATCGGGGTCTCGACCTCGACGAACCCCCACTCGTCGAGCGTCCGCCTGATTGACGCGACCGCCTTCGACCGGGTCAGCGCGTCGGAACGCGCCTCCTCGTTCATCAGCAGGTCGAGGTAGCGCTTCCGGTAGCGCTGCTCGACGTCGGTCAGGCCGTGGAACGTGTCGGGCAGCGGGGTGCGGATGCGCGACAGGACCTCGAGCGTGTCGACCTGGAGCGACGGCTCGCCGCGACGCGACTTGGCCGGGCGCCCGCTGACGCCGACCACGTCGCCGAGGTGGACATCGATCTCCCCCGTCCGCTCGACCGGGCAGAGGAGCTGGATGCGGCCGGAGCGGTCGACGAGGTCGAGAAAGACGAGCTTGCCCATGTCGCGGCGGGCCATCACGCGCCCTGCGAGACGGCGCTCGGTCTCCGTCTGCGCGCCGTTCTCGAGCGGCTCGGCCTCCGTCCGGACCGCAGCGATCTCGTCGCGGTCCGGGAAACGCTTGGGTGCCGCCATGGGGCGGAAGGCTAACCCCAGATCGCCCAGCCGATGAGGATGCCGGCGCCGAGCGTGACGGCGCCGAGCGCCCACGTCACCGCGACGAGCGACAGCGGCGACCAATGCTTTCGGCGAGGGGGCTCGGTGGCCACCGCGTGGATGCGGCCGCCGCGTGTGCCGCCGAGCTTGACGATCACCTCGTCGCGCACTCGGCCGGCGTCGAGGCCGAGGTCGAGCAGGATCTGCATCGCGACGCCTTCGCCCTCGCGCACGAGACCGAGCACTCCCGCAGTGCGAGCTCGAGGATCTTCTTCGCGCGCGGCGTGAACGGGATCTGGCCGGCCGTGACCTCGTCACCCTCGCCGACGGTGCGCACGACGTGCGCGCGCACCTCGTCGATCGAGACGTCGAGCGACTCGAGCACACGTGCTGCCAGACCGTCCTGTTCTCGCAGCAGCCCGAGCAACAGGTGCTCGGTACCGACGTAGTTGTGGCGGAGCTCGCGCGCCTCGTCCTGGGCGAAGACGACGACTTGTCTGGCGCGCTCGGTGAACTGTTCGAACGTTACGCGGCCTTGATGTCCATGATCTTGAACTTGATCGTGCCGCGCGGCGCCGTGACCTCGACCGTCTCCCCCTTCTTCTTGCCCATGATCGCCTTGCCGACCGGCGACTCGTTCGAAAGCTTGTTCTCCGTCGGGTCGGCCTCGGCGCTGCCGACGATGTGGTACTCGACCGTCTTGTTCGCCTTCACGTCGCGGAGGCGCACCTTCGTCCCGATCGAGACCTCGCCCGACTTGATCTCCTTCTTCGTGACGACGCGCGCGCCCTTCAGGCGCTCCTCGAGCAGCGCGATGCGAGCCTCGAGGTGGGCCTGCTCGTTCTTCGCCGAGTCGTACTCGGCGTTCTCGGCGATGTCGCCGAACTCGCGCGCCTCGCGGATGCGATCCGCGATTTCACGGCGTTTGTCGACCGACAGATACTCGATCTCCTCCTGGAGCTTCTTGTAGCCCTCAGGCGTGAGAATGACTTCCTTCAAGAGACGGCCTCCTAGAACCCCAGAGCACGGCCTACGGCGGGCGCGGATGGTACTCCGCCGGTCGAAGGACGTCAATAGGAGGGGGCTACGATGTCCCCTTATGTCCGGGAATCTGCGCGAATCGTGGTTCATCGGCGACGTCGAGGTGCCGACCCGCGTCGTGCTCGCCCCGATGGCCGGCGTCTCCGTCCAGGCGTTCCGGCGGCAGGGCCGCCGCTTCGGCGCGGGGCTCGTCTGCTCGGAGATGGTCTCCTGCGCCGGCATCGAACACCGGAACGAAAAGACGCTCGGCTACCTGCGCGTCGCCTCCGACGAGCATCCGCTCGCGATCCAGATCTTCGGCTCCGAGCCGCGGGCGATGGGCGAGGCGGCGCGGATGGTCGAGGCCGCCGGCGCCGACATCGTCGACATGAACTTCGGCTGCCCGGTCCGCAAGGTGACGAAGACGGGCGCGGGCGCGCACCTGCTCGAGGACCCGGCGCTCGCGTGTGCGATCACCGAGTCGGTCGCGAACGCCGTCTCCGTTCCGGTCAGCGTGAAGATGCGCCGGGGCGTCGAGGACGGCTCCCGCCGCTGCCTCGAGCTCGGCCCGCAGCTCGTCGAGGCCGGTGCGTCCGTGCTCACGCTGCACCCTCGCTCGGCGAAGCAGATGTACACCGGCTATGCCGACCACACGTTGACGGCGGAGCTCGTGTCGCTCGTCGACGTGCCCGTAATCGCGTCGGGCGACATCACGTCACGCGCGAAGGCGCAATCGGTGCTCGACGCGACGGGGGCGTCGGCCGTGATGGTCGGCCGCGCGGCGCAGGGGAATCCGTGGGCGGTCGCCGAGATCGTCGACGGCGATTCGACGCAGCCGTCGCGCGAGGAAGTCGCGGCGGAGCTCATCCACTTCATTCGCGAGACGGTGCGCGAGCTCGGCGAACGGCGCGCGTCCGGTTTCCTGAAGAAGTTCTACGCGTGGTATCTCGGCTACGGGCGGTTCCCGAAGCCGTTCAAGAACGAGCTCGTGCAGCTGCACTCGACGGAGGACGTCGTCACGCGCCTGCTCGCCGCGGCGCCGGGCGCCGCCGCGCTCGTCCAGGAGCTCGAAGCGAACGTCCCGGAGAGCGAGTTCCTCCTCGAGGGGATGCCGATCTCTCTGTACGGCGGAGGCTGACGCGCGCCGCCCGCTAGCGCGAGCCGGGTCGCACGACGCCTGATTCATAGGCGAGGACGACGGCTTGGACTCGGTCGCGGAGCCCGAGCTTGGTCAGGATCCTCGTCACGTGCGTCTTCACCGTTGCTTCTCCGACAGTGAGGTGTTGGGCGATCTCGCCGTTGGAGAGACCTCGGGCGACGAGCCCGAGCACCTCGAGCTCGCGCGGTGTCAGGTCGGCGAGCTCGGCCGGCAGCTCGGGTTCGGCTGGACGTGCGGCGAACTCCGCGACGAGCCTCTTCGTCACCGACGGCGCGATGAGCGCATCGCCTGCAGCGACCGTGCGTATCGCTTCGACGAGCTGGGCGGCGCGGACGTCTTTGAGCAGGAAGCCGCTCGCGCCGGCGCGAAGCGCGGCGTAGACGTGCTCGTCGAGGTCGAAGGTCGTCAGCACGAGAACGCGCGGCCTCTGGTCGCCGCCCACGTCGCGGATTCGACGGGTGGCCTCGATGCCGTCGATGAGCGGCATACGGATGTCCATCAGCACGACATCGGGCCGGAGCCGTTTCGCGAGCTCAATGCCTTCTGCGCCGTCTCCGGCCTCGCCGACGACCTCGAGGTCGGGCTCCGACTCGAGCACGACCTTGAATCCCGTGCGCACGAGCTCCTGGTCGTCGACGATGAGGACGCTGGTCACGCCTGCACCGGCAGTCGCGCCCGCAGCAGCCAGCCGCCTCCGGGGATCCGGCCGCTTTCGAGATCGCCGCCGTAGAGCGCGACGCGTTCACGCATCCCAAGAAGGCCGTGGCCGCCACCATCTCTGGTCGGCGCCCCGCCGACTCCGTCGTCCTCGACCTCGATTTCGACGCCGTCGCCCCGAAAGAGGATTCGGACGGACACACGACTGGCGCATGCGTGCTTCAACGCATTCGTGAGGCCCTCCTGCACGATGCGGTACGCCGAAAGCTCGGCGCCGGGCGAGAGCGGCACGGGATCGCCGTCCACCTCGACCGACACCGGCAATCCGGCCTCGCGCACCTGTGCGACGAGGGCGCCGACTGCTGCGAGGCCCGGCTGCGGCGCAAGCGGCGGATCCTCGGGCTCGCGGAGCATCTCGAGCAGGCGGCGCATCTCGTTCAGTGCGGTCCGGGCCGTCTCCTCGATCGCCTCGAGGCTTTGCCGAACGCGTCCGTCGTCAACGCCGACGAGCCGCTGACCCGCCTGCGCCTGGACGACAACGACACTGACGGCGTGCGCGACGACGTCGTGCAATTCGCGCGCGACACGAGCGCGCTCGGCGGCGACCGCCGCGCGCGCCTCCTGTTCTCGCGCTGCCTCGAGCCGTTCGGTCTCCTGCTCGAGCGACTGGATCGTGCGATGCCGACCGCGCACTGCAAGGCCGAACAACCAGCCCAACACAACGAAGCCGAAAGCCCATACGACGTCGCCGATGCCATGCACGTGCGGGTCGCGCAGCTCATGGACGCCGATCGCGGTCGCGGCGACGACCAGGACGACGGGGGACCGGACGCCGTTGGCGGCGCCCGAATAGACGCAGACGAGCGCGGCGAGGAAAAAGCTCGTCGCCTCGGCCGCGCCCAGTGCCAGCGACGACCAGACAACCGTCGCCATCACGATGGCGAATGCAGGCAGCGCTGCCCGGCGTCGCAGCGCGAGGGGCAGCGTCATCAGCGGGATGACGATGAGGGAGGTCAGCCAGCGCGATCCGGGGAACACGGCCGCGCCCTGATACGTCGCCCCGCCCCACAGCTCAACCTGTGCCAGCGCCAACAACGCGGCAGCCAGCACTGCATCCGTCCAGACCGATCCCACGACTCTCCGCATGCGGTCCCGCACGCATGGACGGTATCCCGCACGCTCCCACACCGCATCCCACCGCAGGCGGATTCTCGGCGGCAGAAAGATCCACCTCTGGTCGGATGCCGAATCAGAGCCGGCGCAGACGACACGCCGGCCGGCCGGCCGTAGCGTCCGAGCGAGCAACCGACGAAAGGGGTTCCAATGAAGCATCGCCGTCTTGCGCCGACCCTCAGCGCGCTCGCAGCCGCCGGCTACGCGATCGAAGGCGCAATCGTCATCCGCGCTCCCCAACCCGACACCGGCTGGCATGCCTCCGGCTACGCAGTCGAAGCAGCGTTCCTTGTCGCGCTCCTCGCGTCGATCCCGCTCGTCGGGCTGCTGCGCCACAGCGCCGGCCGGCTCTCGGCCGTCGCAGCATGGGCCACGCGCGCCGGCTTCGGCGCGATGCTCGTAAGCGCGATCCCGAGCCTGGTTGCCGGCAGAAACGAGCTCGGCCCGCTCTTCCTGCTCGGCGTCCTCGCGAGCGTCGTCGGCCTCGTCGTGCTCTCGGCCGGCGCTGTCCGCAATCGGCCCGGATTTTGGTGGACCACGCCGACCGTCGCCGCCGGGCTCGTCCTCAGCATCGCCCTCGGCGACCACGGCGGCGGCATCCTCTTCGGAATCGCCTGGGCAACCATCGGTCTTGCCCTACGCGACGACCGTGTTGATAGCGCCGTCATGAACGCGACCGCGTAGCGACCACAGCCACCCAACAGAAGGACGAGCGACAGAGCCCGCGAGCGCGGGCTCTGTCTGCAACCGCCGCGATCTCGAACGGGCCGGCGCTCAGCTCGCAACCGCCTCAGCACTGCTTCAGACGGCGCTCTCGATCACGTCGGCGCCGGCGCGCTCTGCCGGTGCGCCGTAGACGAAGACGAGAATCTCCGAATCGGTCTCGTTGACCATCTGCTGGGCCGTGCCCGCTTCGACGTGGGCCAGACCGCCAACAGGAATGTCGTGGCGCGTCGGCGGCTCACCGATGTACATCGTCAGCGTTCCGCAGATAGGAACGAAGGTCTCGTCTTGCACGCGCTCGACGTGCCGCGGACCCTTTTCGCCGGGCTCGTGGCGGAGGAAGTTCGCACGTGTATGGCGCAGAGCGGCCGCGTCCGTCAACGCGGCGCGACGGCGTCCGGGAAACTGGGTGTATGGCTCCCAATCGAGTTGATCCGGAATAACGACATGAAAGCCCACGACTCGCACCTCCTCAACGCGCTCTCGAGAGACCTCCATCGAAACGAGGCACCCTCGGGTGACATTCCCCACCGCGCTTCCACCGGCGCGGCGATCGAGTGCCTCGGCCGACGGATGAAGCTTTCGTCGGGCGTACGCGTGTCGCAGCCGCGCAAAGCTCCGCGCGACGAGAATTGACGGCGGCCCAACCCGGAGCGGTGGACGTCGACCGTGCAGCCGCAATAGGTTGGACGCACAAATTCAGCGGCTCGATTGGAGGGTGGTCGTGGCAGCACTTTCACTCGTCAGCGCTGTGATTGCTCGGGAGCGACAGCCGGAGGTCATCGAGACCTACCAAGGCATGGTCGAAGCTGATCTTCCGTCCGTGATCCGAGAGACGTTCCTGCTCGTCTCGGAGGACGGAACGGTCGCGATCGCAACCGTATGGAACAGTCGTGAAGCACTCGACGCAGTTCGACAGGGGCCCGAGGAGCCGTTCGCACGGCGCGTCCTGCGCGAGGCGGGCGGCGATCCCAAGGCGCAGTTCTTCGACATCGTGGCCGAGAGCAACGTCTCGGGTTGAGTGCCGGCTCGACTGCCAAGAGCGGGCAGATAACCGCCGTTAGGTGGCGCGCCGAACCGCTCGCGCGAGCGCCGACCCAGCCGGAGGCTAGGGCGACGCGCAGCGAGACCTAGCCGGAGGCTTCCGGCCGTCGGCCCGGCCGCAGGCCGCGCCGACCCGGGCGCATTGGCCTGACCTGAGAAGCGAGCACTTACCGCGCGGAGCGCACCGGAGACCGCGCTCTCCGGTGCGCGCAGCTCCTGTTCCGGCGAGCGGGCCTGCGCGCGAGCCAGACCAGCGCTAGCGGTTCCGTTCCCACACGATCCGGAGCCCGTCCAGCGTCAGGAACGGGTCGACCTCCCGGATCGTGCGCGAGTGCGGAGCGATCAGGTCGGCGAGGCCGCCGGTGGCGATCACCGGCGCGTCGGGCGACTCGAGCTCGGCGCGGATGGCGTCGGCGATCCCGTCCACCTGGCCCGCGAACCCGTAGACGAGCCCCGACTGCAGCGCCGTCGCCGTCGACTTGCCGATCGCGGCCGGCGGCGCGACGAAGTCGACTTTCTGGAGCCGCGCCGCGCGCTCGAAGAGCGCGTCCATCGACACCTCGATGCCCGGCGCGAGCACGCCCCCGACGTAGGCGCCGTCCGGCGAGACGACGTCGAAGTTCGTCGAGGTGCCGAAGTCGGCCACGATCGAGGGTGCGCCGTAGCGCTCCTTCGCCGCGACGGCGTTGACGAGGCGGTCGGGCCCGATCTCGCGCGGCGCGTCGTGGCGGATCTCGATCCCGAGCTTCACGCCCGGCGCGATCACGAGCAACGGCGCCTTCGCCCACCGTTCGCCGACGTGCTCGTATTCGCGGACGAGCCGCGGCACGGTCGAGGACAGACAGATGCCGTCGAGCGCGTCGAAGTCGAGAAAGTCGTCGAGCAGCGCACCGAGCTCGTCGCCCGTCCGCTGCGCCTCCGTCGCGATCCGCCACCGCTCGCCGAGCACCGCGCCGTCGTACAGCCCGAAGACGGTCTGCGTGTTGCCGACGTCGACCGCGAGCAGCATCGCGGCGAACGCTAACTAGAACTCGTCGTCGCGCGGCCGAATGTCGCCGATCCGCTCTGCGAGCGTCTCGGGCGTCAACGTCGGCTCGTCGTTCTCGCCGCGCAGCTCCTCGATCGTCACGTCGCCGGACGTGAGCAGGATCTCGGTGCGCGGGATCATCCGCGTCGGGCGGTTCTTGTCCCACACCCAAACGTCCTCGAGCGCGAGCCGGATGAACGGGTACGCGGGCTGCGGCGCGTACGTGCGCTCGAGCTTGTTGCAGAGGTACGTCGCGTCCGG
>JAICWC010000120.1 GCA_025934995.1 Thermoleophilia bacterium | reverse complement strand
CAGCCGTTTTGAAGGCGTTTCTTTTGGAAGGAGAGAAACCAGTGACGACAGTCGACATGCGTGCCGGCGGGGATCTCTCCGTTCACGGCCTGAAGCCGACGGGCGATGTGATCTGGAGCCCGACGACGTCCGTCCTCTACGAGCATGCGGTCACGCGCGGTGATGCGCGCATCGCCGAAGGCGGGCCGCTCGTCGTCGACACGGGTAAGCACACGGGTCGTTCGCCGAGGGACAAGTTCATCGTCCGCGAGCCGAGCTCGGAGGACCGCATCTGGTGGGGCGGTAACGGCGAGATCGACGAGGAGAGCTTCCAGGGCCTCCGCGACAAGCTCGTCGCGTTCCTCGACGACCAGCCGACGCTCTACGTCGTCGATGCGTTCGCAGGCGCCGATCACCAGCACCGGATCGCGGTGCGCGTGATCACGAACCGTCCGTATCACGCGCTGTTCGCAAAGACGATGTTCATCGATCCGACGGACGAGGAGTTGAAGGGCTTCAAGCCGGACGCGCTCGTCCTGCATGCGCCGGAGGTCGAGGCCGACCCGAAGGTCGACAACACGCGCACCGGCACGTTCGTCGTCCTGCATCCGAAGCGCACCGAGCTGATCGTCGGCGGCACCTTCTATGCCGGCGAGATCAAGAAGTCGATCTTCACCGTGCTCAACGACCGCCTTCCGCTCGTGGGCGTGCTGCCGATGCACTGCTCCGCCAACGTCTCGCAGGACGGAGCGAACGTCGCGATCTTCTTCGGCCTTTCCGGCACCGGCAAGACGACGCTGTCCGCTGACCCGAACCGTCTGCTGATCGGCGACGACGAGCACGGCTGGGGCGGCAGCGGCGTCTTCAACTTCGAGGGTGGCTGCTACGCCAAGACGATCCGTCTTTCGCCGGCCGCGGAGCCCGAGATCTGGAACGCCTCGCACAGCTTCGGCACGATCCTCGAGAACGTCGCAGTCGACGAACGCGGCGTCCTCGATCTCGACGACGACTCGAAGACCGAGAACACGCGCGCCGCATACAAGCTCGAGGTGCTCGGGAAAACGCTGCCGACGAAGATGGCCGGTCATCCGCAGAACGTCGTCTTCCTCACGGCCGACGCTTTCGGAATCCTGCCGCCGGTCGCGCGGCTCAACCGCGCGCAGGCGCTCTATTTCTTCCTCTCCGGCTTCACGGCGAAGCTCGCCGGCACGGAGATCGGCGTCACGGAGCCGGAGCCGACGTTCTCGACGTGCTTCGGCGCCCCGTTCCTGCCGCAGCCGCCGACCGTGTATGCGGACCTCCTCGGCAAGAAGCTCGACGAGCACGGCTCGACCGTCTGGCTGATCAACACCGGTTGGACAGGCGGCGCGTTCGGCGAGGGAAGCCGGATGCCCATCTCGGCCACCCGGACGCTCGTGGAGGCCGCGCTCTCCGGCGAGCTCGACGGCGTGGAGTTCCGGACCGACGGGGTGTTCGGCTTCGAGGTGCCGGTGCACGTCCCGGGAGTCGAGGACAAGCTGCTGACGCCGCGCGAGACGTGGCGCGACGCCGAGGCGTACGACCGCAAGGCCCGTGAGCTGGCTAGGATGTTCCGCGACAACTTCGAGAAGAAGTTCGCCGCCGACGCCCCGGCTGACGTCGCCGCCGCCGGGCCTACGGTGTAGTACTGAAGCGGTCGCCGACCGGCTTCCGCTAGCGTCAATCAACGGTGATCGGCGAGCACGACGTACTCGTGATCGGCGGCGGCTGCGCAGGAATGCGCGCGGCCATCGCAGCGCACGATGCCGGCGCCGACGTGGCGATCGTCTCGAAGCTCCACCCGACGCGCTCGCACTCCGGCGCGGCCGAGGGCGGGATCAACGCCGCCCTCGGGAACGCGAAGGAGGACTCGCCGGAGATCCACGCCTACGACACCGTCAAGGGCTCGGACTTCATCGGCGACCAGGACTCGATCGAGGTGTTCACCCGGGAGGCGCCCGACGACATCATCCAGCTCGAGCACTGGGGCGCCGTCTTCTCCCGCCGCGACGACGGCAAGCTCGCTCAGCGCCCGTTCGGCGCTGCCGGCTCGCCGCGCACGGTCTACGCGGCCGACATCACCGGGCACGTGCTGATCCAGGTGCTGTACGAGCAGCTCGTCAAGCGAGACATCAAGGTCTATGAGGAGTTCTTCGCCTGGCAGCTCGTGCTCAACGACGACCGCTGTCAGGGCGTCGTCTGCTGGGACCTGCTCAACGGCGGCCTGAAGACGCTCGGGGGCAAGACCGTCGTCATGGCGACCGGCGGGGCCGGACGGCAGTACCGCGTGACGACGAACGCGTACGCGTGCACGGGCGACGGGATGGCGATGGCCCTGCACGCCGGCCTCCCGTTGAAGGACATGGAGTTCATGCAGTTCCATCCGACGACGCTCTATCCCTCGGGGGTGCTGCTGACGGAGGGCTGCCGCGGCGAGGGCGCGTTCCTGATCAACAGCGAGGGCGAGCGCTTCATGAAGCACTACGCCCCGAACGCGCTCGAGCTCGCGTCGCGCGACGTCGTGTCGCGCTCCGAGCAAACGGAGATCGACGAAGGTCGCGGAAGCAACGGCTCCGTGTTCCTCGACATGCGCCACCTCGGCGCCGAGCGCATCATCGAGCGCCTGCCGGGCTCGCGCGAGCTGTCGATGACGTTCGCAGGCGTCGACCCGATCTACGACCCCGTGCCGGTCCGGCCGGGCGCCCACTACCACATGGGCGGCATCTCGACCGACACCGACGGCGCCACCGAGCTGACCGGCCTCTACGCCGCCGGCGAGTGCGCGTGCGTCTCCGTGCACGGCGCGAACCGCCTCGGCGGCAACTCGCTGATGGAGACGATCACCTTCGGACGGCGCGCCGGCACCGCCGCCGCGGAGTGGGCGCTCTCCCACACGACGATCGACGTGCCGGAGTCGGCAGAGCGCGACGCCGAACGACAGCTGCGCGAGCTGCTCGACCGCGACAGCGGGGAGCGCCCGTGGGAGATCCGCGAGGCGCTCGGCTCGTCGATGCTCGAGAACTTCGCCGTCTTCCGCCAAGAGGACAAGATGCTGCGGCAACGGGAGATCCTGCTGGAGCTGCGCGAGCGCTACAAGAACGTCTACGTCGAGGACAAGGGCGAGGTCTTCAACAGCGATCTGACGCAGGCGATCGAGCTCGGCAACATGCTCGACACGGCGCTGTGCATGGTCGAGGGCGGGATCTGGCGTAAGGAGAGCCGCGGCGCGCACTCGCGCCCGCACGACTACCCGACGCGCGACGACGAGAACTTCATGGTGCACACGATCACGCGCTGGAAGAACGGCGGCGTCGAGCTGACGACGGCACCCGTACGCGTGACGAAGTGGCAGCCCGAGGAGCGGAAGTATTGATGCGGCGCGTGCTCGTGCTCGCGGCCGTTCCGGCCGTGCTCGCCGCGTGCGGAAGCGGCGCCTCGAGCTCCTCACACGTCACGCTCTCTCCCCTCGCAAGCGTGAAGCAGTCGGCGAAGAAGACGGCGCAGGCGACGAGCGAGCACATGGCCCTCACCGCAAGCGCGACCGTCTCCGGCCAGAAGATCGTGCTGACCGGAACGGGCCGGTTCGACAACACGAACAAGCAGGGCGACCTGACGATGCACGCGAGCGTCGCCGGCCTCGACCTGCCGATCGAGGCGGTCGAGGACGGCACGACGATCTACCTGAAGTCCGCGATCTTCCAGGCCGCGCTGCCGGCCGGAAAGAGCTGGGTCAAGATCGACCTGCAGAAGACGGGCAAGAAAGCGGGCATCGACTTCGGCCAACTGCTCGCGCAGGATCCGGGGCAGCAGCTTGCGCAGCTGCAGGCCGCCGGCGACGTCACCGACGTCGGCACCGAGACGATCGACGGCGTTTCGGTCGAGCACTACCGCGCGACGATCGACCCCTCGAAGCTGCCGCAGGGCACGAAGATCCAGACGCTCGTCAACCCGAAGTACCAGCCGGAGGACATCTACGTCGGCAAGGACGACGGGTACGTCCACCGGCTCCATGCGGCGTACACCGCGCAGGGTCAGGCGGTCACGGTCGTGATGAACTTCTCCGATTTCGGCCAGGACGTGACGGTGTCGATTCCGCCGGCGTCGCAGTCGGTCGAGGCAACCAACCACGTACTCAAGGGACTGGGAGGCTGATCGCTTGCAGGTCGCGTTGAAGATCTGGCGCTACGACTCGTCCTCCGGCGAGCGCGCTCTTCGGGAGTACGAGTTCGACGCGCCGGACGAGGCGACGCTGCTCGACTGCCTCGACATCGTCAAGGACAAGCACGACGGGACGCTCGCGTATCGCAAGAGCTGCCGGATGATGATCTGCGGCTCCTGCGGCATGCGCATGAACGGCGCTGCGGTGCTCGCGTGCAAGATCCGCATGTACGACATCGCGCAGGCGGGCGAGGTGCCGGTCATCTCCGCCATGGGCAACCTGCCGATCGTCAAGGATCTCGTCGTCGACATGGATCCCTTCTGGGACAAGTTCAAGGCGATGAAGCCGTACCTGCAGCCGGGCTACGACGTTCCGCAGGACGGCCGCGAGTACAAGATCTCCCAGGAACGCATGAACGTCGTCCACAAGGAAGCGCTCTGCATCAACTGCGGGTGCTGTGTCTCCGAGTGCAACGCGATGGAGTCCGATCCCGAGTTCCTCGGGCCGCAGGCCCTCGCCAAGGGCATGCGGTTCGTCGGCGACCCGCGCGACGCTGCGACGGTCGAGCGGCTCGAGCAGTACAGCGGCCCGCACGGCATCTGGGAGTGCACGCGGTGCTTCTTCTGCAACGAGCGCTGTCCGAAGGGCGTCGACCCGCGCGACGCGATCGCAAAGCTCGGTGCGGAGGCGGTTCGCAACGGCATCGACCGCGACATGGGCGCGAAGCATGCGAAGTGGTTCATCCGCTCGACCGAGACGACGGGCTGGCTGCGTGAGACGGAGCTCGTGCCGAAGACCCAGGGCATCGTCTCGAGCGTGAAGCAGATGAAGTTCGCGATGGGCCTGATCAAGCACAACAAGGCCGGCCTCGCGTTCCCGCCGCACGTCGCGCGTGACGTGGGCGAGGCGCGCAAGCTGCACAAGCTCGTCAAAGAGCAGGACCGGCAGGGAGCGCTCGGGCACGTCCAGGGCGAACGGGCGCTCGCCCGGCTCGCGCACGGACACACCGGCGACGAGTCGCTGGAGGAGATCTACGAGCGGCAGGGGGCCTTCGTGCGCCCGTACCTGCCGGGAGAAGGCTCTGCAGGCGGGCAGGGCAGCCTCACGCAGGCCGACGTCACGCCTGGTGAGGAACCGACGAAGAAGCCGGGAGGCGGCGCGTAGTGAAGTCAGTCGCGTATTACAAAGGTTGTCTCGCGTCGCTTTCGGCGAAGGAGCTCGACACGTCGACGCAGGCGCTTGCGCCGCGCGTCGGGCTCGAGCTGATCGAGCTGGAGGCGGTCACGTGCTGCGGAGCCGGCGACATCCACGAGGCCGAGCCCGACTACTACCTGCATCTGAACGCGCGCATCCTCGCGTACGCGGGTCAGGTCTCCGACACGCTGCTCACCGTGTGCAACGTCTGCACGCTCAATCTGCGGCAGGCGAATCACATGCTCCAGGGCGACCAGAACCTGCTCGACCGCGTGAACGAGAACTTGAAGTCGGTCGGCGTGCCCGCGTACGAGGGAACGGTCGAGGTGCGGCATCTGCTCTGGGAGATCGCCGAAGGCGACGGCTACGAGCTTCTGAAGCAGGCTGCGCACAAGGGCCTGAAGGGGCTGAAGGTGGCGCCGTTCTACGGCTGCCAGATCCTGCGGCCGTCGAAGATCATGGGCTTCGAGGATCCGGACCGTCCGTGGTCGCTCGAGCGGATCATCGAGGCGTGCGGCGGCGAGGCGATCGACTATCCCGCGAAGATCAAGTGCTGCGGCTTCCCGATCATCCAGGCGCGGGAGGAGACCGCGATGGGAGAGCTGATCCAGCCGGTCGAGCAGGCGCTCGAGGCAGGCGCCGACGTGATGGTCACGCCGTGCCCGCTCTGTCACCTCTCGCTCGACGCGTGGCAGTCGAAGCTCGAGGCGGCGACCGGCAAGAGCTTCAAGCTGCCGATCCTCCATCTGGCGCAGCTCGTCGGGGTCGCAGCCGGGCTCGAGGAGTCGGAGCTGAAGTTCAAGCGTCACATCGTCGATCCGCGGCCGGCGCTCGAGCAGCTTCGGGTCTAGGGCAAGTTTCGGGCCGGGGCGGCGTCTATCTCTGTTGGAGGGGCGAATTCCGGCGCCGTCGCCCACTGGGTGCGCGGCGCCGGAGCCTTGCTCGCGGGTCTCCTCGGTTGGGGGCTCGCCGAGGCGGCCACGCCGCGGCTCCGCGAGCTGGAACTGGCCGTGCCGGGCCTGCCGGACGAGCTGGACGGGTTGCGGATCGTCCATCTCTCCGACTTCCACCTCGGTGTCGCCTCGCCGGGTGTGCGCGCCGTTCGTCGGGCGGTCGCGTGGACGGCGGAGCGTGCCCCGGATCTCGTCGTCGTCACCGGCGACCTGCTGACACGCCCGCGCGGCGAGCCGCTGCTCCGCGAGCTCATTGCACAGTTGCCACGTCCGACCTTCGCGATCCTCGGCAATCACGACCTCGCGATCTCGCGCGATCCGCAGGCGGCGCGTTCCGACCTGCAGGAGCTCGAGCCGGCGACGTTGCTGCGCGACTCAGGCGTCGAGCTGTCGCTGCGCGGCAAGTCGGTCTGGGTGGCCGGAGCGGACGCGCGGCTGATCGTGCGACGGCGTCTTCGCGTCGATCCGAACACGCTGTCGCGCGCCGCCGACTTCCGCATCCTCCTCTGCCACTACCCGCGCGTCGTCGACGTGCTGCAGCCGGGACGGTTCGAGCTCGTCCTCGCCGGGCACATGCACGACGGCCAGATCGCGCTCCCGTATCCGGGCGGGAAGGTCCGGTTCGCGCACCTGAATGCGCGTTTCCAGCGCGGCGTCTACCGCACTCCCGCAGGGGTCCTGCACGTCTCGCCGGGCCTCGGGACGACGTTCGTCCCGTTCCGCTTCGCGGCGCGGCCGGAGGCGACGGAGCTGGTGCTACGGTCGGCAGCGGCGTGACGAGGATCGCTGGACTGACCGGCGCGACGCTGCCGACGGCTCCGACCGTCTGCCACGAGTGCGTGTGGTGGCAGTCCCGCACGGGGCGCCGCGTCGACAAGCGAAAGTGGATCGCCGGCACCGAGGAGGAGTGGGGCGCGTGGGGCACGGTCTACTATGACGACGACCGGCGTGTGCTCGGGTCGATGCAGTACGGCCCGTCCGATCTCTTTCCGCGCGCGGCCGAGCTGCCGGCGGGCCCGCCGTCGGACGACGCCGTGCTCGTGACGTGCGCGTATCTCACCGATCCCGCGAAGCCGTGGGTGATGCAGTCGTTGTTCCTGACGGCGATCGGCGATGCGCGCGACAAGGGCGCGAAGGCGTTGGAGGCGTTCGCGTACCGCTACACGGAGGCGGAGTCGAGCTTCGAGCGCTTCCACGTCCACAAGACGATCTTCCCGCGCGACTTCCTCGCCGACTTCGGTTTCGTGACCGTGCGGCAGCAGGGCAACGTCGAGCTCGCGCGCCTCGAGCTCGGCGGCCTCGTGCCGGTCGTCGAAGGCCGCCGCGAGCGTGTGCTCAAGGTCGTGCGCGAAGCGTTCCTGCCTGCGCCCGCGCCGCAGCAGAACTGATATGGGGTGAGGTTTGTCAAGTCGGTACGGCTTTGAGGCCCGCGTGAGCGGGCCTGGGTGTTTCGGCGGGGAGAGCGCGGCGGCTGGTGTCGACGCGTCGTGTCGCGGCTGATATGCGCGGGTCGGGACCGCAT
>JAICWC010000137.1 GCA_025934995.1 Thermoleophilia bacterium | reverse complement strand
GATCTCGATCAACCCCCGCGTGTCGCTCTACCGCGACACCTGCAACGTCTACGTGCTCCCATCGGGGGCGGCGGAGGCGATCCTCGTCGACTTCGGCGAAGGCGACGTGCTGGACCATCTCGACGAGCTCGGCATCGAGCGTGTCACCGACGTCCTGCTGACACATCACCACCGCGACCAGCTCGGCGGGCTGCAGCGCGCGGTCGACGCCGGCATCCGGATCTGGGCGCCTCCGTCCGAGGTCGAGCTGATCGCCGGCATGGACGAGCGCTGGGCGCGGCGCCAGGTGGCGAACGACTACGACCTGCGTGAGGACAGGTTCTCCCTGCTGGAGTCCGTTCCGGTCACGGGCGCCGTCGCCGAGTACCGGACGACGCGCTTCGGCGATCTCGACGTCTACGTGTTGCCGACACCGGGCCACACGATCGGCTCGGTCAGCTACCTCGTCGAGCTCGACGGCCGGCGGCTCGCGTTCACCGGCGACCTCGTGTACGGCGACGGCAAGGTCTGGTCGCTGGCCGCGACGCAGTGGACGTACAGCGGGCTCGAGGGCTGGGGCGCCACGATCGTCTCCGCCTCCGTGCTGGCCGACCGGGATCCCGACGTCCTCCTGCCGTCGCACGGCGAGGCGATCGAGCAGCCGGCAACATCGCTCGCGAAGCTCGCGCAGCGGATGCAGGGCTTGATCGACCTGCGCGACCCGCTGCGGTGGAACGTCGCCGAGCGGCTACGCCGGCCGTTCGACACGATCACGCCGCATCTCCTGCGCAACCGGACGATGTTCGCGACGAACTACGTCCTCCTCTCGGAGACGGGCGCGGCTCTGCTCATCGACTTCGGCTACGACGTCACGACGACCGCGTCCTCGACGGAGCGCGCCGCACGCCGCACGTTGCTCTGGTCGCTCGACGGGCTCCGCCGCGACTACGGCGTCGAGCGGATCGATGCCGCGATCGTCAGCCACTACCACGACGACCACGTCGCCGGCCTCAACCTGCTGCGCGCGGTCGAAGGCGCAGCGGTCTGGGCGCCGGAGAACGTGGCGCCGATCCTCGAGCAGCCCGAGCGCTACGACCTGCCGTGCCTTTGGTTTGACCCCATCCCGGTCGACCGTCGGCTCGCGCTCGGCGAACCGTTCCGCTGGCACGAGCACGAGCTCACCGTGCATCCACTCCCGGGTCACACGCACTACGCGGCCGCGATCTCGTTCGAGGTGGACGGCACGCGCATCCTCGTCACCGGCGACCAGCAGACGGACGACGGCGCGCGCTCGATCCTCAACTACCAGTACCGGAACCGCTTCGTCCCGCAGGACTTCGCGGCGAGTGCGGAGCTGTACCGGCGTCTGCGGCCGGACCTGCTCCTCGGCGGTCACTGGCTGCCGCTTGCCGTCACCGACGATCTTCTCTTCCGGCTCGGCACCGATGCGCAGCGGCTCGACGAGCTGCACGACGAGCTCCTGCCCGACGAGGGCTTCGGCACCGCCGGCTTCGGCGCGCGGATCGAGCCGTACCGCTCGCGTCCGGGCACGACCGACTTCACGGTCTTCGTGCGCAATCCGTTCGAGCGCGCGGAGACGGCGACGATCGCGTTCGCCGGCGAGCAGCGGACGATCGAGCTCGGGCCGAAGGGCGAAGCGGCCGTGACGTTCGTCGTCACTTCGGAGGCGCCGCGCCGGCTCGCCGCAGACCTCACCGTCGGCACCGTGCGCTTCGGGCAGCAGGCGGAGGCGATCGTCGAATGACCGCGCCGCGCCGGCGACAGTTCGCGAGCATGTCGTTGTCGCTCCTCGCGGCGCTCGACACGACCGACGGTCCCGACGAGACGCTCGAATTGTCCGAGCCGGTCGAGCGGGGCGACACGACCGTGGTCGAGCGGCGCTCGACGGTGTGGGAGCGCGCCTGGCTCGAGCTCCGCAGCGACGGCGACGCGCTCGAAATCCACACGTGCGTCGCCGGCCGCGGCGCGCTGACCGAGGTGCGGCTCCTCGGCGGCCGTTCCGCACTCGCGAACGGGGCCCCGCTCGGGCGCATGTACTCCGGCACGCGCGCGCAGACGCTGTTCAGCCCGAATCCCGAGGACGGCGCGGCACCGTTCCGCCGGGTCGGCGAGGGCGCCGTGACGGGAGTGGTCGGCGAAGGCGAGCCCGGCCGCGCGCGCTGGCTCTTCACGCCCGCGCCGCTGTACTGGTGCTTCGAGGACGTGGATCTGGGCGTCGTCGCGCCGGTCGACGAGCTTCGCTTCGGGGACGTCGCGATCGAGTCGGCGGCGAACGGGTTCTGCGTCCGGATGGACTACGACGGGAAGACGCACGTCGACGGCGAGTTCCGCGCGCCGCTCCTGAGGCTGACGAAGAACGTCGCCGACCCGTGGACGGGGCTGCGCCGCCATCGAGCCGATCTCGGCCCGGTGCCGACGGCGCCGCGCAGCCGTCCGGCCTGGTGGGACGAGCCGATCTTCTGCGGCTGGGGTGCGCAGTGCCACCTCGAGAACGGCTCGGGAAAGCTCGCGCGGGACTTCGCGACCGAGGCGAATTACGACGCATTTCTCGCGGAGCTCGAAGCGCACGGCGTCGTGCCGGGCACGGTCGTGCTCGACGACAAGTGGCAGGGGACGTACGGTCGCAACGAGCCGGATACCGCGAAATGGCCGGACCTGAAGCGCTGGATCGCCGGGCGGCACGCGCGCGGGCAGCACGTGCTGCTCTGGTGGAAGGCCTGGGATCCGGAAGGCCTGCCGCCCGAGCTCTGCATCCGCAACGCCGACGGGGAGCCCGTCGCCCTCGACCCGAACAACCCGGCCGCGCGCGAGGCGTTGCGGCGTGCGGTCACGACCATGCTGGTCGACCTCGACGCCGACGGCTTCAAGGTCGACTTCACGGCGCGCACGCCGAGTGGCCGCAATCTCACGCACGAGCCGGGAACGTGGGGGATCGCGCTCCTGCACGAGCTGCTGCGAACGTTCTACGACGCCGCCAAGGCGGCGAAGCCGGACGCGCTCGTGATCACGCAGACGCCGCATCCGGGATTCGTCGACGTCACCGACATGATCCGGCTCAACGACGTCGTCGGCGGCGTCGAGCTCGTCGAGCAGATGGAGTTCCGCGCCGCGGTCGTGCGAGCCGCGTGCCCGGAGCTGCCCATCGACACCGATGACTGGCGCGTTCCCGACAAGAGCTCGTGGCGCCGCTACCTCGCGGTGAAGCGCTCGATCGGCGTGCCGTCGCTCTACTACGCCTCGCACATCGACTCGACCGGCGAGGCGTTCGACGACGAGGACTACGCCGCGATCGCAAGGGTGTTCGCGAGATGACGGCGCGGCCGATCACGCTCGCCGACGTCGCGCGTGAGGCGGGAACGTCCGCGTCGACGGCGTCCCGCGCGCTCTCGGGCCGCGGCTACGTCGCGCCGCACGTGAAGAAGCGCCTGCTCGCGACCGCCGACCGGCTCGGCTACGTCCCGAACCTCTCGGCGCGGACGCTCAAGCAGCGGACGAGCCGTGTCGTCGGCGTCGTCGTCTCCGATCTCGGCAACCAGTTCTATGCGGCGCTCGCGGCAGGCATCGAGCAGACCCTGCGCGAGGCGAACTATCAGATGCTCCTCCTCGGCGACAACAGCGACGTCGCGCAGGAGCTCTCCGGCGTGCGCATGTTCCTCTCGATGCGCGCCCCCGGCGTGATCATGACCCCCGCTTCGAACACCGCCGCGGACCTGCTGGTCGCGCGTGGCCTGCCGGTCGTCGAGGTCGACCGCCGGCTCGCGACGTCGTCGTGCGACGCGGTGGTGATCGACAACGAGCAGGGCGGACGCGCCGCCGTCGAGCATCTGATTCAACTGGGGCACACGCGCATCGCGCTGTTGATGGCGCGCACGACGTGGACGACCGACGCCGGGCGCCTCCAGGGCTACCGGGCGGCGCTGACCGGAGCAGGAATGCGCGTCGACCGCCGACTGATCGTCAAGTTCGCAACGCATGCCGCCGACACGGTGAAGAGGATCGAGTTGCTCCTCGACGAGCAGCAGCCCACGGCGATCTTCGCGGCGAACAACCAACTCGCGGAACAGGCGTGGCACGTTCTCCGCAGGCGGAAGCTGTCGATCCCGCGCGACATCTCGCTCGTCGCCTTCGACGACGTGCCGTGGATGGGCATGGTGCAGCCCGCGATCACCGCCGTCGCGCAGCCGACGTTCGAGATGGGGCGCCGTGCGGCGCTCCTGCTGCTCCGCCGCCTCGAGGACCCGACGTGCGGCCGCACGGTCGAGGTGCTCGAGCCCCGGCTCGTCACCCGTGGATCGACTGGAGGGAAGCGATGAACGAGCACTACGAGGAGGACGGCTACCTCCTCGTCCGCGGCGTCTTCGACGCCGTCGAGGTCCAGGAGATGCGCGACGGGCTCGCGCGGATCCTCGAGACGGTCGAGGGCACGGCCTCCGACCGAAATCACGCCTGGGTTGCGGGCGAGCTCAAGGGCTTTCACGACCTGCAGTACCACGACGCGGTCTTCACGCGCATGGTTGCGCACCCACGTCTCGTCGCGGTGCTGACCGATCTGATCGGGCCGAACGTCCAGCTCCATCACTCGAAGATGCTCGTGAAGCCGCCGGAGCAAGGTGCGCCGTTCCCGATGCACCAGGACTACCCGTACTTCCCGCACACGCAGCACAGCCTGCTTGCGGCGAGCGTCCATCTCGACGACACCGACGAGGAGAACGGCTGCCTGCACGTCGTTCCGGGGTCGCACAAGCTCGGGCCGCTCGACGCGCAAGGGGACGCGCACACGGTCGACTATCCGCTCGAGAGCGGGATTCCGTGCCCGGCCGCGGCGGGCGACGTCCTGTTCTTCAACTACCTGACGATCCACGGCTCCGGCGTCAACCGGAGCAGCCGCACGCGCCGCAACGTGCTCTTCCAGTACCGCGACCCCGCCGACGCCCCCGTCCTACGGGAGGGCGTCGAGGAGCACGTGGACTGGGGGATGGGCCTGATGGTCGCGGGCGGCAACCCCGAGTTCTGGGGCTGGCGGCCCCGGTTCCGCATCCGGCAAGTCGAACTTGTGTCCGGCTGAGGCGTCTCACGGATGAAGGGGTCGATTGACCGCCCGGCTCAGATGTGGTTACGTTGCCACAGACTGGACCGGTCACTACGCACGTCTTCCTTGGAGGGATACATGGAGGGTCGTAACAAGCGCATCGCGATTCTCCTGGTGGTGTTCGCGGCACTCACCGCGATCGTCGCCGGGACCGCAAGCGCACGGGTCGACACGAAGTCGGCCGGCACGCTCGACATCTACGGCTACGGCCCTGGTGACGACGTGCAGGAGAACCGCGCCACGTACGCGGCGCAGCAGCTCAACGGTGTCACGATCAAACGCGAAGCCCCCGGCTTCGACGACCAGGCGTTCCTGACGCGTCTCGCGTCGGGCCAGGTCCCGGACCTCGTGCGCATGGGCCGCCCGAGCGTCGGGCTGTACGCCGCAAAGGGCGTCCTGCAGCCCGTCAACTCGTGCGTCTCGAAGGCGCTCATCAAGCAGTACCGCGCCGGTGCGATCCGCGCGATGACGTGGAAGGGCAAGCTGTACGGCCTGCCGGAATTCACGAACCAGGTGACGATGATCGTCAACACGCAGGCGTTCCAGGAGGCCGGCGTGCCGGTCTCGCAGGCGCAGATGAAGAACCTGCCGGCGCTGCTGAAGACGGCCAAGAAGCTGACGAAGTTCGACTCGAGTGGGAATCTCACCCGGATCGGATTCGACCCGAAGATCGACTCGGGCTTCGGCTTCCCGCTGTGGGTGAAGTACTTCGGCGGGAACATCATCTCGGCCGACGGCCTGCACGCGCAGATCAACACCGCCGCTGCGCGGAAGGCGCTCGCCTTCACGACCGCCGTGATCAACGCCGAGGGCGGCTGGAACAAGTTCGTCGCCTACCGCAACACGTTCGACTTCTTCGGCAGCGGCAACCCGCTCGTCAAGGACCAGCTGGGGATGTGGCCGATGGAGTCGTTCATCTACAACGTGTTCGCGAACAACTCGCCGAAGCAGTCGATCGCGGCTCGTTACTTCACGAACCGGAAGGGCGGCCCGATCACCTTCTTCAGCGGCAACGGCTGGGTGATCCCGAAGGGCTCGTCCGACTTCGCCGACGCCTGCGCCTACATGAAGGCCGTCACCTCGGTCGGCGCGTGGGAGTTCGCCGGTGCGAAGCGGATGGCGGTCCGCAGGGCAGCGAACCCGCCGCAGGCGTTCACGGGCCTCTACACGGCGAATGCAGTCGCCGACAAGAAGCTCTACGAGGACGTCTACCACGAGACGGGCAACCCCGCCTACGACGACGTGGTCAAGTACCTCGTCAACGCCTCGAAGTACGGCTTCGAGCTGCCGCCGACTCCGGCCGGTAGTCAGTTCCCGACGGCGTACAACAGCGCGGTGCAGCGCGTCCTCACGGGCCAGCAGTCGATCGCGGCTGCGCTGAAGCAGGCGCAGTCCGAGGCTCAGGCCGCGATCAACGCGAACAAGTAAGCCGACTGGACGCTTGAGCAGCGTCACTGTCAACGGAGCAGTGCCGGGCCCCCAGCGGGCCAGGCGCAGGCAGTCCGGCTTCCACGAGAAGGAGGCCTGGACGGCCTACCTCTTCATCTTCCCGTGGATCTTCGGCTTCCTGGTCTTCACGCTCGGGCCGATGGTCTACAGCGCCTACTACTCGTTCACGAACTACGGCGTCACCCAGATCGCCGGCATCGAGCCGACGAAG
>JAICWC010000090.1 GCA_025934995.1 Thermoleophilia bacterium | reverse complement strand
CGGGTACACCCGCGCGGGCCGGCTGAGCGACAAGCTCGAGCGGCGCGGGATCTGCAGCGGCTACGAGGCCACGAACCCCCGCCGTCTGCAGATCAACGAGTACGTCGCGTCGGCAGACTAGAGGAGTGACCGATCCGCGATTCGAGCAGTTCGCGGAGTGGATGCGGCGCCCCTCCTTCGGCTCGCGCACGAAGCGCGAGATCGAGCTCAAGCTCTTCGAGCTGATCTACCGCGACCGGATCGCGGAGGGAACGGTCACGGTCGGCGACGTCGCCGAGGAGCTCGCCGTCACGCGGGCCCGTGCGCGGACCCTCTTGCTCGAGACGCGAACGCGGCTGGCGGCGGAGCCCGGCGCGCCGTCGCGCGAACAGCAGCTCGCCGCGTTCGTCCTCCAGTGGCCGCGACGCGGCAGCATCGAGCGGGACGGCGAACGCCTGCGCGTCGTCGTCGACGACCCGTTCCTGCGCGACCTCCTCCAGAACTTCGCGTACGCGCGCGGGCTCGCGGTCGACCTCTCGTTCAGCCGCGAGATCGTGACGCTCACGTGGCCGACCTACGTCGCGCTCCTGCGCGGCCTCGCCGGCGAGAAGGGCGTCGACCAGGCGCTCGACACGTTCGCGGCGGAGATCCGCGCCGGCCTGCGCGAGCAGCGATCCCTCGAGCGCGAGTTCCGCAAGATGGAGGAGGAGAGGGCGACGAAGGTCGAGCGGTTCGCCCGCTACGCGCGGTTCGCCGTCCGGTACGCATTGCCGGTCGTGGAAGGCGTTCGCTCCCTCACCGGATGACCGTCAGGTCGATTCGCGGCGCCGCGACCTGGCTCGACGGCGTGGGCGTCGCGTCGCTCCTGCCCGGCGCCGATCTCGTCCTGCCGTCGCTCTGGGAGGCGATCGCCGGCACGCGCGAGGTGACGTGGGCAACCGAGCGGCCGGACGGGAAGCTCACCTTCACGCCGGAGATGGACCGTTGCTGGCGCTGGAAGGACGAGCTGCCCGGGCGAGGCCACGCGCTCGTCGGCAAGCATTTCGGGCGCTGGGCCGCGCTCGTCGCGCCGCGCCTGATCTCGGAGGTCTGGACGGTCGCGGCCGAGCGGCGCGAGTCGCTCACGGACGTCCAGCTCGAGATCGTCGACGCGGTGCGCGGAAACGGCGCGTGCACCGTGCCGCAGCTGCGAGCGCTCGTTCCGGGCGCCGAGAAGAAGCACGTCGAGCAGCTGCAGCGGGCGATCGTGCTCACGAGCTCGCATCTCGTCGAGCAGCCGCAGGGCTGGCCTGCGATCGCCTTCGACCTCGTCGACGAGCTCTGGGACGTGCACGACAGGCCGGAGGCGGAAGCCGAGCTCGCGCTGGCCGTGCTCGAATCGTCGGGGGAGGTGTCCGCCGCCGATCTGGGCGGAGCGCTCGGCTGGCGCGTCAAGCGCGCGCGCGAGGTGCTCGACGCGCTCGACCTGCGGGTGCGCGTACAGAACGAGGTGCGGCTCTACTCGTCCGTCTGAGCGAGTGCGAGCGCGAGCACGCGCGGCCAGTCGTCGTCCCCGGGAACGTGGTGCTTGAACGCGTGCGCGACCCGTCCGACGCGAAGGGCGAGAGCGAGCAGCTCCTGACTACCGCCCCACGACTCGAGGAACGCGCGCGAGATGCCGTGGTCGGGGACGTGCCGCAGCGTCGCCACGAGGGAGAAATACGGGTGCGAGACGCAGGAGTCGCCCCAGTCGAGCACGCGTGTGTGCCCGTCGCGGACGTAGACGTTGTACTGATGGAGGTCGTCGTGCTGGATCGTTTCCGGGACGCCGTGTGAAGCGAGCTCCTCGCACAGCTCCACGAAGCGGGGCGCGAAGCGCCGTAGCCGCTCGTCCTGCACCTCCTCGACGAGCCGCGCGTACCACTCGGGAAGCTTCGCGAGCCTGCGGTCGGGCACGCCCGCGGCGACATGCTCCTCCGCGTGCGCAGCCTCCCCCTGCTGCAGCTCGACGTAGCGGCGCACCGCGTCGAGCCAGAGCGGATCCGCCTCGCCGATCCGCGTGCCCGCATCGCGCGTGACCATCCAGTCGTCGCCGTGCTCGACGACCTCCGCGACGCGGTCGGGCCAGCGCGCCGCGAGCGATGCAGTGAGCCGCGGCTCGAACCGCCAGATCGACTTGCACTGCTTCCGCCACAGACCGCCGTCGAGGCGCCAGACCGTCGACCACGGCCGATCCATCACGAGCTCCACGTCCCCAGCATGACGCCGTGTCTCTCGGCCCTGGAAGGTCGGCCAACAAAGGGTCTAGTATCGACGTCTGAACTTGGTGGCTCGGGAAACGGGCCTCTCAAATCAGAGGAGGGCAATTTTGAAGGGTAGGACAGGCCTCACGGCCGTTGCGCTTGCGTGCGCAGCGCTGCTTGCCGCGGTGATCGCAGCCGCGGCGACGGCATCGCCCGCAAAGCAGGCCGCGCCGCACGCGGCACTCAAGGTCGGCTTGGTGACCGACATCGGCGGGCTGAACGACCACGGCTTCAACCATCTCGCGTACGTCGGCCTCCAGCGGGCGGCGAAGCAGCTCGGCGTGCAGACCCGCGTGCTCGAGTCGCATTCGAACGCCGACTACGTGCCGAACATGTCGACGCTCGCGCAGCAGGGCTACGACCTCGTGATCTGCGTCGGCTTCCTCATGGACGACGCGGTCAAGACGGTCGCCGCTCAGTTCCCGAACACGAAGTTCATGATCATCGACAACGGCTGGGCGTCCGGTGACCCGTCGAACCTCGAGGGGACGCTGTTCCACGAGCAGGAGGCCGGCTATCTCGTCGGCTATCTGTCGGGCTTGCTGTACAAGAACAAGGCAGTGACCTTCAGCACCGTCGGCGGACAGAAGATCCCGCCGGTCGACCGCTACATCGCCGGCTTCCGCGCGGGCGCCAAGGCGGCCGATCCGAAGGTGACCCTGCTGAACGGCTACTCGCAGGACTTCGTCGCCCAGGACAAGTGCAAGAACCTGGCTCTGCAGCAGATCGGTCAGGGCTCGAAGGTCGTCTTCCAGGTGGCCGGCGGCTGCGGCCTCGGCGCCCTCGATGCGGCCAAGCAGAAGCACGTCTGGGGCATCGGGGTCGACGCCGACCAGGCGTATCTCGGTCCGCAGGTTCTGACGAGCGCCCTCAAGCGCGTCGACAACGACGTCTTCACGACGATCAAGCAGGTCAACGCCGGCGAGTTCAAGGGCGGCTCGACCTACCAGTTCACCGTGAAGAACGGCGGCATCGATTTCGGCAAGGTCAGCAAGAAGGTCCCCGCCTCGATCGTGAAGAAGGTCAAGGCGATCAAGGCGAAGATCGCAGCGGGCAAGATCAAGATCCCGACGACCGTCAAGTAGCCCGTCGTCGCGATCGTTCTCCGGTGAGGGGGGTGGGCCTCGGCCCACCCCCTGACCTTTTCGGGAAATAGACTGGGCGGGACTTGAGCGCTTCCCCGATCCTCGAGCTTCGCGGCATCACGAAGCGCTTCCCGGGCATCGTCGCGAACGACGACGTCAGCCTCGACCTCTACCCGGGCGAGACACATGCGCTGCTCGGCGAGAACGGCGCCGGGAAGTCCACCCTCATGAACGTCCTCTACGGGCTCTACCACCCGGACGAGGGCGAGATCATCGTCAAGGGGCAGCGGCTTTCACTCGGCTCGCCGCGCGATGCGATCGAGCACGGCATCGGCATGGTGCACCAGCACTTCATGCTCATCCCGGTGATGACGGTCGCCGAGAACGTCGTGCTGGCGAGCGAGCCGACCCACGGGCGCGCCTTTCTCGACATGGCGGCGGCGATCGCGCGCGTCGAGCAGCTCTCGGAGCAGTTCGGGCTCGCCGTCGATGCGCGCGCGCGCATCGAGTCGATCACGGTCGGCCAGCAGCAGCGCGTGGAGATCCTGAAGGCGCTCTACCGCGGCGCCGACATCCTGATCCTCGACGAGCCGACTGCGGTTCTCACGCCCCAGGAGGCGGACGAGCTCTTCCGCATCCTCGGCAGCCTCACCGAGCAGGGGAAGTCGGTCATCTTCATCTCGCACAAGCTCCACGAGGTGCTGGCGGTCGCCGACCGCGTCTCGGTCCTCCGGCGCGGGAAGCTCGTGGAGACGATCCCGGCAGCGGGTGCGACCGAGGCGTCGCTCGCGCGCGCGATGGTCGGGCGCGAGGTCCTGCTGCGCGTCGACAAGAAGCCGGCGGCGCCCGGGGAGACGCTGCTCCATGTCGAAGACCTCCGCGTCGTCGACGACCGCGGCCTCGAGGCCGTGCGAGGGGTCTCGTTCGACGTCCACGCCGGCGAGATCGTCGGCATCGCCGGTGTCGACGGAAACGGACAGACGCAGCTGATCGACGCCCTGGCGGGCCTCCGGCCGATCCAGGGCGGGCGGGTCGCGCTGGCCGGCACCGACCTGACGTCGGCGACGGCGAAAGAGGCGCTCGACGCCGGCCTCGGGCACATTCCGGAAGATCGCCAGCGCCGCGGGCTCGTCCTCCAGTTCACGATCGCCGAGAACATCGCGTTGCACGACTTCGACAAGGAGCCGGACTCGCATCGCGGCTGGCTCCGCCCGCGCATCATGCTCCGTCGAGCGGCCGGCCTGATCAAGGCGTTCGACGTGCGCGGCGGCGGTCCCCAGACCCTCGCGGGCGCGCTCTCCGGCGGGAACCAGCAGAAGGTCGTGCTCGCCCGCGAGATCGAGCGCGATCCGCGCGTGCTGATTGCCGCGCAGCCGACACGCGGGCTCGACGTCGGCGCGATCGAATTCGTCCACCGACGGCTCATCGAGGAGCGCGACGAAGGGCGAGGCATCCTGCTCGTGTCGCTCGAGCTCGACGAGATCCTGTCGCTCTCCGACCGCATCTTCGTCATGTACGAGGGCAGGCTCGTCGCGGAGTACGGGCCCGACGTCACGGAGGAACAGCTCGGGGTGGCCATGACGGGCGGGCTCGCGAAGGAGGTGGCGGCATGAGCGACGAGCTCGACGAGTCGGTCGAGGCCGACGAGCGCGCCGCGGCGCTGGAGACCGACGCGCCGCTGGAGCGGACCGGCGGCGATTACGCGCCGAGCGTCGCGCAGCGCCTCGCCGTCTACCAGCGGGCGGGTGGGATCATCACGCCGCTCGTCACCGCGCTGATCGCGTTCGTGATCGGCGGTCTCGTCGTGCTCGCGAGCGGCTCGAACCCGCTCTCGACGTATCGCGCCATCTTCAACGGGACGGGGCTCAACTGGCTCTTCCCGTGGGTGTCCGGGACGGCGCGCACCTTCGCCGCGTACAACCTGCAGCAGACGTTGTTGTTGTCGACGGGCCTGATCCTCTGCGGCCTCGCCGTCGCATTCGCCTTCCGCTGCGGGATGTTCAACATCGGCGGCGAGGGCCAGTACCTGATCGGCTCGATCATGTCCGTGTGGGTCGCGTCGGCGTTCGTCGGCATGAACGGCCCGTTGCACATCGCGCTCGCGATCGTCGTCGCGGCCGTGTCGGGCGGGCTGTGGGCGGCGATCGCGGGCTTCCTCAAAGCGACGGTCGGCGCGCACGAGGTGATCTCGACGATCATGCTCAACTGGATCGCATACTGGATCGGCAGCTGGGTGTTCGCCCTCGGCGGCCCGTTGCAGAGCCATGGTCAGGGCGCGTCCGTTCCCGTCTCGCACGACATCCAGGCGAACACGCACCTCTACGTCTTCTGGGGAAACCCGATCCTGCAGGGCCTGCATGTCGGATTCTTCGTCGCGCTCAGCGCGCTCGTCGTCTTCTGGCTGACGTTGAACCGCACGACGCTCGGCTACCAGGTGCGCGCGGTCGGCTTCAACCCCGAGGCCGCGCGGTACGGTGGCATCGGCGTCGCGCGCAACTACGTCGTCGCCATGGCGATCTCCGGGGCGTTCGCAGGCCTGGCCGGAGCGATGGACATCCTCGGCTGGGAGTTCCGCCTCGACGTCAACGACGTCCAGGCGTCGCAGATCGGCTTCATCGCGATCGCAGTCGCGCTGCTCGGCCGGAACACCGCGGTCGGCGTCTTCTTCGCTGCGCTGCTCTTCGGCGCGCTGCTCAACGGCACGTCGACGCGCCACCTCGACCCGAGCGTCTTCCGGCCGGACCTCGCCGGCAACCTGACCGTGATCATCCAGGGGCTCGTGGTGCTCTTCGTCGGCGCCGACGTCCTCGTTCTCTGGTTGTGGAGCCAGCGGCGTCGGCTGCCGAGACGTCGCGGGTCGGCGGAAGCGAGCACGGCGGTGAGCGCATGACGACCGGTGCACTCGCCGAACGGATTCCCGGCGACGCGACAGCGGCGAAGTTCGCCGGCACCGCCGGGATCGCCGCCGCGGTCCTCGGCTACTGGCTGACGCTGCCTCCCGTGACGCTGACGTCGCACGCCGTCCCGGTGGTCTTCGCCGTCGCGGCCGCTGCCTGCGGCGCCTACGCGATCGTCAACGGCCACCGCCGGTTGGGTTGGGGCGCGGTCGCCGCGGCCATCCTCACCCTCGCGCTCGGGTTGCTCGCCGAACAGGCCGGCCGCGGCAACCTGCACACCGCCGTCGTCTGGGGGCCGCTCGTCGCGTCGATGTTCGTCTACGCGACGCCGCTCACGTACGCCGCGATGGGCGGTCTCTACTCGGAGCGGAGCGGTGTGGTCAACATCGGCCTCGAGGGGATGATGCTGACGGGCGCCTTCTTCGGCATCTGGGGTGCCGTCCAGACGGGCAGTTGGGTCCTCGGGCTTCTCATCGCGATGGCCTCCGGCGGCGTGCTCGCGTTCATCTATGCCGTCTTCGCGATTCACCTGCGCTCGGACCAGATCGTCGGCGGCACCGCGATCAACTTCCTCGCACTCGGGATCACGGGCTATTTGTTCATCGACATCTACGGCTCGAACGGGACGCCCGGCATGAACAATGCCGAGCAGATCCCGAACCTTTCGATCTCGAGCTCGAACAGCTTCTTCGGGCAGGGCTTCGGCGACCTCAACCTGCTCGTGTGGGTGTCGTTCGCGCTGCTGATCCTGACCTACCTGTTCGTCTTCCGTACACCGTTCGGCCTTCGCCTCCGCGCCGTCGGCGAACATCCTCGCGCCGCCGACACCGTCGGCATCTCGGTCTTCAAGGTTCGGTACGCGGCGGTGACGTTCTCGGGGATGCTCTCCGCCATGGGCGGGGCGTTCCTCTCGATCGGATTCGTGCACTCGTTCAACCAGAACATGACCGAGGGGCGCGGCTTCATCGCCCTGGCGGCGCTGATCTTCGGCAAGTGGCGTCCCGGCGGAGCGTTTGCGGCCGCGCTCCTCTTCGGCTTCTCGAGCGCGCTGGCGCAGCGGCTCGCCGCGATCCCGAACTGGGCGACCTACGCCGTCCTGTTCCAGGCACTTCCCTACGTGCTGACGCTCGTCGCCGTCGCCGGCGTGATCGGCCGTTCGATTCCTCCGGCAGCAGATGGCCAGCCGTACCAGAAGCAGTAAGAGCCCGTCGCTCGCCGTCGTGCTCGGGGTGCTCGGCGTCGTGGCGATTCCGGCGGCGGTGGCGTATTCGCGCTGGAGCTCGACCTTCAGCCTGCTCGACGCCGCCTGGCTGATCCCGGTCGCAGCCGTCGGCTCGCTCGGCGCGCTCGCGCTCGTTCGCGGGACCGGCGGACACGTCCGCTTCACCCGGGCGCGCGGCGTGCGGGCGGCGCGGATCCTCGCAGTCGCCGGTGTCTGTATTACGCTCTCTGCGTCGATTGCCATCGGCTTCTACGAGCTGCTGCTCCGACTGGAGGGGTGACATGAACAGGATCGCGCTCGCCGTTGCGCTGGTTGCCGTGCCCGCGCCGTTCAAGGTCGCGGTGACGCTGCAGGCGACCGTGACGACCGACCTCTCGGCGAGCCAGACGCACATCGTCACCGGCAGCGGCGCCTGCGGCTTCGTCGACGTCAACGGCAGCTCGCACCGAACGCTCCAGTTCGTGACGCCGACGCCGATCGTCCTCCCGATGAGCGAGCTGACGCGCCCCCAGCCAGGGCGCCTTCTCCCCGGGTTCACCGCCTCGTCGACCGCGACGGCCGCGTTCACGGAGACGTTCTCGCCACCCTGCAGCAACAACACCTGCACGAGCCTCGCCTTCGGCTGGTTCGTCGACATGTTCCCGTCGCAGGCCCCGGTCCCCTGCGACAAGCCGTTGTCGTCGAACGAGGCCGACTGCGGAACGACCGCGGTGCCCGTCGACGTGCGGAACGTCTACGCGGCGAACCACGACGACCTGTTCACGAAGTTCGACGCAGGCGAGCTCGATGTCGGCGTCTCGCTCGAGGCGCCGCGCCCGGTCGTCCGGTGCAGCGCGTGGTGGCCCTTCTTCAAGGGCTTCGGAACCGACATCGCGATGACGCCGGCGCAGCTGGAAAAGCGGCTTGCGAAGGGCCACGCGCTCGTCGTCAAGGGAAGCGACGTCCACTACTTCCCGGCGTTCGAGGGAATCGTCACGCAGCAGTCCGCGTGGACGTTCCGGATCGTCCGCGCCCGCTAGATTTCGCAGGTGTTCGAGCTCGGCAACTCGCTGCGAGAAGCGCGCACCCGTCACGGGCTCGATCTCCCGCAGGTCGAGCTCGCGACGAAGATCCGTGCGAAGTACCTGCGCGCGCTCGAAGACGAAGTCTTCGAGATCCTCCCGTCGGAGACCTACGTCAAGGGATTCCTGCGCTCGTATGCCGAGTTCCTCGGCCTCGACGGGCAGCTCTACGTCGACGAGTACAACTCGCGCTACGGCACCGAGCGCTTCCTCGCCGAGGCGCCGCGGCGCGCACGGGTGCACCAGGATCGAGGACTGGAGCGGAAAGTCGTCCTGATCGCCCTCGTCGGCATCGCCGCCCTGACCGCGCTCGTGATCGCAGCCTGGAAGTACGGTGGAACCGATTCGACGAGCGGCACCCCGCCGGCCGTGAAGACGCCCGCCGCGCCGGTCGCGCGCGAGCTGCAGCTGCGCGGCGTCGGGCACGGGACATACGTCGAGGTTCATCGCAGCTCACGGAACGGCGCAATCGTCTTGGCGGCGACGATCGGGAAGGGCGACGTGCAGCGGATCGTCGGCAACCGCTTCTGGCTGTACATCCGCCGCTCGCGCGGGGTGGCCGTCTCGCTCGGCGGTCGCACGGTCTCGCTACCGGCGCGCAAGAACCTGCGCGTGCTCGTCACGCCGAAGCGCACCGCGCTCTCGAACGGTTGATGCTCGCGCGTGCGCGCGAAAGGCCGCGCGCGGTCGTCGTCGTCACCGGCAGCGAGCTCGTGCGCGGCGAGCGCACCGACCTGAACGGCCCGTTCCTCGCACGCGAGGCGCTGAAGCACGGCCTCGAGCCCGCGCGGATCGCGATCGTCGGCGACGACCCGGCCGAGCTGGAAGCGACGCTGCGCGACGCGCTCGACGCGGACGCGGTCCTCGTCTCCGGCGGCCTCGGCCCGACCCACGACGACCGGACCGTCGAGATGGTCGCGCGGGCGCTCGGGCTCGAGCTCGTCGTCGACCCGGACCTCGAGGCGCAGATCGAAGCGGTCTCGCGCGCGGCCGCGGAGCGGATGCGCCGCGACTACGCGCAGTTCGCGCCCGGCGTCACGAAGCAGGCGACGAAGCCGGTTGGCGCGCTGTCGCTCGGCCTCGCGGGCACCGCGCCCGGACTGTTGATCCCGCGCGAGGGCGGCCGCGTCGTCGTCGTGCTGCCGGGACCGCCGGGCGAGTTGCAGCGGCTGTGGCCGAACGCCTTGCAGGTGGAGGCGTTCCGCGAGCTGCTCGCACGCACGCGAGCCCCCGGCCGGCGCGTCTTTCGGCTGTTCGGCGTCTCCGAGTCGGCCGTGGCGCGCGCACTGGCGGACGCCGGTGGCGACGGCGACGGGGTCGAGGCGACGATCTGTGCGCGCGACTTCGAGATCCACGTCGACTTCGTCGTCGACCCGGGCGCCGAAGCACGCGCCGACGAGCTCGAAGCGTCGTTCTTCGCGCCGCTGCAGGAGTGGCTGTACGGGCGCGACGAGCGTGGGGTGGAAGAGCACGTGCTCGAGCTGTGCCGTGCGCGCGGGCTCAAGCTCGCAACCGCGGAGTCCTGCACGGGCGGCCTCGTCGCCGCGCGGCTGACCTCGATTCCCGGCTCGTCCGATGTCGTCCTCGGCGGCGTCGTCGCGTACGCGAACGAGGTGAAAGAGCGGGAGCTCGGCGTCCCGGCGGCGCTGCTCGTCGAGCACGGCGCCGTCTCGGCCGAAGTGGCGGAAGCGATGGCGCGCGGCGCCCGCGAGCGTTTGCACGCCGACGTCGCCGTCTCGGTGACGGGCATCGCCGGCCCGGACGGGGGCAGCGAGGAGAAGCCGGTCGGGCTCGTGTACTGCCACGTGTCCGGGCCCGACGGCGAGCTCGGCCGCGAGCTCACCCTTCCGGGCGACCGCGGCGCGATCCGCGCGCGCTCGGTCGTCATCGCACTTCACCTCGTGCGGACGCTTCTGACACGGAGCCACGACCAAGCCGTATGACCTCGGCGGCTAGCGTCGGCGGCGGTGAGCGACTTCGCCTCTTCCTCGCGCTGCGCCTCCCGGAGCCCTGGCTCGATGCGATCGCGTCGTGGCAGGCCCGAGCGTTCGCCGGCCGCGACGTCCGCGTCGTCCCGCGCGCGCATCTGCACGTCACGCTCGTCTTCCTCGGGTCTCGTCCTGCGGGCGAGGCGCCCGCGATCGTCGACCGCCTGCGGTCGGCTGCCGCGGCCGCACGCGAGGTCCGGCTCGAGCCCGATCGCTATCGCGAAGGACGCGGGGCCGCCATGCTCACCTTCCACGACGTGGGCGGCGCCGGGGCCGCTCTCGCCGCCGCGGCCGGGCGCGACGAGGAGCGCCCCTGGCTCCCGCACGTCACCGTCGCGCGCTATCGCGAGCGCCCGAAGCTCCGGGAGGAGTTCCCGGATACGATACGAACACATGTTCTAGTTCCGTCCGACGCCGCTGCTTATCTATCGAGGCTGCGCCCGTCGGGAGCGGAGTATGAGGTACTGGCATCGGCCCCATTGAAAGGGCACATCTAGGAGGCTGAAATGGACAAGCAAGACGCATTGGATGTCGCCCTCGGGCAGATCGAGCGCCAGTTCGGCAAGGGCTCGGTCATGAAGATGAACGACCGCGCCGCGGTCTCGGTCGGGGCGGTGTCGACAGGGTCCCTGGCCCTCGACCTGGCCCTCGGGATCGGCGGGCTGCCGCGGGGCCGCATCGTCGAGGTGTTCGGCCCGGAGTCCTCCGGTAAGACGACGCTCGTCTATCACGTGATCGCCGAGGCGCAGCGTCGCGGCGGCATCTGCG
>JAICWC010000185.1 GCA_025934995.1 Thermoleophilia bacterium | reverse complement strand
GTCTTGCCGACGCCGGCGCCGCCGAAGAGGCCGATCTTGCCACCGCGCACGTACGGCGCGATCAGGTCGACGACCTTCAGCCCTGTCTCGAAGATCTCGACCTTCGGCGACAGCTCGCTGAAGCTCGGCGGATCGGCATGGATGGGGCGGCGCTCGCCGGTCGCGGCCGGCTTCCCGTCGACCGGGTCGCCGATGACGTTCCAGATGCGGCCGAGCGTCTCGTCGCCGACCGGCACCGTGATCGGCGCGCCGGTGTCGACGATGTCGGTGCCGCGCGAGAGGCCGTCCGTCGTGTCCATCGCCACCGCGCGCACGCGGTCGTCGCCGAGATGCTGCTGCACCTCCGCGATCAGCGGCTCGTCGCGGCCCGGCACGTCGATGCGCAGCGCGGTGTTGATCTCCGGCAGCTTGTTCGGGAAGACGGCATCGAGGACGACACCCTTGATCTCGACGATGCTGCCGGTGCTGCCGCCGTTCTTACTCTGATCGGCCATGAGTCTCCTGGACGGGGTGGGAAAAGCGGAGCGAGTGTAACGACGGAGGCGGCAGCGGCGCGGCGCGCAGCTCGTGCGTGACCTCACGCAGCTCCGCAACGAACGCCGCGCAGCTCTCGCAGCCGTCGAGATGCGAGCGGAGATGCGCACGCTCGAGCTGCGAGAGCTCGCAATCGAGCGCTTGCGACGCGCGCGCGCGGGCGCGCTCGCATTCCTGTGGAAGGACGGCTTCCATGTTCATTACGACGGGGTGTTGAACATTTCGTTAGCTACTGCGTCAGCGCGTCCGCGCCGGCGACGATTTCGAGGATCTCCTGCGTGATCTGAGCCTGCCGCGCGCGGTTCATCGCGAGCGTGAGACGGTCGATGAGCTCGCCGGCGTTCTTCGACGCGCTGCGCATTGCGCTCATCTGCGCGGCGAGGAACGACGCCGCCGACTCGAGCAGCGCGCGGTAGATCTCGGTCTCGAGGTACACCGGCAGCAACCGCTCGAGAATCTGTTCGGGCTCCGGCTCGTAGATGAAGTCTCCGCGCAGCGCGCGCTCGCGGTCGCTCATGTCGGCGTCCTCGCCGGTCTCGAGCACGTCCTCGGGGATCGGCAGCAGATCGGTGACCGTGACGCGCTGCACGAGCGCCGACTCGAAGCGGTTGTAGACGAGGACGACACGGTCGACCTCGTTGTTGACGTACATGTCGGCGAGCTGATGCGCGACCGCCTGCGCATCGGAATACTCGGGACGGTCGACGAAGCCCGCCCACTGCGCCGCGATGTCGTAGCGCCGGAAGCGCAGCGTCGACGCCCCCTTGCGGCCGATCACCGTCCACACGACCTCGTGCCCTTCCGCACGCTCTCGCCGCTCGAGCTCGAACGCGCGGCGGAGCACCTGACCGTTGAACGGGCCCGCAAGGCCACGGTCGCCCGTGACGAGCAGCAGCGCAACGCGGCTGACGTCGCGTCGCTGCATCAACGCGAGGTTGCGGAACGACGACGCGGCGCGCGCCGTCCCGATCATCAGCTCCTGCATCCGGTCGGCGTAGTCGCGCATCTGCTCGATCCGCGTCTGCGCGCGGCGTAGCCGCGCGCCGGCGACGAGCTCGAGCGCCTTCGTGATCTTGCGCGTGTTCTTGACGGACGAGATCCGCCGGCGGATGTCCTGCAGGGATGCCATCAGTCGTCGTGGACCGCGAAGCCCTTCTTGAACTTCTCGATCTCGTCGTCGATCCGCTTGGCGAGCTCGTCCGGCAGGTCGCCCTTGTCGCGGATCTCCTCGTAGATCGACTTCTCGGTGCGGAAGTGCTCGCGCAGCTCGTCCTGGAACCGCTGAACCTGCGGCGTCGGGATGTCGTCGAGGAAGCCGTTGATGCCCGCGTAGATCGCGACCACCTGCTCCTCGGTCGGCCACGGCTGGTACTGCGGCTGGTTCAGCGTCGCGACCATCTTCTCGCCGCGCGTCAGCGCCTGCTGCGTCGCCCGGTCGAGGTCGGAGCCGAACTGCGCGAACGCCTCCAGCTCGCGGTACTGCGCGAGGTCGAGGCGCAGGCGGCCCGCCACCTTCTTCATCGCCTTCGTCTGCGCCGCGCCGCCGACGCGCGACACCGAGATGCCGACGTTGACGGCCGGGCGCACGCCCGAGAAGAAGAGGTCGGACTGCAGGAAGATCTGCCCGTCCGTGATCGAGATGACGTTCGTCGGGATGTACGCGGACACGTCACCGGCCTGCGTCTCGATCACCGGCAGCGCGGTCAGCGAGCCGCCGCCGAGCTCGTCGTTCAGCTTGCACGCCCGCTCGAGCAGCCGCGAGTGCAGATAGAAGACGTCACCGGGGAAGGCTTCACGGCCCGGGGGACGGCGCAGCAGCAGCGACAGCTGCCGGTACGCGTCCGCGTGCTTCGAGAGGTCGTCGTAGATGACGAGCGCGTGCTTGCCGTTGAACAGGAAGTACTCGCCCATCGCCGCTCCCGCGAACGGCGCCATCCACTTGATCGGCGCCGCCTCGTTCGCGGCGGCAGAGATGATCGTCGTGTACTCCATCGCGCCGGCTTCACGCAGCCGCTCGTAGATGCCGGCCACCGTCGACGCCTTCTGCCCGATCGCGACGTAGATGCAGTGCACGTCGGTGTTCTTCTGGTTGAGGATCGTGTCGATCAGGATCGCCGTCTTGCCCGTTGAGCGGTCGCCGATGATCAGCTCGCGCTGGCCGCGGCCGATCGGGATCATCGAGTCGATCGCC
>JAICWC010000151.1 GCA_025934995.1 Thermoleophilia bacterium | reverse complement strand
GGCGTCGGTCATGATCACGATGCGGTGGTAGCGCAGCGCCTCGACGTCGAACTCGTCGCCGATGCCCGTGCCGATCGCAGTGATCATCGCCTGGATCTCGTTGTTCGAGAGCACCTTGTTGATGCGGTTCTTCTCGCTGTTGATGATCTTCCCGCGCAGCGGCAGGATCGCCTGGTACGTGCGGTCGCGACCGCTCTTCGCTGAGCCGCCGGCCGAATCGCCCTCGACGATGAACAGCTCCGTCGAAGCCGGATCGCGGATCGAGCAGTCGGCGAGCTTGCCGGGCAGCGACGAGCTGTCGAGCGCGGACTTGCGGCGCGTCAGCTCGCGCGCCTTGCGTGCAGCGAGGCGTGCGCGCATCGCGGCGATCGCCTTCGCGCAGATCTGGCGCGCGTCCTGCGGGTTCTCCTCGAGGAACTGTGCGAACTTGGCGTTCACCGTCGTCTGTACGAGACCCTCGATGCCGGGGTTGCCGAGCTTCGCCTTCGTCTGCCCCTCGAACTGCGGGTTCCGCAGCTTCACGGAGACGACGGCGGCCAGTCCTTCGCGCACATCCTCGCCGTCGAGCTTCTCGTCCTTCTTCAGCAGCTTCAACTCGACGGCCTTCCGATTGAGCGTGCTTGTAAGAGCACTGCGCAGGCCGGAGAGGTGCGTGCCGCCCTCGACCGTGTGGATGTTGTTGGCGAAGGTGAAGACCGACTCCTGGTACGAGTTGTTCCACTGCATCGCGACCTCGACCTGGCCCTGCTCCGTCTCGCCCTCGAAGTAGACGATGTGCTTGTGGATCGCGTCCTTCTGCTCGTTGATGTACGAGACGAAGTCCCGGATGCCGCCCTCGTAGTGGAACTCGACCGTCTTGCCGTCGGCGCGGTCGTCGGTGAACGTGATGCGGAGGCCCTTCGTGAGGAACGCCGTCTCGCGCAGCCGCTGCAGCAACGTGTCCGAGCTCATCTCGAGCTCCTCGAAGATCGTCGAGTCCGGGAGGAACCAGATCGTCGTGCCCGTGTCGTTCGGGTCGGACTCGCCGACGATCTCGACGCCGGTCAGCGGGTTGCCTCGCTCGAACGTCTGGCGGTAGAGCTTGCCGTCGCGGCGGACTTCGGCGACGAGCCGCTCCGAGAGCGCGTTGACGACGCTGGCTCCGACGCCGTGGAGACCGCCCGAGACCTTGTACCCCGCGCCGCCGAACTTCCCGCCGGCGTGGAGCTTCGTGAGGATCGTCGTCAGGGCCGACTCGTCGGTGCCGGCCATCGTGTCGACCGGCATGCCCCGGCCGTGGTCGACGACGGTGACCGCATGGTCCGGATGGAGGGTGACCTCGATCGCGTCGTTGTAGCCCGCCAGCGCCTCGTCGACCGAGTTGTCCACGATCTCGTAGACGAGATGGTGGAGGCCGCGAAGGCCGGTCGAGCCGATGTACATGCCCGGGCGCAGGCGGACCGGCTCGAGCCCCTCGAGCACGGTGATGTCTTTTGCGGAGTAGTCGCCCTTGGCCATGAAAAAAGCCCTGCAAATTTCGTATTTGCGGGCTAGAAATACTGTATCAGACGGAACGGCTGCCTCGGGCGGCTGCGAGCGACGCTGCGGCGGCCCTCGCGACCGCCTTCCGAAGCCCCTCGTCCTCGATCGCCGCGGCCCATTCGGCCGCCCGGCGGCGCTCCTCCAGGGTAGCTTCGGGCGGAGCCGGAGCCGCCTCCTCGGCGGCAGCGGGCTCCGGTAGCGGGCCGGCGACGAAGGTGAGCTTCGGCGAGCCGGGCAGGCGCTCCGAGATGGAGGCCGAGCGGTGACCGAGCTCGAAGGCCCAGATCGCGTCGCACGTGTGCACGATCAGCGTCCCGTCCCGTTGGAAGCGCGCCGGCCAGGCGTTGCGCGCGATCTCGGGGCCCACAGCGGCCGGCCAGGCTTCGACCGTCTCGGACATCCGGCTGTTCGGTCCCAGGGCCCTCAGCTCCCGCTCGAGCGCGTCACCGAGCGGATCCACGTGTCACCTCCACGAGCTGGTCGGGCTCCGCCGGCAGGAGCGAGGGGTCCGTGGCTGTGATCAGCGTCTGGCCGGCCCGCGAGACGCGTGCCGCGAGGATCGCGCGGCGCGAGGGGTCGAGCTCGGAGAGCACGTCGTCGAGCAGGAGGAGCGGCGCGAAGCCTCGCCGGTCGGCGATCAGCTCCGCCTCGCCCAGCAGGAGCGCGAGCACCGCGAGCCGCTGCTCGCCCTGCGAGCCGTAGGCGCGCAGGTCGCGCGGCCCCGAGGAGACGACGATGTCGTCGAGGTGCGGCCCGAGCCCCGTGTGGCCGCGCTCGAGATCGCGGTCGAGGCGAGCTTCCAACGCCTCGACGGTCGGCGGCTCGCCGGCGTAGCGCAGCTCCGCCTCGGACAAGCCGAGCTCGCCTGCACGCTCCGCAAACGGCGGCGAGAGGAGCGAGAGCGTCTCCTTGCGCGCGGCAACGAGCTGCGAGCCGAGCTCCGCGACCTGCTGTGTCCAGGTCGACAGCGCAGCCGACCGCAGGCGCAGCGCCGCGTTGCGTTGCGCGATCGCCGCTCCGTACTCCGCCGGCAGCGACGCGCGTGCGGGCGACAGACGCCCGAGGACACGGTCGAAGTAGGCGCGCCGTGCTACCGGCGCACCCTTGATCACGCCGAGCCGGTCCGGTGTGAAGACGAGCGTGGCGGTCTCGCTGCGCAACTGCTCGGCGGTGCGCAACGCTGCGCCGTTCACCTTCGCCTGCTTCGCGGCCGCGCTCTGCAGGACGACCTCGATCTCGATCGGCGACGCCGCGCGTGTCCCGCGTACCGCAACCCGCGACGCGGTCGAGCCGAAGCTGATCAGCTGCGCGTCGGTGCGAGTGCGCGGCGAGAAGCCCTGCGTCGCAACGTGCAGCGACTCGAGCAGGTTCGTCTTCCCGACGCCGTTCGGGCCAACCGCGAGCACGAGCCCGGGCTGCAGCGTCAGCTCGAGCCGCTCGTACGAACGGAAGTCACGCAGCGAGACGTCGGTGACGATCAGCCCGGAAGACGAATTGGCATGACGAGATACGTGAACTCGTCACCGTCGCCCTGCAGCACCGCCGGCCGCAACGGGCTGATCAGCTTGAAGCGGATGTCGTCCCCGTCGACGGATTCGAGACCCTCGCGCAGGAAGTCGGCATTGAACCCGATCTCGAGCGTCTCGCCGCTGTACGGCGCGGGCATCGACTCCTGCGACTCGCCGACCTCGTGCGTTCGCGCGATCACCGTGATCTCTCCTTCCGCGAAGCGCAGCTGCAGCGGCGTCGCTCGCTGGATCATCACCGAGGCGCGGCGGACGACTTCGAGCAGCTCCGTGCGTGGCAGCGTCAGCTCGTGCTCGAACTGCTCCGGCAACAGCTGGCGATAGTTCGGGAACTGGCCGTCGATGCGGCGCGTCGTCAGCCAGAAGCCCTCGGTGCCGAAGACGACCTGGTTCTCGTGCACGCCGACGTCGATCGAGTCGCCGGCGGACGCGATGCGCGCCAGCTCGGTCAGTGCGCGGCCCGGGACGATCGCCTCGAGGTCGGGCGCCTTGCCGCTCAGCTCGGTCTCCTTGACGGCGAGCCGGTAGGAGTCGGTCGCCGCCATGGTCAGCGTGACGCCTGCGAACTGCACGAGGATGCCGGTGAGCACCGGACGCGACTCGTCGCGCGACGCCGCGCGGGCGACGCGCTGGATCGTCTCGAGGAGCGACTCGCGGTCGACGGGGAAGGTCTGCACCGCCGTCACGTCCGGCAGACGCGGGAAGTCCTCGGGGTTGTAGGTGTGGAGCGTGTAGCTCGCAGTGCCGGCGGTGACGTGCACGACCGACTCGCTCTGGCGATGCTCGATCGTCACCTCGTCCGACGGCAGCAGGCGTGCGATGTCGACGAGCGTCTTTCCCGGCAGGACGATCGAGCCGTCGCCGTCGATCTGCGCAGCGATCGTCGCTCGGAGGGAGAGCTCCATGTCGGTGGCCGCGACGCGCAGCTCGCCGCCGCCCGCCTCGAGCAGGATCCCCGACAGGATCTGGACCGACGTTCGGTTCGAGACGGCGCGCGAGACAACGCCGAGCGCCTGAATGAGCTCGTCCTTCGGAACGGTGATTTTCAACCCGGTGCCCACGATGTCTGCAGTTTCAATCATGTAATGAATTCCTTGTAGGAGTAGTAAGGATTGTGGACGTCGGGGAAGACGGCGCCAAACGGCCTGGTTGAGCCATCTCCGGTCGGTACAGGGCTTGTGGAGAGCCGACGGTTATCGACACGATCCACGCGCTACCTGACCTGTTTCACGCGCGCGGTCAGTTCCTGCACGAGGTTGTACACAGACCTGTCCTCACGGATCAGGCGGGCGATCTTCGACGTCGAGTGAATGACCGTCGTGTGGTCACGGCCGCCGAACTCCTTGCCGATCTTCGGCAGCGACGAGTCGGTCAGCTCGCGCGACAGGTACATCGCGACCTGGCGCGGGTAGACGATGTTCTGGGAGCGCTTGTCGCCGCAGAGCTCCTCGAGCGAGAGGTTGAACCGCTCGGCGACGAGATCCTGGATCCGGCGGATCGAGACCTCGGCAGCTTCCCCTTGCGGGAAGACGTCCTTGAGCACGTCCTGGGCGAGGTCGACCGACATGGCGCGGCCGGTGAGCGACGAGAAGGCGACGACGCGGGTGAGGGCTCCTTCGAGCTCACGGATGTTCGTCGAGACGCGGCTGGCCACGAACTCGAGCACCTGCGGATCGGGAACGTGGATGCCGTCCGTCTTGACCTTCTTGCGCAGGATCGCGATGCGCGTCTCGAGGTCGGGAGGCTGGATGTCGGTGATCAGGCCCCATTCGAAGCGGCTGCGCAGCCGCTGCTCGAGCGTCGCGATGTCGCGCGGCGGCCGGTCGCTCGACATGACGATCTGCGAGCCGGCCTCGTAGAGCGAGTTGAAGGTGTGGAAGAACTCCTCCTGGATCCGCTCCTTGTGCTCGAAGAACTGCACGTCGTCGATCAGGAGCACGTCGTAGGTGCGGTAGCGCTGCTTGAAGCCCTCGAT
>JAICWC010000008.1 GCA_025934995.1 Thermoleophilia bacterium | reverse complement strand
GGTTCACCCCGGTCGAGTGGGAGGGTGACACGTCGCAGAGCTTCCGCGTCCACATCGCGGTCGACTCGTGGGACCGCCCGCGGCTGCTCGAGGACGTCGCGCGGACGTTCGCCGAGCACGGGGCGAACATCGTCTCGTACGGCGGCTCCGTCGAGGATCAGATGGCGCGCAACTGGTACGTCGCCGAGGTGGGCGACATCAAGGGCCTCCGCACGCTTCTGAACACCCTCCGGAACGTCGACGGCGTCTTCGACGCCTACCGCGTCACGCCGAGCTAGACAGCCCGGTCACTCGATCCAGGGACACTCGTTCGCCCGCTGCGGGGTACCCCTTTCGAGGGATCGCCGCATGGTTGAGCCACGCCGTTCCCTCGTTCGAGGGATGATCCACCGCCGCGGCAGCGACCCTGGAACGAGGGATCGACAGGCGGCGCAAGCTGACTACAACGAGTAGAGGGGAGAGGGCACAAGAGCTGCGGCGCCCGGACGGCGAGGACACGGACCGGGCGCGCGGCGTCCGATCAGGGCTCCCAGGCTTCTCCACCGGTATCCCAGCCGACGAGGCAGTGGTCGGCGACAAGCTCGGCGGCGCGCTCGAGGAACATGCGGTCTTCCTCGGGTGCGCCGTCGACGGCAAGCTCGGCGATCCGGTCGCCCTGGAAGGTCACCGGCAGCCGCGTGCGCGCGGTCTCGTCGGGCGTCCCGGCCTCCGGCCCGAGCACGAGGTCGCCGCCTTCGACGAAGAAGATCCCGGCCCAGGCATAGCGGCCGGCGAGAGCGCCGACGACCCCGCGGAGGATTTCGTCGGCGTCGTCGCCGGCGGCGACGATCGCCTCGATCGGGTCAGGCGTCGACATCGCCGCCCTCGAGCCCCCGCACGGCGGCGCGGTAGTCGCCCGGCACCTCGACCGCCCGCCGCTCCTCGAGATCCACGTAGACGAGCGTCTGGTGCGCAGTGACCATCAGTTCCACGTCCGGCAACCGGTAGGCCGCGAACTCGAACGTGACGCTCGTCCGGCCGATCCGCGAGACGCGGGCGTAGATCTCGAGCTCGTCGTCGAAGCGGGCGGGCGCGAAATACTCGACGTCGTTCGCGCGCATGACGAAATCCCCGTTCGACTCGCGCTTCAGCTGGCCGAGCGAGCGGAGGTACTCGACACGGGCGAGATCGAAATAGGGGTTGTAGCGGCCGTAGTAGACGATCCCCTGCGCGTCGGTGTCCGAGAACCCGACGCGCGTGCGGGCGCTGAACTTGAAGGGGGCCGGCATCGGGCCGATCGTACGCGGAAGGGCCCTTTCGGGCCCTTCGCTCCGTTCCCCTCACCTGCGTCGAGAGCTCTAGAGCGCGGCGTGCGTGTGCCCAATGCGCGACAGGCGGACGTTCGCTGCCTTCTGCGGCGACTTCGCGGCATGGGCGGTCGGCCGTGCAGCGGCATGGGTGCGGGCCGAGCGGTGGGCCGAGGCGACGGAGGCCAGCGCCAGCGTGACGATCAGGGCGGCGAGTGCGGTCGTGGCGATGCGCTTCATCGTGTGCTCCTTGGTCGACGGGGTGGCGAAGAACATGGAACGAGTCTGCGCCCGGCGGCCCGTCGTGTCGTTCACAGCCGCGACGTTGGCAATGTCACCGCGGCGACATAGGCTCGCTGGATGGACTGGCCCCTCTTCTCCGGGCTGCCCGAGCAGGACGTGGCCCGCGTGCTCGCCGCCGCCCGCCGCCGCACGTTCGGCAAGGGCGAGGTCGTCTTCCACCGCGGCGATCCGGGAGACTCGCTCCATCTCGTCGTCGGCGGCCGCTTCGCCGTGCGCGTGATGACGCCGGTCGGCGATGTCGCGACGCTCGGGATCCGCGGCGCGGGGGAGAGCTTCGGCGAGATGGCCCTCGTCCACCCGGAGTCGCGCCGCGCCGCCACCGTCCAGGCCCTCGAGCCGGGGGAGACGCGCGCGATCGCCTACTCGCAGCTCGAGCAGCTTCGGCCGGCCGTCGATCGGATGCTCGTCGTCCTGCTTGCGGCCGACGTGAGCCGGAACGGCGACCTCCTGCTCGACGCTCTCTACGTTCCGGCCGAGCGGCGCGTCCTGCGACGCCTGCTCGAGCTCGGCTCGCCCGTCGCCCTGACGCAGGAGGAGCTCGCTCAGCTCGCGGGCACGAGTCGCGCCACCGTCAACCGCGTGCTGCGCGACGAGGAGAAGCGAGGAGCCGTCGAGCTGACGCGTGGGCGCATCACGGTCAGCGACGCGGATGCGATCCGGCGCCGCGCGCGCGTCACGACCTGATCAGGCCGAGCACCTCGTCGCGCTTCTGTTCCATCAGCTCCTCCGAGCGTGCTTCGAGGTTGAGCCGCAGCAGCGGCTCGGTGTTCGACGGCCGAACGTTGAAGTGCCAGTCGTCGGCGTCGACGGAGATGCCGTCGAGATGCGAAACCGTTCCTTCGGGCGTGTAGCGCTCCTTCAGCTCTTGCAGCTTAAGTGCGACATCCGCGACCGGCGTGTTGAGCTCGCCGGTGATGAAGTACCTCGACCGGAAGGGCGCGAGGATCTCCGACAGCTTCACGCCGCGCCTCGAGATCAGCTCGAGCATCAGCAGGAACGGGACGACTCCCGTGTCGGCCTGCGAGAACTCGCGGAAGTAGTAGTGACCGGAGACCTCGCCGCCGAACGCGGCGTCGTCCTTGCGCATGCGCGCCTTGATGAATGCGTGGCCGACGCGGTTGACGAGCGGCTCGCCGCCGTGCTCGCGGATCGTCTCGGGCACGGCCCAGGACGCACGCAGGTCGTAGATGATCTTCGCGCCCGGCTCCTTCTGCAGGATCGTCTCGGCGAGCAGCGCGGTTGCGAAGTCGCCGGGCACGAACTCGCCGCTGTCGTCGACGAAGAAGCACCGATCTGCGTCGCCGTCGAATGCGACCCCGAGGTCGGCGCCCTCCTCGAGCGTCTTGCGGACGACGAGCTCGCGGTTCTCGGGCAGCAGCGGATTCGGCTCGTGGTTCGGAAACGAGCCGTCGGGGTCGAAGTAGCACGTGACCGCGTCGATGGTCGGCAGGCGGTCGAGCACCGGCGGCAGCATCGCGCCCGCCATGCCGTTCGCCGCGTCGATCACGACCTTGAGCGGCCGCAGCGTAGATGTGTCCACGAAGGACATCACCCGGTCGACGTACGCCGGCCAGATGTCGTGCGCGGAGACGCGCTCCTCGCCGCCGCCCTTGATGTCGGCGATCGCGAGCGCCTTGTCGCGCACGTCGAGCAGGCCGGACTCGCCGCCGACGGGCAGCGCGCCGCGCCGGACGATCTTCATCCCGGTGTACTCCTTCGGGTTGTGCGACGCGGTGACCTCGATTCCGCCGTCGAGGCCGAGGGAGCCGACCGCGAAATAGAGCATCTCCGTGCCGACCAGCCCCAGGTCGAGCACCTCGGCGCCCTCGTCTGCTGCGCCGCGGATCACGGCCTCGGCCATCTGGGGCGACGAGAGCCGCATGTCGCGTCCGACGGCGATTCGCTTCGGCTCGAACTGCTGGACGTAGCCGCGGCCGATCGCGTACGCGCCCTCCTCGTCGAGATCTTCCGGGTAGATCCCGCGCACGTCGTACGCCTTGAAGACGGTCGGATCGAGCATCGGCGGAGAGCCTAGCGCCGTGCCTCCCAACTACGATTGAGGCATGGAGCGCAAGCTCGCAACGGTTCTCTTCGTCGATCTCGTCTCGTCGACGGAGCAGCTCGCGACCGCCGATCCGGAGGTGGTGCGCCGCCGCGTCACCCGGTTCTTCGAGCAGGTCTCGCACTGCATCGTCACGCACGGCGGGACGGTCGAGAAGTTCGCCGGCGACGCCGTGATGGCGGCGTTCGGCGTGCCGCTCGCGCACGAGGACGATGCCGAGCGCGCGGTGCGGGCCGCGGTCGCGACCGTCGAGCGCGTGCGCGAGCTGGGGCTCGAGGTGCGCATCGGCGTCGAGTCGGGCGAGGTCGTCGCCGAGGACGGCGAGTCGACGTTCGCGACCGGCGAGGCGGTCAATCTCGCGGCCCGGCTGCAGCAGCATGCCGCGACGAACGAGATCCTCGTCGGCCCGGGCGCGGCGAGCCTGCTCCGCGACCGCGTCGAGCTCGAGCCGCTGCATCCGATCGAGCTGCGCGGCTGGCAGGAGCCGGTGCTGGCGCACCGCGTGCTCTGCGTCGTCGATCTCGGCACGCCGGTCCGGGGGCTCGCGGCGCCGTTCGTCGGCCGCGAGGTCGAGCTCGAGCTGTTGGAGAACACCTATGCGCGCACCGTGCGAGACCGCCGCGCCGGCCTGCTCACCGTCTACGGCGAGCCGGGCGTCGGCAAGAGCCGGATCGTGCGCGAGTTCCTCGACGGCGTCGAGGGCGCGACGATCCTGATCGGACGCTGCCTGCCGTACGGGGAAGGCGTGACGTACTGGCCGCTCGCGGAGATGGTGAAGTCGTCGGCCGGCATCTCCGACGACGATCCGTCGGACACCGCGCGCAAGAAGCTACGCGAGAGCTGCGAAGACGAGGAGGTCGCCGACCTGCTCGCGCTCGCGGTCAGCGTGCTGGAAGCTGTCGAGGGTGAACGCGCGCAGCAGGAGATCTCCTGGGCCGCGCGCGCGTGGGCGCAGCAACTCGCCGACGCGCAGCCGCTCGTGCTCGTCTTCGAGGACGTGCACTGGGGCGAAGAGCCGCTGCTCGAGCTGATCGAGCACCTGGCCGCGATCCGTGACGCGCCGCTCCTCCTGCTCTGTCTTGCGCGCCCCGAGCTGCTCGACCTGCGGCCGACGTGGGGCGGAGGCCGCACGCGTTCGACGACGCTCGAGCTCGAAGCACTGCGCCCGGAAGAGAGCGAGGAGCTCGTGTCGGTGCTCGCAGGCGAGCTCGCCCTGGACGTCGACGTCGGTGCGGTGCTCGCAAAGAGCGAAGGCAATCCGTTGTTCGTCGAGGAGACCGTGCGGATGCTCGCGGAGCAGCGCAGCGACCGGATCCCCGACACGCTGCAGGCGCTGATCGGTGCGCGCATCGACCGGCTGCCGGCGTCGCAGCGTGTCGCGCTGCAGCGCGCGTCCGTGATGGGCCGCATCTTCATGGCGGGCGCGCTCGCGCGGCTCTCGCCGGAGGTCGAGGACGTCGATCACTGCCTCGAGGAGCTCGTCCTCCGCGATCTCCTCGTGCCCGAGCAGCGTTCGACGATCCACGGCGAGCGCGCATTCAAGTTCAAGCACGTCCTGATCCGCGAAGTCGCGTATTCGGGGTTGTCGAAGACCTCGCGCGCCGATCTCCATCGCGCGTACGCGCAATGGCTTGCGGAACACACCGGCGGCGAGTTGCTCGAGATCCGCGCGTTCCACCTCGACCAGGCGACGCAGCTCCTCGCGGAGCTCGACGGGGACGCGCCGGTCGAGCTGCGCGGCGAAGCGGCCGACGTGCTCACTCAGGCCGGCCGGCGCGCGCTCTCGCGCGAGTCGTTCCGCAGCGCGCGCAAGTTGCTGTTGCGCGCGATCGAGCTCGAGCCGTCCCTCGAGCGGCGCTTCTTCGCGGCACGCGCGGCATGGCGCGTCAACGACTTCGCGGCGGTGCTCGTCGAGATGCGGGAGGTTGCCGCCGAGGCTGCGGCGGCCGGAGAGCGCGAGTTGCACGGGCGCGCGCTGAGCGCGCTCGCGGAGGCGACGCTCTGGCACCGCGCCGACTCGGTCGGTGCGCACAAGCTGGTGCAGGAGGCGCTCGAGGTGCTCGCCGACGAGCCGCCGGAGGTGCGCTTCGAAGCCCTCCGCGTCGCATACGAGATCGCGGGCTGGGTGGGCGACGGCGCAGAGTTCGAACGGCGGGCGAAGGCGGCGCTCGAAGCGGCGCGTGCGGCGGGTCGCAAGGATCTCGAGCCTCTCGTCATCCATGCGCTCGTCAACGCGTACGTGCTGCGCTTCGAGCTCGCCGAAGCGGGCGCGCTCGTTCGTCGCGCGCTCGAGCTGGCCGACGAGAGCGGCAGCGCATACAGCCGTGCCGCTGCGCTCAGTGCACGCGGTTGGCTGCACCTCGTCAGCGAGCGACCTGCAGAGGCAGAGCTGGACTACGCAGCGGCACGCGAGCTCTACGCGGACGTCGGCAATTCGTCCCGCGAAGCGATCGCCGTGATGATGTGCGGCCGAGCCGCGTTCGCGCAGGGCGAGACGGAGCGTGCCGAGAAGCTCCTGCGCGAGGCGGAGCGCTCGCTCAAGGGGCTCGGCGACCGCGGCTCGCTCTGCGAGGGGCAGCGCGCGCTCGCCATGGTCCTCGCCGCACGCGGGCGGCTGGAAGAAGCCGAGCGGTACGCGTTGCAGGCGCGCGAGACCGTCGGCCCTGACGACCGCGTCTCGATCTCGACCACGACGCTCGGCCTCGGCGCGGTACGGGCGGCGCAGGGGCGAGACGAGGAGGCCGAGTCGCTCTTCCTCGAGGCGATCGAAGGCTTCAGGGCGTACGACCTGCGCTCGCTCGAGCACTGGGGGCTGCGGCTCTTCTCCGAGTTCCTGCGCGACCGCGGGCGCGACGACGACGCGGCGCGCTACGAGGCGCGGCGCGACGCGCTCGGCTCGAGCAGCACCGTGCCCATCGTCTGAGCCCGCGCCGGCGCGGCGGCCGGCGTCGCGTCACGCCCGGAGAAGCGCTTCCCGTATCGCACGGGTCGAGACCTCGTCAGGCGACTCGCTGATCACCGTCGCGGGCCGGTCGAAGCGGGCGAGCGCGTCGCGTAGGCCGTCGACGCGGAGCGTGCCCTCGCCGTACGGAAGATGCTTCGTCTCGTTCCGGTTCGCGTACGCGATGTCGCTGAAGTGGATGTGGAAGCGGTCGCCGTCGCGCATGGCCTCATTCGTGGCCTCGAGCGCGGTGGCGAACATCTCCACCTCCGTGTACGCGCCGTCGCTCGTCGCATGCATGTGCGCGAAGTCGAGTACGGGCCGCACGAAGTCGACCTGCGTCGCGATCTCGAGGACGTCGTCGAGCGTGCCGAGCTCGCGCACGCGGCCCATTACCTCGATCCCGAACGGGACGAGGCGGTCCTTCGACTCGAGCCGGGCGCGCAGGTCGCCGAGCTGGTCGACGACGTCGGCGATCGCCCGCTCGCGCTCGCGGCCGAGGAGGAACCCCGGGTGGAACACGATCACCTCCGCGTCTGCGGCCTTCGCGAGACCGGCGGTGTGGTCGAGCATCCCGAGCGCCATCTTGAACTTCTTCTCGCGCTCGACATGGCCCATGAACGCTGCGAGCGGCGCGTGCACCGAGAGGACGATGTCGTGTGCCCGCAGCGCAGCCGCGAGCTGCGGCGCCGTGTCGTAGTCGAGCCAGAAGCCGCCGGCGAACCCGATCTCGCAGGCCCGGTACCCGGACGCCGCGAGCTCCGACGCCGCCTCCTCGAACGAGCCGGCAGGCAGCCCGGAAGGCCCGAAGCGCACGTCCCCCATGCCGCGAGCCTAGCCCCCGCGGCCGCGACCGACCTGCGCCGGGCGCGGCTCTCGTCGTCGGCCGTAGCGGAGCGGGCCGAGCAGCGACCAATGCCGTCCGATGGGGTTTTTACCCTCGTGCCATGTCCAAGAAGCCCTCGCGCATCGACCTGCTGGAGCTCGACATCGACCTGCGGCTCGCCGACCTCTGGCGCGAGGCGGGCGAGATCTCGGAGTGGAATCTCGAGGTGGTCGCGGCGTTCATGCGCGCCGCATACGGGAAGGGATACTGCGACGCGTTGACCGAAGACGCGCCCGGGTCGCTGTGCCAGGACCACGGATATCGCGTGCCCTCCCGGCGAGCTTCTGTAGCCGAGCGCTGACGCGCCGGCGTCCGCGCCACCGTCGAGCGCTAGAACCGCCGCCTTCCGCACCGGGTAGGAATCGGTGATGGTTGCCGCCGCGGCTGCAGCGGCGTTCGCCGTTCGGACGCTGCCGTTCACCTATCGCGCGCACGACGGGGCGCGCACGAAGGCGTACCTCGTCGTGCCGTCGTGGTACGGCCCACGCCGCCATCCACCCCTGCCGCTCGTGGTCTCACCGCACGGCCGCGGCGTGAACGGTCGCTACAACCTCCGCTTCTGGGGCGCGCTGCCCGCGCGCGGCCGCTTCGCGCTCGTCTCCCCGGACGGCCACGGGCGCAAGCTCGCCTCGTACTCTTGGGGGTATCCGGGCCAGATCGACGATCTTGCGCACATGGGATCGCTGTCCCGGCGAGCCTTCCCATGGCTGAGGCTCGACGGACGCAGCTACGGGATCGGCGCGAGCATGGGCGGGCAGGAGGTGCTGCTGCTCGCGGCGCGGACGCGCCTCACCGGCGTCGCGGCGTTCGACTCGGCCACGGACCTGAGCTCGCGCTATCGCGCGTGGTCGACCACGCCCGGCGAGATGCAGCTGCCGGCGCTTGCGCGGCTCGAGGTCCCCGGCACGCCTGCCTCCAATCCGAAGGGGTATGCGGCGCGTAGTCCGATCGACCATGTGGAGGCGATCGTGCGCAGCAGGACGCCGATCCAGCTCTGGTGGAGCCGCAACGACCGGGTGGTCACGGACGGCATGCGCGAGACGGGGGCTCTTTACCGACGCCTGCGCGGGCGCGCACCCGTGCAGCAGATCGTCGGCCTCTGGCAGCACGCCCACGAGATGCACGCAGGGACCCAGCTGCCCGCCGCGCTCGCCTGCCTCGGTCTCCTCCCGTTCGCCGGCATCCGGGTGCCGCCGTTCCATGCGACGGCCGCCGGGATCGAGGAGCTGCCCGGGCCGCCGGTTCCGCTCACAACCGAGCTCTGCGGCAACACGCGGCGCTAGCCTGTACGGGAAATGAGACGCTCACCGGCCCGTCTCGTCATCGCGCTCTCCGTCGCCGCCGCACTCGCGGTGTTCATCCTCTACACGTCGATCGCGGGCGCCGGGACACCGCAGGTCGTTCCGACCCAGATCCACAAGTACGTCGGTCAGAGCGTGACGCTCGTCGGCACGGTCGTCTCGACGCGCGGCGACGCCCACTCGACGGCTGGGATGCGCTTCGTGCTGAGCGACCCGAACCAGAAGGTCGGCCGCGTGCCCGTCGTCTACCACGGCAGCGTCCCCGACCTCTACAAGGCCGGTCGCGTCGTCGTCCTCACGGGGACGCTGCGGAGCGGGCAGTTCCTCGCGAACAGCGGCTCGCTGTCGACGAAGTGCCCGTCGAAGTATTCGCCCGCGAAGCAGAGCACGAAGACCTAGTGGCCGAGCTCGGCCGCGCAGCCCTCCTCCTGAGCCTCGGGCTCGTCGCGTACGCCGTCGTCGCCGGCGCGCATGCGGCGTTCCATCATCGCCGTCGTCTTGCCGTGTCCGCGCAGAACGCGCTTCTCGCGGCCTTCGGGACGACGCTCGTCGCCGCGGTCATCTTGTGGACCGCGCTCGCGCGCCGCGACTTCACGTTCTCGTACGTCGCGCAGCACACGAGCCGCAAGCTGCCGCTCGGGTACGCGCTCTCCGCCTTCTGGGGCGGTCAGGAAGGGTCGCTGCTGTTCTGGCTGCTCATCCTGACGGGGTACGGGGCGCTCGCGGTCTTCCTCAACCGCCGGCAGCGCGAGCTGATCGCGTGGGTCGTGCCGGTGCTCGGCGGCATCGCCGTCTTCTTCGCGTTCATGCTCTGCTTCATCTCGAGCCCGTTCGGGACGCAGCCCGCGCCGCCCGACGGCGCCGGGATGGTGCCGAGCCTCCAGAACCCGTACATGCTCGCGCATCCGCCGATGCTCTATCTCGGCTACGTCGGGCTCTCGATTCCGTTCGCGTTCGCCATGGGAGCGCTGCTGTCGGGTCGCACCGACGAACGCTGGATCGTCATGACCCGCAGGTGGACGCTCGCCGCATGGACGTTCCTCGGCGCCGGCCAGCTTCTCGGCGCGCACTGGGCGTACGTCGAGATCGGCTGGGGTGGCTATTACGCATGGGACCCCGTCGAGAACGCGGCGTTCATGCCGTGGCTCGCGGCGACGGCGTTCCTGCACTCGGTGATGATCCAGGAGAAGCGGGGGATGCTGAAGGTCTGGAACATGGTGCTCGTCTCGCTTGCGTTCTGGCTCTCGATCCTCGGCACGTTCCTCACGCGCTCGAACGTCGTCAACTCGATCCACTCGTTCTCGCAGAGTCCGCTCGGCGGTTGGTTCCTCGGCTTCATCGCCGTCATCACCGTCTTCTCGGCGGTGCTGATCTACGCGCGGCTGCCGCTCTTACGGGCGCGGACGCAGCTCGAGTCGCTCGTCTCGCGCGAGGCGACGTTCCTCTACAACAACCTGCTGCTCGTGGCCTTCTGCCTGACGATCCTCTGGGGCGTCATGTACCCGGTGGTGTCGCAAGCGGTGCGCGGCGAGACGCGCTCCGTGTCGAAGCCGTACTACGACTTCTTCCTGCACAGCTTCGGGCTGCCGCTCCTCCTGTTGATGGGGATCGGGCCGCTCGTCGCGTGGCGCCGTGCGTCGCTCCGCTCGCTCGGCCGGATGTTCGTCGTCCCGTTCGCGTTCGCCGCGGTGACCGGCGGCGTCCTGCTCGCGCTCGGCTACGGCTCGTCGGCGCCCGGCATCCTCGCGTACACGTTCTGCGCGTTCGTCGCTGCGTCGATCGTGCTCGAGTTCGTGCGCGGACGGCGCGCGACCGGCTCGGTGGTTCGTCTCGTCGCACGCAACCGCCGGCGCTACGGCGGATACCTCGTGCACGTGGCGGTCCTGCTGTTCGCGATCGGCGTCGCCGGCTCGTCCGCGTACCAGACGATCCACGAGCAGACGCTCAAGACCGGCCAGAGCATGCGGATCGCCGGGTACACGCTGACGTACGACCGTCTCGACAGCGTCTCGGGACCGAACTACACCGGCTTCCGCGCAGTCCTCGACGTCGCACGCGGACACTCGCACGTCGCGACGGTCGCACCGGGAGAGAACCTCTATCCGATCGAAGGGCCCGCGAACGAGGCGTCGGTCTACCACGACCCGCGCACGCTCGGCGACGTGTTCACGACGGCTCAGACCATCAAGGGCAGCAGCGACATCGACCTGAAGGTGCTGACGAAGCCGCTCGTCAACCTGATCTGGGCCGCCGGCTTCATCTTCGTGTTCGGCTCGCTCGTCGCGATGTGGCCGGACGCGGTCGAGCAGCGGCGGTTGGCAGAGCGGTATGCCGCCGCTGCGGCATGACCGCGGCGCTCGTGCTCGGCGCCATCCTCGCTCTCTTCGTCGTCGCGTTCGTCGCCCGGCCGTTCCTCCGGGAGCCGGCTCCGGCGAACGACGATCTGGGGGCCATGAGCGAGGGCCAGAGGGCCCGCCTCGAGCTCGTTGAAGAGCGCGACCGCGCCGTCGCCGCCCTGCGGGAGCTGGAATTCGACCACCGGACGGGCAAGGTCACCGATGCCGATTACCGGACACAAGTTGGACCGCTGAGGGCGCGGGTTGCTGCGGCGTTAAAAGCATTGCAACCCGGGGCAGAATCCGGGCGTGAGCGCATCGCCCGCAACTGACGCCTGCCCGCATTGCGGCGCAGACGTGCCGATCCGGGCGCGGTACTGCCCCGAATGCGGCGTACCGCTACAGGAGCCGGCGAGCCGCACCCTGCAGGCCGAGCTGCCGCCGGAGGAGACCGGGCCGGTGCCGGTGTCGATGCAGGTCAGCGAGCCGCGCTGGTTCGGTGTCACACCGCCGTCGTTCCTCCTCGGCCTCGCCGCCGTCCTGCTCGTGCTCGCGATCGTCCTCTTCGCGGCCGGCCATTGGCCGTACGGGTTGATCCTGCTCGGGATCTCCGCACTCTTGTTCGCGGGGTTCATGGAGGCGGCGCGACGGCGGCCGCACGGCCACGAGCACGCCGTGCGCGCCGGCAGCGAGGTCAGGGAACGGGCCCGCTCGAGGCTCGAGGAGTGGCGGGCACGCTCCGCCGCAGCGGCCGAGGCGCGGCGCATCCAGGGCGGGCTGCTGTTGATCGAGGCCGAGCGCAAGTCGGCGCTCGTCGACCTCGGCGCGGCCGCGCATGCCCGCGACGGCAGGGCCGAGGCGGCGGCGCGCGCGCAGCTCGCGGAGCTCGACGAACGGGAGGCCGCGCTCCGCAGCCGGCTCGACGCCGGGCTTGCCGAGGCGGGGGAAAGGATTCGCAAGGCGAAGCTTCCGGTACAGGACACGATGATGGTGCTCCCGTCCGAACCCAGCCCGCCTCCGGGCGAGGCGACCCCGCCGCAGCCGGCGGTCGTGCCCGAGCCGTATCCGCCCCCGGACGAGGCGACCCCGCCTCAGCCGGCGCCGGATCCGGACCGGGACGAGGACTGACCGGCGTTTCCGCGAAGATGGGGGCCTATGGCCAGGCGCCTGCTGCTCCTGCTCGCGCTCGTTGCGCTGCTGTCCGCCGCGCCGGCGCTCGCCGGTAGCGGCATCGGCGACCAGAAGGCCGCCGTCGACCAGAAGCTCGTCGACCTGCACGCGAAGATCGCAGCGCAGCATGTGCAGGAGTCGCACCTGAGCTCCCAGATTTCTTCATTGACGACGCAGATTCACGGCCTCGAGCAGCGCGTCGGCGACGTCTCGTCGAAGCTCGCGGTGCTCCAGTCCGACCTCGCGCTCCACCAGCGGCGGCTGACGAAGTTGAACCAGCTGTTCCACTTGCAGACCGTGCGGTTCCACACGTTGAAGCGCGAGTACACGCTCGCGGTGCGGCGGCTCGACATGCGGCTCGTCAACATCTACAAGACCGGTCAGCCGACGGCGGTCGACGTCGTCCTGGAGGCGCGCAGCTTCAACGACGTCCTCAGCCAGCTGGACTACCTCGGCGCGGTCGCGAAGCAGGACAAGAAGGTCGCGCTCGCCGTCCAGACTGCGCGGCGCCAGGTGAGGATCGCGCGGCTGCAGACTCGGAAGGTGCGGCAAGGGGTCGCCCAGGAGACGCGCGTGATCAGTGCGCGCACGCAGCAGAAGGCGATCCTCCGCGGCGAGCTGCTCTCGAACCGCAACCAGCTGGCGAGCGCTCGCGCCGGCAAGTCCCACGAGCTCGTGACCACGAAGAAGCAGGTGCAGGACGAGATCAACGAGTCGGAGGCGCTCGCCGCTGCGAGCGCGCAGCTGGCGGCGAAGATCGCGCAATCCGAGAGCTCGTCGGCCTCCGGAAGCAGCGCTGCCTCGGGCGGCGCTGAGCCGGCGCCGAGCTCCGGCTTCATCTGGCCGGTCTCCGGTCCGATCACGAGCCCGTTCGGCATGCGCTGGGGCACGCTTCATCCAGGGATCGACATCGGCGTCCCGAGCGGGACGCCCGTCCACGCCGCTGCGAACGGCACGGTCATCTGGTGCGGCTGGATGTCCGGGTACGGGAACCTCGTGATGATCGACCACCACAACGGCCTCGTGACGCTCTACGGCCACAACACGAGCGTCGCGGTGAGCTGCAATCAGCAGGTCTCCCAGGGCCAGGTGGTCTCCTACAGCGGCTGTACGGGCTTCTGCACCGGCCCGCACGTCCACTTCGAAGTCCGGCTCCACGGCAGCCCGGTCGACCCGCTCGGCTACCTGCCGTAACTGCCCGCGGCTCTGAGCCGTTTATCGGTTGTAATTCGGAAAACTGAGGGCTGCGAAGGCGCCTGCCGTTTTCCACAAGGTCGTCTCCCGACGACGCCGGCCGCCTCCCCCCGGGGCGGCCGGTTGCTTATTCGGGGCCGCGCAGGCGCGGCGACCGGTTTGCAGGAACTTCGCGCACCCGAGAGCGCGGTTTCGGGTGCGCTGCGTGCAAAAGGGCGCTGTCGCCCGCCGCGGCGCGGCCCTTCGGGCCGGGCCGGGGAGCGGGATGCGCTCTTTCCGGGCTGGTCAGACGTGAAGAACGCTCGCGCAGCAGAGCGTGTCACCATCAGGCCGATGGCTGGCCCGATCCTCCGAGCGACGGACTCGACCGGCGAGGTCTACGACGACCCGTCCGAGGATGCGCTCTTCATGTTCATGGAGGACTTGGAGCCCGGGGCAGTGCTTCGGGTCGAGCGCCTCGAAGAGGGGCGGCAGGGAGACTGGTCTCAGGCGGCGATGCAGGAGTCGGGGGTCTGCAAGTTTGAGAGCAGCGATCGCATCGAATACGTCGGCTCGTTGCGCGAGATCCACGATTTCCTGACGCGCTGGGCGTTCGATCTGTTCGGTGGCCCCTGAGCGTGGCATCGCGGAACATCGTCCAGCGCAGCTTCGATGCCTGCGGCAAGTCGCACTTCACCCAGAAACGCTCCGGCACCTGGAGACGCAAGCTCGGCGAGGTGGAGCAGTCCCTGAACCTCCAGAAGTCCCAGTACTCCCTCCTCTACTACGTCAATGTTGAACTCGCGTTCCCGGCTGAAGCGGAGGGGGCTCATATCAAAGGACGTGCGGGAAGTCTTCTCAGTTCTGAAGACGCCGAACGGCTAGCGACCCTCCTCGACATCGACGGACATTCAACGCCTGACGAGAACCGAGAGGCTCAACTACGCGCCCTGCTCGACCGGCTCGTAGCGGTGCTCGACGAACTCTCGTCGATCGGAGCAGTAGCGGCCAAAGACGCGGAGGGCGGGTTCAAGGCTATGGGCGTCACTGGCCCCGCTCGTGTTGCGATCGACCGCAGCCGCTAGGCGGCGTCAGGGGTCATTCCGGAACACAGGCCCAGCGCACGGCCCTTTATCCAGACGCGCGTATACGGTCAGCGAGAGAGTCCAGATCCACCGGCTCAGTCGTGTCGAGTTCGACGAGGGTGCCAGCGAGGCGGAGCGCATCGTGAACGCCGCTCTCGAATCGCGCCGGAAGCTCCTTGATCTTCGCCGCGTCGTGGTGTCCGGCGTGACGAGAGCGACTTGCGTAGCGCTCGACCAATGTGTCCAGCGGCGCGTGGCAGTGAAGCTGCACTAGCTGATGCTCAGGGAACGAGGCGAACTCGGCTTCCTGGTCGCGGAAAAAGTTGGCTTCGACAATCACCGACGCACCTGCGCCGAGCGCGGCTCGGGCAAGGTCGAAGATCAGTGCAAAGGCCGCTCGACCGATGCGGCCTGACGCGTCCACGTCATCCGCACCGATGCTCTCGTAGAGAGACTCCTTGATCTCGTCTTTGGCAATCAGCGGCAACTGAAGCCGACGAGCGAGACCCTCCGCGACCGTGGTCTTACCCGACGATGGCATCCCGCTGACGACGACAAGGAGCGGTAGACGCACAGCCACATCATTCCGTAGCGCTCAGGGGGTCATTCCGGAACACTCGCCCAGGCGACCGACGCTAGCATCGTCGCGTGAGCGCCACCCGTGAGCCCGTGCCATTCGAGGCGTACGAGGCGGGCGTGTACCTACACGGGACGAAGGCGGACCTCTCGGTAGGCGATCTGCTCGTCCCCGGGCGCGAATCGAACTTCGAAGCAGGCCGGGTGATGAACTACGTCTACTTCACGGCCACACTCGACGCCGCTGTCTGGGGCGCCGAGCTCGCCGGTGGCGCGAACGGTGGGCGCATCTACATCGTCGAGCCTACTGGGGACTTCGAGGACGATCCGAACGTGACCGACAAGAAGTTCCCGGGGAATCCAACCCAGTCCTTTCGTAGCCGAGAGCCCTTGCGTATCGTGGGCGAGCTTCTCGGCTGGGCCGGTCATTCGCCCGAGAAGCTCGAATCCATGCGCGCCGCACGCGATGCATCGCAGCGGAGCGGGAAGGCGCAGATCGAGGACTAGTCGACTCCGCGGCTCTGGTGACATTCCTGAGCGCTCGCGCAGTCGAGCGCTGTGCGTCCGGCTCGGCATGATCGGACGGTGCTGTCGGACGAGAGCTTGGGGCGGTGGTGCGAGTCGTCGCTTGGGAGCCCGATCATGGCGACGTTGTTCGAGCGTGGGAACCTTTCCCGCGTTCTCGGGGTGAGGCTTGCGGACCGCCGAGAGAGGCTTGCGGACCGCCGAGAGGTCGTGATCAAGGTTCGGCCTTGGCAGGACCGCCTGCGGGCCTGCGTTGCAGTCCAGCGGCACCTCGCAGCGGCTGGATATCCCTGCCCAGTCCCCCTTGGCGACGTGGAGCTAGTGGATGGGTGGGCTGTGAGCGCCGAACTCCTCATCGGCGGCGGCAAGCAGCGCGACCCGGATCTCGGCGCGGGCCCGTACGCGACCTTGCTCGGCCGGTTGATCGCTGCTGCCCCCGAGGTCGCCGGCGTGCCGACGCTGCAGCCGCCGCCGCCGTGGACAGCGTGGGACCACCCCGCCGGCACGACGTGGCCTGAGCGCGACGATCGCGGGACGAACCTGAATCTGGTGGACGGCCCCGCGTGGATCGACGACAGCGCGCGCCGTGTGCGAGATCTGCTGAGCGCGTACGAGGCGCCGTTGCGGCTCGGCCACGGAGACTGGGAGTCGCAGAACATTCGCTGGATCGGGGACGACCCTCTTGTCGTACACGACTGGGACAGTGTCATCGCCCAACCGGAAGCAGCCATCGTCGGGCTCGCGGCCGCGGTGTGGGCTGCGCAAGGGTCTCCCGGTGGGTCCGCCACAGTCGCGCAAACGACGCAATTCATCGACGCCTACCAGACCGCATTCGGCGACTGGTCGGGCCGAGACCGTGCCGCCGCCTGGGCTGCAGGGCTATGGGTGCGGCTGTTCAACGCAAAGAAAGACGCCGGTGAAGGCGGGGGCCCGCAGCTCGATCGGCTCCGAGACGAGCTCGACGAGCGCCTTCACATGGCAGGCCTTTCCGACTGAGAACACGCGCTGCGGTCGAAGGAACGTTCGTCCAGGCGAGGGCGGCGACGCCGGAGGAGCTCGACGGCCTCCGGCGTCTCCGCGCAAGGTCTAGGCGCAACTGCACACGTCGGCAGCGCCTACCGTCGGGGCTCGACGGCGACAGTGAACTGCTTGTTGGCGGTATTGGCGCTGGAGTCGGTGGCGGTGCAGGTCACCCGTGTGCGGCCTCCCACCTTGAAGAAGCTTCCGGACTTCGGCTTGCACTGGACCGGTACGGGCCCGTCCACCGCGTCCTGCGCGCCGGCCGTGTAGTTCACGCGGACCCGTTTCTTGCCCTTCGGCGCCCGTACGATCTTCTTCGCCTGCACGCTGATCTCGGGGGGCGTGAGGTCGAAGGTTGCGTTCGGTGCGGTGAGCGTCCCCGTCAGCGTGTCGCTGCCGTTCCTGCCGATCCCGGAGGCGTCGTCAGTGGCGTCGGTGCCGCTGCCCGAGGCACCCGCGTAGCGCCCGGTGCCCCCCACGACGGTGAACGCCAGTGGGGCTCCCGCGACCCCCGAGCCGTTCGGGTCGGAGATACACGGCGGGCCTTGGAGCGATAGCTGAATCGTGCCCCCTCCGACGGCCGTCAGCACCGGCGTCGCCTGCCACTTCTCGCAGGTCGTGTGGGGGTCCTGGACGACGAGCACTCCGCTTTCGGTCACGTCGCCGAGCCCCCGAATCGTGCCGGACGAGTTGATCGACCAGCAATTCGCGGTCGCCGGTACGCCCGGTGGGCAACCGACGAGCGCGTTCGCTGCTTGCCCTTTCAAGACCACGCTCGACCACTGCAGCGTGTCGCTCCCGCCGGCCGCGCTCGCAGCCGGAAGAGCGCACACGACGAGCGCGAGAACCACGAGCCGGTTCCTAACGCGGATCATCGGTAAGCCCCTTTCGTTTGTCTTCGCGTTCCGCCGCCACGTCAGAGCTCGGCCCGGACGACACGGTCGATCGGAAGCGCGGCCTGCTCGGCGAGAAGCGCCACGGCGTCGGCCGATTCGGCCTCGAAGACGAAGAAGCACATTTCGTCCTCAGGGACGAAGATCGAGCGGACGAAGCGGACGGCGGTGGATTGCTCCGCCGCCTCGCGAGCCCGCTGAACCAAGGCGGCGCGGCCTTTGTGGTCGTCAGCCTCGGTGAACAGCTCTGCCAGGAACTCGCGGCGCATCGTTGCGCGACGACGCTACGGCGCGCCGGCTTCAGGCGGTACTGCGGAGATCCCCGGTCTTTGTCCGCTCTTCGTCAGGCCAGCGGGCCGCGAGCGCGGTGCGCGAGTCGACGCCGAGCTTCGCGTAGACCTTGGAGAGGTGCCACTCGACGGTGCGCACCGTCACGACGAGGCGCGTCGCGACCTCCTTGTTCGAGAGGCCCGACGCGACGAGCTCGGCGACCCGCCGCTCCGACTCGGTCAGCACCGCTCCGACCGGGCTGCGCCCGCCGAGACGGGCGAGCTCGTCCGCCGCGCGCTCAGCCCACAGCGGCGCGTCCAGCGCGAGGAAGGCGTCGCGCGCCGTCTCGAGCGCAGTGCGCGCGTCGCGCTTCCTCCGCGCCCGGCGCAGAAGCCGGCCGAGGAGCAGCTGGTCGCGCGCCCGCCGAAACGGCGAGGCTGACGGCTCCGCCGCCGTCATGAGCTCGATTGCGCGGACGATCTCGCCGCCGGCGGCGGCGACGCACGCCTCCCCGAGCCCCCTCTCGCGCGCGTCGTTCGGCAAGCTCGACGCGATTTCTGCGGCTCGCTCGACGTCGCCTACGGCGGTGAGCGCCTCGACCGCGTCGAGCTGTCCCCGTCCACCGGCCACGTTGCTGAACCGGGCGAGGGCATGCGGCGTCATCGTCCGATAGATCTCCGCCGCGGCATCCGTCCGGCCGAGGGAGAGCTCGAGCGCGCCGAGGGCGAGCGACACTCCGTCGCCGTGGAGAACGGCGTGGACACTGCGCGCGAGCTCGACGGCGCGCTCGCCGTGCCGGCGTGCCGCCTCGACGTCGCCGAGCACGACCGCTGCGTGGGTTGCACACACGAGGGAGATGCAGATCGTGTTTGGTTCGTCCATCTGCTCCGCGAGCGTGAGCGCCTCGTCTGCCAGCTCGTATGCGAGCCGCGGGTTGCCGGCCGCGAGCTCGACGATCGAGAGATTGCGAAGGAGCCCGTGGTCGTAGCTCGCCGCGCCGGCGCGAACGGACTCGACGCGCGCCTCCTCGAGGGCGGAGCGTGCGTCGTCGATCCTCCCGTCGCGGAGGTACGCGGCGGTCAGCGGCGCCCAGCCCCACGCGCGGCGCGGCCTGTCGCCGTCGCGGGCCGCGGCGATCTCGCGGGCACGCTCGAGCAGATCCCACGCCGGGCGGTCGGCCGCAAGCCTCTGCGCGGCCGAGAGCAGGAGCGCGTCCTCGAGGAGCGCGGGATCGTCCTGCACCTCGGCGAAACGGAGATGCTCTCGCGCGACCTCGTTCGCCCGCTCGCGCTCGTCGGCCAGCTGGAAGGAGGAGGCGAGCAGCACGGTGATCTCGTACCGGAGCCGCGGCTCCTCGGCCTCGGCGAGCGCACGCTCGAGGACGGGGACGACCGCCCGGACGTCGTTCCGGCCGAGTCTCGAGGCGAGATGCACGAGCCCGCGCTGGCGGAGGGGCCCCGGCGGGAGCCGATCGAGGTTCCGTTCGAGCAACGCCCCGCCGACGTGCGGGTTGCCCGCGACCACGTGGGCGATTCCCGCTTCGACCAGCCGCCGCGGCTGCTCATGGTCCTCGAGAGGCGTGACCGTGGCAGCCAGCTCCCAGAGCTCGGCTGCGGCGGCGAATGCGCCGTCATACGCCGCTCGTTCGGCCGCCTCCTCGAGCGCTGCCGCCGTCGGCTGGTCGGGGCCCGCGGCTGCGTGGGCGAGGTGGCGAGCGCGCTGCTCGGGGTCGCTCGTCTGCTCTGCGATCACGGCGTGGAGCGCTCGGAGCTCGGTCTCCGGCACGAGCGTGGCTGCCGCTTCGGCAAAGAGCGGATGCGCGAAGCGGAACCTCCCGGCGGCGCTCTCGACGATCCCGGCGTCGACCGCCGGCCCGAGCTCGTCTGCCTCGCCGCCGAGCGCGAGTGCCGCGAGCGACCGCTGGGTGTTCGTGGGCAGGGCGCCGAGGCGATCTGCGACGACGTGCCGCAGCGAAGGCGGGAGCACGAGGTGCCGACCGTCCGGGCTGGCCCGCGCCAGCTCGAGCGCGTAGAACGGGTTGCCGCCTGAGACTTCGTGCAGACGCAGCAGCGGCGTTCGCTGGAGCGCGATGCCGAGCCGCTCTACGAGCAGGTGGTGGAGGGCTCCGACGCTCAGCGGGCCGACCTCGAGCGTCTGCACCTCGAGCCGCAGCGGGAGCTCGTGATCGGCCCGCAACGCCAGCAGCGCTCTCGCCGACGTCGTGCGCCGGAGCGCGAAGGCGAGCGCCGCGGCGCTCGCCGCGTCGAGCCACTGGATGTCGTCGACCGCAACGAGGACTGGATGACCGATTGCCTCGATGGCGGTGCGGACGGCAGCACCTACGAGCCGGGCGTCGAGCGGGCCGTCTGGCTCTACGAGGAGCAGGACTCGCTCGAGTGCACGCCGCTGAGGCTGCGGCAGCGAGAGAAACACGTCGTCGCCGACCGGCTCGAGCAGATCGGCGAGGGCCGCGTACGAGAGGCTTTGCTCGGCCTTGACGGGCTCGACGGCAAGGACGCAAAAGCCCCGTCCGCGCGCGTGCTCGACGCCGGCACGCCAGACCGTCGTCTTCCCGATTCCCGCATCGCCCACGAGACAGAGAATGCCGTCGGTGTCGAGCCATCTCGAGATCGACTCCAGCTCGTGGGTGCGACCGATCACCGAACGACAGTGTCGAACGGCAAGCTCCACCTGGCAACTCCCCCTAACGGAGTGAGGTTCTTACCGGTTTCTTCAGGTTCGGGTGTTGGGTCTTCACGTGCGGTTCACCCGGAGGCAGCTCTTCGCACGTGCTGCGGCGGCGGCGCCTTCGGCGCTCGCGCTGACCGCGGCCCGGCCGAGCTTCGCCGGGCTCCTCGAGAGCGCGCCGCCGCGGTTCCGCTCGGCGCCTGCGCTCGACCCGGCGCGGGTGCACGTGCTCAGCGCGCCCGAGATGACGGCGCCCGGCTACATCTTCATCTCGAACACGAACGGCGAGCGGCAGCCGGGGCCGATGATCATCGACGACGACGGCGAGCTCGTCTGGTTCCTGCCGCGTCCGGGGCTGACGGTGATGAACTTCAACGCGCACGAGCTCGGCGGGCAGCGCGTCCTCGCGTGGTGGGAAGGCGCCCTTCAGGGCAGCCACGGTGCCGGCGAGTTCGTGATCCTCGGGAGCGACTACCGCGAGCTGACGCGCGTGCGCGCCGGCGACGGGCTCGTCACCGACTTCCACGAGTTCTCGATCACGCCGCGCAACACGGCGTTGCTCATCGCGTACAACGACGACGGTGCGCTCCTCGACTCGGTCGTGCAGGAGATCGAGATCGCGTCGGGCGACGTGCTCTTCGAGTGGCGCGCGAGCGACCACATCGCCTTCGGCGAGAGCTATGTGACTCCCACCACCGGCTCGTACGACTTCGCGCACCTGAACGCGGCGGCGGTGGACGACGGCAGCCTGCTGATCTCGTCGCGGCACGCCTGGACGGTCTACAGAGTCGATCGCACGACCGGCGAGATCGGCTGGCGGCTCGGCGGCAAGAAGAGCGACTTCGCGGTTGCGGAGGACGCCGCCTTCGCGTGGCAGCACCACGCGCGCAAGCACGCGGACGGCACGATCACGGTGTTCGACAACGGCGCCGGCGTCGCGCAGACCGAGCCGTACTCTCGCGGCCTGCGCCTCCGTCTCGACGAGTCGGCGGGCACCGCATCGCTCGTCCAGGAGCTGCCGCATCCCGAGCACCTCCTCGCGTCGGCGATGGGAAGCATGGAGCCGCTCGACGACGACGGCGCGTTCGTCGGCTGGGGCTCGGTGCCGCGGTTCTCGGAGTTCCGGCCGGACGGAACGCTTCGCTTCGATGCCGGGTATCCGGGCGGCGGCTTCACGTATCGCGCGTTTCGCCGCGCCTGGGACGCGCAGCCGCCGGAGGCGCCGGCCTTCGCAGTTGCATCCGTGGGCGGCGAGCCGTCCGGCTATGCGAGCTGGAACGGTGCAACGGCGGTGGCGCATTGGCGCCTGCGGGCCGGCGCGACGAAGACGACTCTTGCGACGCGGCAGGTCGTCGCGAAGCGATCCTTCGAGACGCGCCTCCGGCTCGACGGCGCGGACCGCTTCGCCGCCGTCGACGCGCTCGACGCGCGCGGCCGCGTCGTCGGCCGGTCGGGGGTCGTCCGTATTTAGGCCTGCGTCAGCAGAAAGACGTTCAGGGAGACGATGATCGCCGCGACGAGGACGGCTGCTGCTGTCGTCGCGCGCGCGTTCTTCAGGACGCCCATCACATGCCCCCGGCTCGTGAACCACACGAGGGGGACGAGGGCGAACGGGATGCCGAACGACAGCACGACCTGACTGAGGACGAGCGTGTGCGACGGATCCGCGCCGAGCGCGATGACGACGAACGCGGGTGTCATGGTCACGAGCCGGCGCACGACGATCGGGATCCGGCGACGGATGAACCCCTGCATCACGACCTGGCCGGCAAGCGTGCCGACCGCCGACGACGAGAGGCCGGAGAAGAGAAGTGCGATCGCAAACAACGCACTCGCGGCGGTCCCGAGCAGCGGCGCCAGCGTCGCGTGGGCGGTCTCGAGCGAACCGATGTCGTGGTGGCCGGTCCGAAAGAACGTCGACGCCGCCATCACGAGCATCGCAACGTTGATCAGCCCTGCGATCGTCATCGCGATGACGACGTCGATCTTCGTGAAGCGCATCAGTCGGCGCGCCTGCTCGTCGTCCTGCGGGACGATGCGGCTCTGCGTCAGCGCGGAGTGCAGCCAGATGACGTGCGGCATGACGGTGGCGCCGAGGATGCCGACCGCGAGCAGCACCGACTCCCGGCCCTGGAAGTCCGGAACGACGGCGTGCTTGCCGACCGAGGCCCAGTCCGGCTGCGCCTTGAAGATCTCGATCACGTAGCAGAGGCCGATTGCGAGCACGATCCCCGCGATCACGGCCTCGAGCAGCCGGACGCCCCACCGCTGAAGGCCGAGGATGAGGAATGCCGCGGCGCCGGTGGCGAACGCCGCGGGGAGGAGGCCGATCCCGAACAGCAGGTGTAGCCCGAGCGCGGCGCCGAGGAACTCGGCGAGGTCGGTCGCGATCGCGATCGCCTCCGCCTGCACCCAGAGCCCGATCGTGACCCCGCGCGGGAGCTCGTCGCGGCAGACTTCGGCGAGGTTGCGCCCGGTGGCGATGCCGAGCTTCGCCGACAGCGTCTGCACGAGCATCGCCATCAGGTTCGAGGCGACGATCACCCAGATCAGCGTGTAGCCGAACTTCGAGCCGCCGGCGATGTTGGTGGCGAAGTTGCCCGGGTCGATGTAGGCGACGGCGGCGATGAACGCCGGCCCGAGGAACGGGAGCAGCCGGAGCCGGCCGCGGTTCAGGAGGACGTGCTCGCCCGCGTTGCTCGCCACGAAAGTTAGGCTAGCCTAAACTTCGCGCAGGACGCGCAGGTCCGGCAGATGGCGCCACTGCTCGTGCAGGTCGAACCCGTAGCCGACGAACAACTCGTCCGGCACGACGAAGCCGACGTAGCGCACCGGCAGGTCGTCGACGAGCCGGCGGTAGGGCCGGTCGAGCAGCGTCACCGCCGCCACCGAACGCGGCTCGCGCAGCTCGAACGTCCGCACGAGATAGTTGAGCGTCAGCCCGGTGTCGACCACGTCCTCGACGACGATCACGTCGCGACCGCCGATGTCGGCGTCGAGATCCTTGAGCACGCGGATCTGCTCGTGTCCGCCCATCTGCGCGCTGCCGTAGCCGGCGAGCTCGACGAAGTCGATCGCGTGCAGGATCGGAATCGCCCGCGAGAGATCGGAGATGAACACGAGGCTTGCCTTCAGCGAGCCGATGAGGATCGGCTCGCGGCCCTGGTAGTCGCGCGCGATCTCGGCACCGAGCTCGTGCACACGCGCAGCGAGCTCCTCCGCTGTGAGGTAGATCTCCCCGATCCGAGAGTCGAGCGTTACGACGCCAGGTCCAGACGGAAGTGTTGAGCCAGCCGTTCGAGGTCTCGCTTGTAGAAGAGCTTGATCTTCACGTCCGGATAGCGCTCGCGGAGCTTGCGCAGCTTCCGGTTCTTGCGCGTGACGAGTGATTGCTTCATCGCCGTCAGCTCGACGTACAGATCCTGTTCCGGCAGATAGAGGTCCGGCGTGAACGCCTCGATCACGCGCCCGTCGTCGTCCGTCTCCAGCACGAAGGTGCGTGGCTCGTACAGCCACGGGATCCCGTAGTAGTCGAGCACCTTCGCGCACTCGAGCTCGGCCGGACTGGCGAAGCGCGGTGGCGACGTGCCGCGATATGCCTGGAAAACAGGGATATCCAGCCCCATCTGCACTGCACGGTACCGAGGGTGTCGGACGGTGAAACGGCCGTGTCCGAAAGCTGATAGAAACGCGCCCCGATGCGTCGGATCAGCTTCGTTCCGCAGAAACGGGAGTTTTTCGATCTCTACAACCGCGCCGCTGCGAATACCGTTGCGATCTCGGGTGCGCTCGTCGGTCTGCTCGACGAGTTCCCCGACGGCGCGGAGAACCGGATGCGCGACATCAAGGAGCTCGAGCACGAGGGCGACCGGATCACGCACGACCTGATCGACCTGATCAACCGGACGTTCGTCACGCCGTTCGACCGCGACGACATGTACCGGCTCGCCGGCGTGCTCGACGACGTGTGCGATCACATCGACGATTCCGCCGAGAAAGTCCTCGGCTACGGAGTGCGCGAAGTGCGCGACGAGGCGAAGCAGCAGGCGCAGGTGATCCAGCGCTGTGCAGGGAAGCTCTCCGAGGCGGTCGGACTGCTCCAGGGCTTCCGCGACTCGAAGCGCCAGCTGATCGAGCTGCGCACGCTCGAGGACGAGGGAGACGACCTGTCTCGCCGCGCGATCGCCGGGCTCTTCGCGACCGAGACCGACCCGATGGCCGTTCTGCGCTGGAAGGACATCTACGAGCAGCTCGAGGAGGCGGTCGACGCCTGCGAGAACGCCGCCGACGTCCTCGAGGCGATCCTCGTCAAGAACCGGTGAACGGGGTGCTGCTCGTCGCAGTGGTCGTCATCGGCCTCTGCTTCGACTTCACCAACGGCTTCCAGGACACGGCGAACGCGATCGCGACGTCCGTCTCGACACGCGCGTTGTCACCCCGCACGGCCGTGATCATGGCCGCGGGGCTCAACCTCGCCGGTGCATTCCTGACGACCGCCGTCGCGAAGACGGTGGGCAAAGGGATCATCGACACAGGGCTCGCGAACGAGAAGACGGTCCTCGCGGCCCTCCTCGGCGCGGTCTGCTGGAACCTGATCGTCTGGCGCCTCGGGCTGCCGTCGAGCTCGACGCACGCGCTCATCGGCGGTCTGATCGGGGCGGCGCTCGTCCAGTCCGGATCGAAGGGCGTCGAGTGGCACGGCTTCGTCCACAAGGTCGTCTTTCCGGCGCTGGCGTCACCGGCGCTCGGCTTTGCCGGCGCGTTCGTCGTCCTGATCGCCATCTACTGGCTCTTCCGCTGGGCGCGCCCGGACATTGCAAATCGTGGTTTTCGCTACGCCCAGATCGTCTCGGGCGGCTTCGTCGCGTTCGTGCACGGCGCGAACGACTCGCAGAAGACAATGGGTGTCCTGACGCTCGCCCTGTTCGAAAGCGGTCATCTGTCGAAGTTCGAGGTTCCCGTCTGGGTGAAGATCGCCGCAGGCCTCGCGATCGGGCTCGGCACGTACGCCGGCGGTTGGCGCGTCATCCGGACCGTCGGGCAGCGGCTCTACAAGATCGAGCCGCCGAGCGGCTACGCCGCACAGGCTGCAGCCGGGGGCGTCCTCTATGTCGCGACGCATTTCGGCTACCCCGTGTCGACCACCCACACCGTGTCCGGCGCCGTGATGGGCGCCGGTGCCACGCGGCGGCTCTCGGCGGTGCGGTGGGGGGTGGCCAGGACGATCGTCACGGGCTGGCTGCTGACGATCCCGTGCGCTGCCGCCGTCGCTGCGCTGCTCTTCTACCCGGTGCGCTGGATCTTCTAGCCTGACGCCGTGCCGTTCACGATCGCGCAGCTGAGCGATCTCCATTGCGGGCAGCAGTTCTTCCTGCCCGACCTCCTGGAGCGCGCGATCGTCGAGGTCAACGACCTGAAGCCGGACGTCGTCGTCTGCTCGGGCGACCTCACCTCGCACGGGTTCAAGGACGAGTACGCGCTCGCGCGGCGCTATCTCGAACAGATCGAATGCCAGTCGCTCGTCGTCATTCCCGGCAACCATGACTCGCGCAACGTCGGCTACGTCCACTTCGAGGAGCACTTCGGGCCGCGAAACTCCGTGCTCCGCCTCGGCGACGTGACGATCGTCGCGGTCGACTCGACCGAGCCGGATCTCGACAATGGGCAGATCGGGCGCGGACGCTACGGCTGGATCGAGGAGCAGTTCGCGGAGCCCGCCGATCTGCGTGTGTTCGTGCTCCATCACCACCTCCTGCCGGTGCCGGGAACCGGCCGCGAGCGGAACATCGTCAACGACGCGGGCGACGCGATCGAGTGCCTGCAGCGCGCAGGCGTCGATCTCGTGCTCTCCGGGCACAAGCACGTCCCGTATGCGTGGCGACTCGAGGATCTGTTCATCGTCAACGCGGGCACCGTCTCGTCGTCCCGGCTGCGCGGGCACGGGCGGCCCTGTTACAACGTGATCGAGATCGAGGGCACGCACGTCAGCGTTTGGCGCAAGTACCCGTTCCACGACCAGGAGCGGATCATCCAGTTCTCGACGGAGACGAAGACGTTCGAGAAGTACACGGCGCGGATCGAGCAGGAGGTGACGTCGGATCGATGAGAGCCGTTGCCATCGTCGACGGTGAGCACTATCCGGAGGTCGTGCGCGCGGCGTTGCGCGAGCTGCCGTACGAGTTCACGTGTGCACTGCTCGTGGGCGGCACCGACAAACTGCGCGGCGAGCCCGACTACGGCGTGCCGCTCGTCGACGACGTGCCGGACGTCGATGTCGCAATCGACCTGACCGACGAGCGTCGCCCCGAGCTCGTCGCCGCATTCCTCGCCGCCGGCATCCCGTACGTCGGCGCGGACTTCCGCTTCGACCCGCCCCCGCTGCATCCGTTCGAGCTGCCGTCGATCGCCGTCATCGGCACCGGCAAGCGCGTCGGCAAGACCGCGGTCGCGACGCACGTTGCGCGGCTGCTCGCGCGTGACCGCGACGTCGTGTGTGTCGCGATGGGGCGGGGCGGCCCACCGGAACCGGAGCTCGTGACATCGCCGCCGACGATCGAGGAGCTCGTCGCGCGCTCGCGTGCGGGGCAGCACGCCGCCTCGGACTTCCTCGAGCTCGCGGCGCTCGCCGGCGTTCCCGCGATCGGGTGCCGTCGCGCCGGAGGCGGGGTGTCCGGCGCGCCGTTCGTCTCGAACGTGCTCGAAGGCGCGCGGCTCGCCGCATCGCTCGAGCCGGACGTCGTCGTCTTCGACGGCAGCGGCTCGGCGATCCCGCCGATCGCGACGACCGCTCGCATCCTCGTGGGCCGCGAGCCGTTCCGCGAGCGGATCAGCGACCTCGTGGTCGACGAGCTCGAGCTGCGACTGACGCCGACCGAGCCGCTCGAGGGCCGCGTCGCCGTCTTCACCGCAGCCGCGGCGCGCACGGATCATCTCGATCCCGTCTTCGTCTCGCACGATCTCGCGCGTCGCGACGTCCTGCGCGCGCAACTGGCCGACCTCGACGTCGACACCTATCTGATCGAGCTGAAGGCGGCGGCGATCGACGTCGTCGCAGAGCATGCGCTCGCACGTGGAAAGCGTGTCGTGCTCGCAGGCAACGAGCTCGTGTCACCGTCGCTCGATGAACACGTGCTGGCGCTGCTCGAGCGGGTGCACGCATGAGCGAGGTGCGGCGGATCATGCCGCTGCCGCTCGGCGGCGAGCACGGGCTTCCGTACTCGCGCGGCCTGATGGCGCGCGCGCTGATGGCGGTGGCCGTTCCACCGGACCGTGCATACGCGCTCGCGCGCCGGCTCGGCGACGACCTCGCCTCGCGCAACAGCGAGGTCGTCGAGCTCGACCGGCTCGAGGCGCTCGCCGTCGAGTCGCTCGGCGAGGTCGAGGGAAGCGAGGCCGTGCGCCAGCTGCGCCGCTATCAGGAGCTGCGCGAGCTCGAGCTGCCCGTCGTCATCCTCGTCGGCGGGGCGACCGGCACCGGCAAGAGCACGGTCGCGACGGAGATCGCGTACCGGCTCGGGATCACTCGGGTCACGTCGACGGATTTCATCCGTCAGACCATGCGTGCCTTCTTCTCGCCGGAGCTCTTCCCGACGATCCACCATTCGAGCTTCGAAGGCGAACCGCTCATTCCGGCCTTCGAGGAGCAAGCGCGAAACGTGCTCGTCGGCGTGCGCGCCTCGGTCGAGCGCGCGCTGCAGGAGGGCTGGTCGATGGTCCTCGAAGGCGTCCACCTCGTGCCGGGGCTCGTGCCGCTCGAGCTCGAGGGCGCGATCGTCAGCTCGTGCATCCTCAAGATCTCCGACGAGACGGCGCACGCGCAGCATTTCTTCACGCGCGAATCGGGCACCGACCGGCCGATGGCGAAATACCTCGACCGCTTCGATTCGATCCGCGGCCTGCAGGACTACCTCGTCCGCCGCGCCGAGGACAGCGGCACGCCGGTGGTCGAGAACGAGAACGCCGAGCTGGCCACGCGGTCGGTCGCCGAGCTCGTCCTCTCGGCTGCGGAGCGCGCATGACCGAGGCGGCCGAGCTGCCGGTGGTCGCCGAGCACGTGCCGCTCGACGCCGTCTGCCTCTGCCAGTCGTACCTGCGCGCGACGGAGCACGCGGCGCTCAAGTCGGCACGCTGGCTCGGCCGCGCCGACCAGGAGGGCGCGGAGAATGCCGCGGCCGACGGGATGCGGGAGACGCTCGACATCCTTCCGATCAGCGGCCGCGTCGTCATCGGCTCGATCGGGGAGGAGGGCGGCCTGCTGCCGGGATCGGTCATCGGCGTCGGCGGACGCGACGTCGATCTCGCGCTCGATCCGCTGGAAGGACGCGGCGTCGTCGCGCGCGGGGGCAACGGTGCGATGTCGATGATCGTCGCAGGCGAAGCCGGCAGGCTGACGACGCTGCCGAACATGTACATGCGCAAGCTTGCGGTCGGGCCCCTTGCGCGCGGCCACATCGACCTGCAGCGTCCGGTGGCGGAGAACGTGCAGGCGATCGCGGAGGCATTCGGCAGGCGCGTCAACGACGTGACGACGATCGTGCTCGATCGTCCTCGCCATCACGACCTGATCGAAGAGATTCGCAACTCCGGCGCGCGCATCAAGCTGATCCAGGACGGCGACGTGACCGCGTCGATCAGCGCGGCGATCCGCGGCACGAACGACCATCTGTCGATCGGCATCGGCGGCACGCGCCAGGCGATCCTCTCTGCGGCTGCCTTGCGCTGTCTCGGCGGGGAGCTGCAGGCCCAGTTCTGGCCGACGACGCGATCGGAGATCGACGAGCTCAAGCGCCTCGGCATCGAGGACTACACCCGCCTGTTCACGACCGAGGACCTCGCCCCCGGTGAGATCATCGTCGCGGCGACCGGCGTCTCGAACGGCGACCTGCTGCGCGGCGTCCGCTTTCTCGCGGACAGCGCCCGGACGCACTCGCTCCTCATGTGCACGAGGTGCAACTGGGTCCGCTTCGTCGACGGCATCCACTTCTTCGCGCGCGAGCGCCGCGAGGAAGTTCGCCTACTCGGCTACTAGAGCCAGCCCGGTGACCTGACAGTTCGGCACGTGCTCGACGGCGAGCGCCAGCAGGAGTTTCTGCAGCTGCTTGCGCTGGTCGAGTGTCAGGGGCGCGAGGAAGTCGTCGTCGAGCTGCTTCGCCACGGCGCGCATCTTGATCAGCATCTTCTTGCCGGCGGGCGTCGTCACGACGACCTGACGGCGGCGGTCCTCGGGATCGCGCCGGCGCTCGACGAGGCCGGCCTCTTCCATCTCGTCCAGCAGGCCCACGAGCTGGCCGCGGTCGTAGTCGAGCGCATCCGCGATCGCACCCTGCGTCTCGCGCTCGCCCTCGGCGAGCGTCTCGAGGATCGCGTAGTGGTAGGGGTGGATGCCCGCGTCGCTGTAGGCGTCGTGGGACTCCTCCTTCGCTTTCATCCCGAGCCGCTTGATCAGGAAGACGGGGGACGAGAGCAGGGCTTCCGGCACGCGATTCTTCATGACGTCGAGAAGTGTAGCGCAGTCTACGGTTGTCGTGCTAGATTGTTGAAGTCATCAACGATCTAGGAGCTCAATCAGTGGTTCTGCCTATAAATCACGTGGTCAAGCGTCCGGGGGCCGCCCTGGCGCTGCTCGTCACGGCGCAGTTCATGGTCATCCTCGACGTTGCGATCGTCAACGTCGCGCTGCCGACGATCGGCCCGGATCTGGGCTTCTCGCGGTCGGCGCTGCAGTGGGTCGTCTCGGCCTACGCAATCGTCTTCGGTGGGACGCTGCTCCTCGGCGGCCGCCTCGCCGACCTCCTCGGACGGCGCCGCGTCTTCGTCGGCGGCCTCCTGCTGTTCGCCTTCAGCTCGCTCCTGTGCGGCTTCGCGTGGTCGGCCGGCGCGCTCGTCGCCTTCCGCGCCGTGCAAGGTCTCGCGGGCGCCGTGCTCGCACCCGCCGCCCTCTCGCTCTTGATGACCTCGTTTGCGGAAGGTCCCGCGCGCAACCGCGCGCTCGGCATCTACGGCGCCGCCTCGGGAAGCGGCGCAGCAGTCGGCGTGCTCCTCGGCGGCGTCGTCACGAGCTACCTCGGGTGGAGCTGGATCTTCTTCGTCAACGTTCCCGTCGGCATCGGTGCGGCGCTGCTCGCGCCGCGGATCCTTCGCGAGAGCCGCGGAGAGCTCGGGCACAAGCACTTCGACGTGGCCGGCGCCGCGACGGTGACGAGCGGGCTGATGCTCTTCGTCTATGCGTTGACGCAGGGCGGGTGGCTCGAGTACGCGTTCTCGGGCCTGCTGATCGCCGCATTCGTCGTCATCGAGTCGCGCTCGCAGTGGCCGTTGCTGCCCCTCCGCATCTTCCGCCTGCGTGCGCTCAGCACGGCGAACGGGATCATGGCCGCGCTCGGAGCGATCACGTTCGGCGAGTTCTTCCTGCTGACGCTCTACCTGCAGGGCGTGCTCCGCTACAGCGCGGTCGAGACCGGCGTGGCCTTCAGTGCGTTCGCGGGCTCGGTCGTCGTCGCCTCCAACCTCGCCCAGCGGGTGGTGGCGCGGATCGGCGTCCGCCAGACGTTGACGCTCGGGCTCGTTCTCTCCGCGGCCTCGATCGCGTACCTGACGCGACTACCGGTGGGCGCCGACTACTTCGGCGACCTCTTCCCGGCATTCATCGTCGGCGGCAGCGGCCTCGGCCTCTCGTTCGTGCCCGTGACCATCTCGAGCCTGCAGGGCGTCGGGCGGTCCGATGCCGGCGTCGCCTCGGGGCTGATCAACACGAGCCGCCAGATCGGCGGCGCGATCGGGCTGGCGGCGGTCACGGCGATCGCAGCGACGTCGACGGGCCACGCCGCGACGTCGGTGTCGCTCGACCACGGATACCAGACGGCGCTGTACGCGCTGACAGGGCTGAGCGTGCTCGCAGCCGTCGCTGCGGCGACGCTGCTCCGGGCGCCGAAGCCGGCCGATCACGAGATTCCCGTCAACGTCCGACTCGAGGAGGCAGCGTGACCATCGCCGAACGCAGGGCAACCGTCGAAGCGCTCCTCGAGGAGCTGCAGCAGGTTCGGCAGCGCATCTACGTCTCGAAGGCGTTCGGCGCGCGGCCCGCCGGACTGCGCGACCTGAAAGCGGAGTTCCACCGGACGCAGCGCCGACTCGCGCACCTAGACTGAGGCTGTGGCGACCGAGACAGAGGTGATGGAGGTGCTCCGACAGGTCGAGGACCCGGAGCTCGGCATGGACGTCGTCGACCTCGGCCTCGTCTACGAGGTCGCGGTGGACGGCCCCAAGGTCAAGGTCGTCTACAGCCTCACGTCGATGGGGTGCCCCGCGGGCCCGCTGATCGCGCAGGACATGGACTCCGCGATCCGACAGGTGGAGGGCGTGGAGGAGATCGAGATGGAGCTGACCTTCGATCCGCCGTGGACGCCCGACAAGATGTCGGACGACGCGAAGTTCATCCTCGGGTTCGGGTAGATCCGACGCCCGTCGCCTGCACACACCTCGACCAGATCGCCACCACCGAGCTGCCGCCGACAATCGCCGGCTGCGAGGAGTGCCTGAAGACCGGCGACCGCTGGGTGCACCTGCGCATGTGCACGAGCTGCGGCACGATCCGCTGCTGCGACTCGTCGCCGAACCGGCACGCACGAGCGCACGCGGCGGAGTCCGGTCACGAAATCATCCGTTCGGCGGAGCCCGGCGAGGACTGGGTCTACTGCTTCGTCGACGACGTCGCCTGGGAGGCCTGATGGACGATTCGCAGATCCACGGCAGCATCGAACGACTCGTCGCCGAAGAGCACGAGCTCTGGCAGCGCGAGTCCGACGGCACCGCCACCGACCGCGACCGCGACCGGCTCCAGCAGGTCAAGGTGTCGCTCGACCAGGCGTGGGACCTTCTGCGCCAGCGGCGTGCGCTGCGCGAAGCGGGTCGCAACGCCGACGCCGCCGATGTCCGGCCGGCCGACGTCGTCGAGGGTTACCAGCAGTAGCTATTCCGGAATCGACAGGACGATCTTGCCGAGCTGCTCGCCGGCCTCGAGCCGTGCGTGCGCAGCGCGGATCTCTGACAGCGGCACGACCTCGTCGACGACCGGCCGCGCGCGGCCGTCGGCGATCAGCGCGTAGGCGCCTTCGAAGTCGTTCTTCGTCCCCATCGTGGAGCCGAGAATCGACAGCTGCTTCCACCAGATGCGGTGCAGCGCCGCCGGAGGATTCGGGCCGGTCGTGGCGCCGCACACTGCGACCCGGCCGCCGTACGCGGCGAGATCGAGGCTCTGCTTCCACGTCGCCTCGCCGACGTGATCGACGACGACGTCGGCGCCGTGGCCGCCCGTCGCCTCCTTGACGGTCTCGTAGACGTTTCCTCCGGCGTGGTTGACCGTCACGTCGGCGCCGAGCTCGCGCGCACGGTCGAGCTTCGCGTCGCTCGACGAGGTGACGATCGTGCGTGCGCCGAGCGCCTTCGCGATTGCCAGGCCCGCCGTCGACACGCCGCTGCCGATCCCCCACAGCAAAACCCACTCGCCGGGCTGCAGCTGCGCCCGCGTGACGAGCATCCGGTACGCCGTCTCGAAGACGAGCGGGAAGGCCGCAGCCTCCTCGAAGGTGAGGTCGCCGGGTATCGGATAGACGTTGCCCTCGGGAACGGCGATCAACTGCGCGTTCGTGCCGTCTCTGTGTTCGCCGATGACGTGGATCGCCTTCGGCGCCTCGATCCCCGGGTTGATGACGACGCGCTCGCCGGTGTCGACACGGATGCCGGCGCCGTCCGCGCCGAGGATCCGCGGCTTCGGCACGGAGGGGAGACCCTTGCGGATCCACACGTCGAGGTGGTTGAGCGCCGACGCGCGGAGCTGGATCAGCACTTCGCCCGGGCCGGCGACCGGGTCGGGCACCTCCTCGAGCTGCAGCACCTCGGGCCCGCCGTCCTCGTGGATCCGCACTGCTTGCACGTCGGGGCACACTACCCGCGTGACGATCGCTGAACTGGCCGAAGAGCTCGGGATCGACGTCGTCGGCGTGACGCGCGCCGAGCCCTATGTCGAAACAGAACGGCACATCCGCGACCGCCGGGCGCGCGGCCTCTTCGCCGACATGAAGTTCACGATGGCGCGGCCCGAGGTCTCCTGCCATCCGGAGACGCTGCTCCCGGGCGCGCGCACCGTCGTCTCTGCTGCACTGTGTTACTACGCGCCCGAGCCCGACTTGCCGGCGGGCCATGGACGGCTGCCGCGCTACACGCGCCGCGACGCCTACGCGGAGCTGCGCGGCAAGCTCGAGCAGCTCGGGGAGCGGCTCGGCGGGACGTACCGCGTGCTCGTCGACGCGAACCACCACGTCGACCGCGAAGCCGCGGCGCGCAGCGGCGTCGGCTTCTACGGCAAGAACACGATGCTGATCACGCGGCGGCACGGCTCGTGGGTCGTGCTCGGGACGCTCATCAGCGACGTCGAGCTCGAGCCGACGCTGCCGCTCGGCGTCGACTGCGGCGAATGCACGCTCTGCATCGACGCCTGCCCGACGGATGCGCTCGACGTCGCCGGCACGCTGGATGCGACGCGCTGCCTCTCCTACTGGTCGCAGGCGCCGGCGCCGATCCCGGTCGAGTACCGCGAGCCGATGGGTGCGCACGTCTACGGCTGCGACATCTGCCAGGACGTCTGCCCGTGGAACCGCGGCATCGAGAAGCGGCGCGCCGACGCCGACCCCGGCGAAGCGCACGTCTCGCTCGTCGAATGGCTGACGCTCGATCCCGACGAGCTGCGCCGCCGCTACGACCGCCTCTACGTCCCCCGCAACGACGGCCGCTGGCTGCGGCGGAATGCGCTCGTCGCGGCCGGCAACGTGGGCGGTGAGGCTGAGGCGCGGGCCGTCGCGGCCTTCGTGGACGACGATGACGAGGTGTTGCGGGAGCACGCACGCTGGGCACTCGACCGGCTGAGCGTGAGCGAATGATCGACCGGCTCGCAGTGGAGCGGTGGGTGGCGTGGGTGCGCCTCGGCGGCGCCGCATTCGCCCTCCTCGAGGTCGGCTTCTTCAGCCCCGGTGTGCCGCCGGGGTATCGCCCGGCGCAATGGTCGCTCACCGCGGCTTTCGGGGTCGGTGCGGTCGTCCTCTTCCTGCTCGCGCGCGCAGCGCCGCTTGCCTGGTTGCCCACCGTCGGCCTGACGGCTCTGATCTTCGACTCGACCGTCGTCGGGGTCTACGCGATGCTCTTCACGTACGAATACGGCAACCAGACGCGATGGGCGCTCATCCTCGCCGTCGTCGAGGCAGCGCTCCGCTACGGGCTCGCCGGCGGCATCGTCCTGCCGCTCGCGCTCATCCCGTTTCTCTGGTTCAACGAGTGGTGGCGCGCGCACAAGTTCGGGCCGCCGGGATTCGTGTCCGACCGCGTGTCGTTTCCCGCGGGGATTCTGTTGCTGACGGGCTTGTTCGCCGGCTGGCTCGTGCGCCGGCTCGAGCTCGAGGCCCACGCGGGCGTCGAGCGCGCCGCCGAGGCCGAGCGGCTGCGCGACGCGTTCGGACGCCGCGTCGACCTGCTCGAGGCCGCAAACCGTTCGGCGCGCGCGCTCGGCTCCTCGCTCGACATCGAGCAGGCGTTCGGGGCGTTCATCCGCGAGGTTCGCGGCCTGATCCCGTTCGACCGCACGGCGATCGTCCTCGTCGAGAACGAGCAGGCGCGCACGATCGCCACGGCGGGCCGGGGCGCCGACACCGTCTATCCGCCCGGGAGCGCCGGCCCGATCGCCGGGACGGTCCTCGAGCGCGTCGTCGCCGGCGAAGTCGTCAGGCGGCAGGATCTCGCCGAGCGGTCGTATCCGGAGGACGCGCACCTGCTCGACCTCGGCCTGCGCAGCGAGCTGATCGCACCGCTCCTCATCGGCGCGCGCCCGATCGGGATGATCTCGCTTTCGCGCGAGCAGGCGAACGCATTCACCGACGACGAGGTGGAGCTCGCCGCCCTGCTGGGCAGGCTCGTCGGGACCGCGGTGCAGAACATCCGCAGCTACGAGGCCGAGCGCAGCACCGTGGAAGAGCTGCGACGCCTCTCCGCGCTGCGCGCCGACTTCGTCTCACTCGTCTCGCACGAGCTGCGCAGTCCGATGGCGGCTGTGATCGGCGCGGCGCGGACGCTGCAAGACCGCTGGCGGACGCTCAACGCCGATCAGCGCGAGGCGTTTCTTGCACTGATCGCCGACGAGACGAACCGTCTCGCCGCGCTGATCGGCGACGTGCTCGACACGTCCCGGATCGAGGCGGGGACGTTCAACTACCGCTTCACGGACGTCGACCTGTCGTCGATCGTCGCCGACGCGGTCGGCGCTGCGGCCGTCGGCCAGGACGAAGTGCGAGTTCGCGCAGATGTCGCTGACGCGCTCCCGGCGATCCGCGGCGACGCGGAGCGGCTGCGGCAGGTGCTCACGAACCTGATCGACAACGCCGTCAAGTATTCGCCGGCGGGCGACGAGGTTGCGGTTCGCGCCCGCCGCGAGAACGGGCGCGTCCTGATCGAGGTCAGCGACCACGGGCCGGGCATCCCGTTCGACCAGCAGCGGCTCATCTTCGAGAAGTTCGGCCGCGCCGACATGCCCGGAGGCTCGAAGCCCGGCACGGGGCTCGGCCTCTTCATCGCGCGCTCGATCGCCGAGGCGCACGGTGGCACGCTCGACGTCCGCTCGCGGCCGAACGCGGGCACGACGTTCGTGTTGTCGTTGCCGCTCAGACCTTGACGCGCATCCGCTCCACGCCGAGCTCTTTCGCGAGCTCCTTGGCGCGGGCGGCGATGTTCCGGCGCACCTCGGCCGGCTCGAGCACGATCGCCTCGCCCCGCTTGGCGAGGATGTCGCTCTCCAGCCAGGCGTAGCTGCCGACGGAGACGTCCTTGATCCCGGCGCCGTCGGCGAGGAGCCGCGCGCCGCGCTCGGTCTCGAAGCGCGCGATCTCCTTCGTGTAGAGCACGAGCGCGGTGCCGGCGTCGCGGAGCCGCGTCGGCTCGAACTGCTGCCTCGGCGAGAACTTCTCGCGCGTCACCTTCGCGCTCCGCATGCGGTCGATGCGGAACGACTTCTCGGAGTCGCTGCCGAGGTCCCAGGCGTGCACGTACCAGTACGGCAGGCGGCGCTCGAGCTGGTACGGCTCGATCGTGCGCACGGTCGGCGTCGGCTCCGTCTCCTTCTGGTACTCGATCTCGACGACCCGGTGTTCACGCACGCCGCGGGCGAGCTTGGAGATGAGATCCTCGGCTTCGTCTTCGACCTGCGGCTGCGGCGTCTGCGAGAGCGCGAACTGGCCGAACGTCTCCTCGAGCTTCTTGCGCACCCGCGCGAGCGGGGTGTGCGCGTCGGCGGCGATCATCGGCCCGACGTATTCGAGCGCGAGGCGGATCGCGCGCGCCTCGAGCGGCGTCAGTCGAGGCGGCATCCGGAAGGTGTCGCCCCACAGCTCCTTGTCGACGTGCACCGTCTCGTCACGCAGCTCCGCGTAGATCGTGTAACACCCGCCGCCGAAGTTGACGAGGTTGAGGAGCGACAGATGCTCCTCGAGCTCCTCGGGCGGAATCGAGGGAAAGCGCTCCAGCAGCTGCGACACGCGAATCTCGGCGTCCTTGTCCTCGCCGCACGCCGCGAGCAGGAAGGCGAGCAGCGCCTGCAGGACGGCGAACCGCTCGGGCGCGACCGGGCCGGCGGGCCGTTCGGCGGCAGCCTCGCCGCGCGGCTGCGGCTTCTCGCGCGCCGGCACCTCCGGCTTGCCCTCGTGGCGCTCTCGCACGCGTCGCAGTGACGTCGCGACGTCACGCCGCAGCTCGTCCGGTTCGAGCGGGACGGCGCGGCCGTCCTGGCGCAGGACCCAGGACGCGAGCTGGGGGATGGAGGAGTACTCGGTGATGAAGACGTCGTCCTCGAGCCGGCCGGTGTCGCCGTACGTGCGCTGCACCCACCAGGCCGTGTCCCCGCGGACCTCGATGCGAGCTTCGCCGACGATGGCGCCCACCTGCCACGGCGGCCGGCCGCGATAGTGCTCGATGTCGAAGTCGGCAGGCGTACGGAAGTCGCGCTCTCGGCGTGTCGCAAACTTGATGTCGCCGCGAATCCGCGACACGCGGAACGTCCGGATGTCGTCGCGGTCGAGGTCGTGGCCGACGACGTACCAGACGCCGTTGTCCGGCAGAAGCGCGTAGGGATTGAGGGTGCGCTCCGAGCGCTCGTCGCGTGAGATCGACCAGTAGTCGAACTTGACCGTGCGCTGCTTCGAGATCGCGCCTTCGAGCTTCGCGAGCCGGCCGGGCATCTCCGGCGAGTAGTCGGGGTCGAGCACCTCGACGCTGCGTGCCGCCTCGGTCGGGGCGTCGACGAAGCCGGGGCGGCCGAGCGCGAGGTTCTGCAGGGCGAGCCGAAGCGGCTCCGCGTAGGCGAACTGCCCTTCGAGGAGATAGAGCGCGGTCTGCAGCGCCGCGAGCTCCTCGTCCTCGAGCTCGAGCTGCGGCAGGAAATACTCGTCCGACTTGAGGGTGTAGAGCTCCTCGCCGGTGAACTCGTCGCGTTGCGAGTGCAGCGGGACGCCGAGCGCGATCAGCTCGGCCCGGTCGCTGTAGAAGCGGCGTGCGAACGCCTCGTCCGACATCTCCGAGTAGCCCTCGACGTTCGATTTGACGTCCCGCGCCGTGATCGGACGCCGCTCTGCCATCAGGAACGCAACGAGCGAGAGCTGGCGAATCAGCTTGTCTGTGTCATGCGACACCCCGTCAGCACCCTATACAGGGGCGGCTGTGGAACGTCAGTGGGGAAAAGCTGTGGAAGATCTACGCCGCGGCGCGCGCTTCGAGGTGCTGGTGCGACGGGCAGTAGTCGCGCTCCGGCAGCGGCGTCCGCTGGCACGGCTTGCCCTTGCGCGTCGTCGCGCGGCAGCGTGCGACGCCGCCGTCGAGCGCGCCGGCTTCGATCTGCTCCTGGATGAACTGCACCGCCGCATTGATCCCTTCGGACACGGCCCAGGCGACCTCGGCCTGGCAGGTGATCGGGAAGTAGCGGCGGATGTCCTGGAAGAGTGCGCGGTCCGGCTTCGCGAAATAGAGCGGGTCGGCGGCGAGGCGTTCCATCGTCTGCTCGCACGCCGTCAGGACGGCACGGCGGGATTCCAGTTGCGAGGCTCGGTCGCCGTACGGGTCGATCATGTCCTTGATCGACCGGTAAATGGCTCGCGAGTACTGATACATACAGGCCTGCAGCTGAACGGTCCGCTCTTCGATCACTAGTGTGCTCAACTCCTATGAAGTTCCCGCGTTTTCCTGGTTAGAAGCGGGTAAAGGCGGGCCGGACGCCTCTCCTTTGCTCCGATCCTACACGTTCCCTCGCGTGTCACAAACTCAGTGATTTCGTTGCCTTTGTTGCGAACGCGACACGCTGTCGGCCAGGCTCACCGTGCCCCTCCGCCCGCCGACTTACACCTCAACGGCGGCTAATGGGTGATCTCGCGCTCGAAGGCGTCCGGGAAGCCGTGGGCATGGGCGATCGGGACGGCGGCCGCCGCGTCGGACGCGGAGCCGTAGATCCCGGAGAAGACGACGTAGTAGCCGCCGTGCAGGCTCGAGTACTCGGATGAGACGAGGACGCCGGCGTTCGCGAGCCCGTTCCTCTTCGCCTGGCGCGCGCGCGCGACCGCAGCCGCGCGTCCGTTCGAGACCGGGAGCGACTCGAGCACGACCGTGTAACCCGATTTGTTCGCGGGCCACGTCGCGAGCGCGTTCGGGCTCGACGGGGGCTTCGGCGTCGTGACCGCGCCGGTCGAGGGTGACCCGGGCGCCGCGGGCAACGGGCCCGTCGTGATCGTCGGCTGGTTCGTCGGCACCGGCAGCGTCGCGGGGGAGGACGTGACCGGCACGACGCCCTCGGTCGCACCGGGCCCGACCGGAATGCTGTCGTTCGTCGCGATGATCGGCCGAGAGGAGTTGCGCTCCGAGCGGGCCGCGAGCGCCGTCGCCGTTGCCAGCGCCGTCAGGACGAGGAAGAGGAGCACCGGCCAGATCCAATCGCCCGGGTACCAGGCGAAGCGCCGCTGCCACGACTGCGCGAGCACGCCCACGACGCCGCGGTTGACGGGCAGCCGGGCCCCGCACTCCAGGCAGTACTCCTGCGTCGGCTCGTACGCGACGCCGCATTGCGGGCAGTAGTGCTCCGGCTCGGCGCTCACGTGGGTGCAACCGCCCGACCGCACTGCGCGCAGAACTTCGACCCCCAGAAGAGGGGCGCGCCGCACTCGCAGCGGGCGGCCTCACGGACGCGGCCGCGCGACGCGGAGACGCTGAGGAGCGTCTCGAGCTCGCCGAGCCGTTCGTCGATCTTCGCGAGCTCGACACAGCGGTCGACCAGCAGGTCCTGGCGGAACTGGTCGCGGCGGTACATCTCGACCATCAGCCCGCCGAGGTCGCGCAGCCGTCGCTCGCGCACCTGCAGCAGGACCCGCCGCTCGCGGCGCAGCTGGCCGGCCGGGGGCAGGGCCCGGCGAACCGCGCGTGCGGCGGGAGGAGCCGCAGTGGCCTCTTCCGGCTGCGGGGCGCGGCGCATGCGCATCGCCGCAGAGCGTAACTACTGGGGCTGCTGGCCTCTGGCGGCGCGGCGGCCGAAGCCGGCGAAATAGAGGATCGTCAGGACGAGGCCGACGATCCCCACCGGGATCCCGACCCACGGCACGATGAAGAGGAAGATGATCCCGACGAGGATGAGCGCGATGCCGACTCCGATCATGACCCGAGTGTTCCCGCGCCGGAGGCTGACAAACAAGTGGTGATCACTGCGCATCTCGTGGCGGACGTGCAGGCCTTCGGCGGCACCTTCCCCGTCTTCGCGCACACGATCGCCCACCCGGATGGTCTCGTGCTCGTCGACACGGGGATGACGGGGACCCATCCGCTCGTCGAGGACGAATGGCACCCCCGCGGCTATCCGGAACGGATCCCGCGCGAGGTCGTGTGCGTGATCAACACGCACCTCCACTTCGACCACTGCGGCGGCAACCCGCTCTTTCGCGGCGTGCCCATCCACGTGCAGGCGCGCGAGCTGCACGACGCATTGACAGAGGACGACTACACGGTGCGCGAATGGGTGGACTTCGACGGCGCGAACTACGTCGAGCACGACGGCGAGACCGAGGTCCTACCGGGCATCCGGCTCCTGCCGACGCCGGGCCATACCGCGGGCCACCAGTCGGTCGTGGTCGACGGCGTCGCCGTGCTCGGCGGCGACGTCGCGTATTCGTTCCGCGAGCTCGGCGACGCAGACACCGAGGGGAAGCGGCGCGTGCTCGACCTGGGCATGACGACCTGGCTCGCCCACGTCGAGCGCCCGACCGTCCCGCGCCGGAACTAACGCCTCGACGCTGCGGCTGCGAAGGCGCGCCGGCTGAAGGACCGGTCGGTGTCGACGAGCCGGCGAAACTCCTCGACGGGGACGATCGCGATGCGCGCTGCGGTCGTCGTCGTCACCGTCGCCGTGCGGCGCGTGTAGGTGAGCAACGCGAGCTCGCCGAATTCCGCTCCGGGGCCGAGGCACGCGATCGGCTGGCCGTCGCGCTCGACGATCGCCGCGCCCTCGAGCAGCGTGAAGAACGCGTGCGCATGGTCGCCCTGGCGCACGACGACGGTGCCGGCGGGGACGTCTTCGATCTCCATAGCGAGTACAACGACCGCGGCTGCCGCGGTATGCCCGGCTCAGTCGACGGCCGGCACCCGTGCGGCGAGCGCCTCGAGCACCTTCGTCTGGATCGACGGGACGCGCTGCATGAGTGCGCGGAAGTCGCGTCGCGAGACGACGATTGCCTGCGTCGGCTCCGTCGTCCGCACGGTGGCGGTGCGCGGCACGTCGCTGACGAGGGCGATCTCGCCGACGAAGTCGCCGCCGGCGACCCTGTTGATCTTCCGGCCGCGCCGGATGACGTCGGCCGCGCCTTCGACGATCAGGACGAGCTCCTGTCCCGACGCCCCCTCCTCGGTCAACTGGAAGCCCTTGGGAAGGTCCACCTCGTCGGCGACGAGCGAGATCTCCTGCAGCTCGCGCTTCGAGCAATCGGAGAACAGCGGCACCCGCTGCAAGAGCTCGATCTTCTGGTTGCGGCGGAGCATGAGCCGATTCTTGCGGGATACCATGGACAAATGCAACAACGGTCCGACGCCCTGATCGTCGATGCCGTCCGCAGCCCGATCGGGCGCAAGGGCGGCACGCTCTCCCATATCCGCGGCGACGAGCTCTCGGCCCAGGTGGTCAACGGGCTCGTGGCGCGGAACGATGTCGATCCGGCCCAGGTCGAGGACCTGCAGTGGGGCTGCGTGACGCAGATCGAGGAGCAGGCGTGGAACATCGGCCGAAACGTCGCGCTCACGGCCGGCTGGCCGGTGAGCGTCTGCGGGACGACCGTCGATCGCCAGTGCGGCTCGTCCATGCAGACGAATTTCAATGCCGCCGCAGCGGTGTGGTCGGGCCAGCTCGACCTCGTGATCTCGGGTGGCGTCGAGATGATGTCGCGCGTCCCGATGGGCTCGAACCGCGGCTCGATGTCCGACCTCGTGCACGAGCGCTTCGACATCGTCATGCAGGGAATCTCCGCCGAAGAGATCGCGAAGCAGTGGAAGCTTTCGCGCGAGGAGCTCGACCGCTATTCGTACGAATCGCACATGCGCGCGGCGCGCGCGATCGACGAGGGTCGCTTCGAAAGAGAGATCATCCCGATCGACCTCGACGTCCCCTCACCCGAAGGCGACGGCGGGACCGCGACGCTCGTCAAGACGCGCTTCGCCGTCGACGAGGCCGTGCGCCGCGGGACGACTCTCGAAAAGATGGCGTCGCTGCAGCCCGCGTTCATTCCCGACGGTGTCGTCACCGCGGGAAACTCGTCGCAGATCGTCGACGGCTCTGCCGCCGTGCTGATCGCGTCCGAGCAGAAGGCTTCGGAGCTCGGTCTCGAGCCGCGCGGCCGGTTCCTCGGCTTCGGCATCGCCGGCGTCGACCCGCACATGATGTTGCACGGCAACCCCGAGGCCTGCGATCGCGCACTCGCGAAGGCGGGCCTGACCTGGGACGACATGACGGTGATCGAGGTGAACGAGGCGTTCGCGTCGGTCGTGCTGCAGTTCCTCGCCGACACGGGCTTGCAGGAGCGGTACGAGGCCGGAGATGTGAATCCGAACGGCGGCGGCATCTCGCTCGGCCACCCGCTCGGCGCGACCGGAGCGCGGATGACGGCGACGCTCCTGTCCGAGCTCGAGCGGCGCAACGCCCGGTATGGGATCGCGGCGATGTGCATCGGCTTCGGCCAGGCGATCGCCGGCGTGGTCGAGCGGTTGTGATCGCGGCGACGCCGCAGCCGGCGCACATCCACAACCTCGTCCTGAACATCCGCAGCTTCGATTCGATCGCACGGCAGGTCTGGGGCGGCGACGCGGCGCTCGTCACGCTGCAGATCGACACGACGCTGATCCGCATCGACAAGGCGCGGCGTGGCCCGCGCGCGACGCTGGCCAGGCAGATCGTCGCACTCGAGAAGCAGGGCCAGACAGCTCTACGTACGCTCGATCCGGGCGGGGACGCCATGGCGACGGACGCGATCTCGGCGCTCCGGACGAGCCTCGCGCAATTCCGCGCGGTGCTCAAGACGCTGCGGTCCTGAGCCGATAAGCGGCGCATGGACGCCGTCATTCGCGGCACGACGATGCCCGTGCTCGAGGTGCGCCTCGATCCGGGTGAGTCCGTCGTGGCCGAAGCCGGCCAGCTCGGCTGGTTCGACGACGGGATCGAGCTCGAGACGACGACTGTCGCGGCGGGCGCAGACGGCATGTGGGATGCCGCGAAGCGGACGTTCGGCGGCGGCTCGTTCTTCATGACGCGCTACCAATCGGTCTCGCAGCCTGGTGTCGTTGCATTCCCGGCGCGCCTACCCGGCAAGATCGTGCAGGTGCCGCTCGGGGAAGCACACTCCTATCTCATTCAGCGGCACGGCTTCCTCGCCGGTCTCGAGGGTGCGGAGCTCACGACCGCGTTCCAGCCCGGTCACGTCGGCTCGGCCGCGCTCGGCGGGTTCGGCGTCATCCTGCAGAAGCTCGAAGGCACCGGCCATGCGTGGCTCGAGCTCGCCGGCGAGTTGTCCGAGTACGACCTGGAGGCGGGGCAGACGATGCACGTGCATCCGGCGCATGTGGGCCTCGTCGAGAGCAGCGTGCAGTACGAGCTCGGCATGGTGCCGGGAATCAAGAACAAGTTGTTCGGCGGGGACGGCCTCTTCCTCTTGCAGCTGACCGGGCCGGGCAAGATCTGGCTGCAGTCGCTGTCGCTGCCGTTGCTCGCACAGGCGCTCGAGCCGTATCTGCCGCACGCGAACGGCAACGGGTCCTCGAGCGCAGCAGTCGAGGGTCTGACCAAGCTTCTCTAATTACTGTCGGCGGATGGTCCGCCGCGCACACGTCGCACTTGCCGTCGCGTTCGTGTCGTTCGGCGCGGTCGACGGCACGTGGGCGGCGCGGCTGCCTGCGATCAAGGCACGATTGCACCTCGACAGCGGCCGCCTCGGGATCGCGATCTTCTGCGTCTCGCTCGCGGCGACGGCGATGCTGCCGCTCGCAGGTTGGCTCGCGTCGAAGCGGGGGAGCCGAGGGCCGATCCTGCTCGGGCTGCTCGTGACCGCGGGCGGGATCACCGCGATCGCGTTCGCGCCGTCGCTCGCACTGCTCGCGCCGTCGGCGTGCGTCCTCGGCGCCGGGTTCGGAATCGTCGACGTCGCCGCGAACGCGCACGGCGTGGCAGTCGAGCAGCGGCTGCGGCGACCGGTGCTGTCCGCGCTGCACGGCGCGTGGAGCTTCGGGCTGCTCGCGGGATCCGGCATCGCCGCTGCCGCGGCGGCTGCGTCGGTCGGTGTCCGCGTTCATTTCCCGATCGTCGCCGCCGGCGTCCTCGTGCTCGCCTTCGTGCTCGTCCCCCGGCTTCTGCCGAGCGCCGAGGACGCTGCGGTCGATACGGCGCACTTCGCGCTACCCCGCGGAGCGCTCGCGCTGCCGGCGCTCCTGACCTTCTGCTCGATGTTCCTCGAGTCGGCGACCATGAACTGGAGCGCAGTCTTCCTCTCCGGCCCGGCGGGAGCGAGCGCGGCAGTCGCCGCCGGCGGTGTCGTCGCGTTCTCGATCGCGATGGTGATCGCACGGCTCGTCGGCGACAGGCTCGCTGCGCGCTGGGGCGTGTCCGGCCTCGCGCGCCGCGGCGGCGCATTGACGTGCGTCGGCACGGCCCTCGCCCTCGCGACGCGCACTCCCGTGCCGGCGCTCATCGGCTTCGCGCTCGTCGGCGCCGGTTGCGCCGCGATCGTGCCAGCGCTCTTCCGAGTCGCGGCATCGGTGCCCGGCGTCTCGTCGGGCGCCGGCATCGCCGCGGTCGCGACCGCCGGCTACACGGGCGGCGTGATCAACGGGCCCGCAATCGGGTTCCTCGCGCGCGGCATCGGGTTGAGCGGCGCACTGTCGCTCCTCGCCGTTGCGGGTGCGCTCATCGCCTTGCTCGGTCCCCGATTAGGCTCTCGCGCGTGAAAGTCGGAGTCGTCGGGTTGGGGGCGATGGGCGCGGGGATCGCGCAGCTCTGCGTCGAGGCCGGGCTCGAGACCGTCGGCCGCGAGGTGACGGCCGAGCTGGGGGAGAAGGCGCGCGGCCGCATCGAGCACTTCCTGACGCGGAAGGTCGAGAAGGGGCAGATCGAAGCGTTCGACATCGGTCTGCTGTCGCTGACGACCGAGGTCGCCGACCTCGCGGACTGCGACGTCGTGATCGAGGCGATCGTCGAGGAGCCGGCCGCGAAGCAGGCGCTCTTCGTGGAGCTGGAGCGTGTGTGCCGTGCCGATGCCGTCCTGGCGACGAACACGTCGGCGCTGTCGGTGACGGAGATCGCGTCCGCCACGTCGAGCCCGCAGCGGATCGTCGGCATGCACTTCTTCAACCCGGCGCCGCTGATGCCGCTCGTCGAGATCGTGCGTGCCGAGCTCACCGAAGACGCCGCGTTCGACGCGGCGTTCGCCCTCGGAGAGCAGCTCGGCAAGCACCCCATCCGCTGTCACGACACGCCGGGCTTCGTCGTCAACCGTGTCCTGATCCCGCTCCTCAACGACTGCGTGCGCGTCCTCGACGAGGCGCGCGTCTCGCCCGAGGATCTCGATGCCGGCATGCAGCACGGCGCCGGCTGGCCGATGGGCCCGTGCACGCTGCTCGACCTCGTCGGCATCGACGTCCACTTGCACGCGAGCGAAGCGCTGTACGACAAGCTTCGCGAGCCGCGCATGGCGGCGCCGCCGAGGCTCGTTGCGATGCGTAACGCCGGGCTGCTCGGCCGGAAGAGCGGCCGCGGTTTCTACAGCTACGACAAGACCTAGTCGGTCAAGCCGCGCGCTTGAGCGGCTGCGCCGCCGGGCGTTCCGGCTTCGGCTGCTCGACCGGGTGGGCCGCGTTGTTCTCGAGCACAGCGTCGAGCACGAGGGCGTTCATCGTCGCGGTCGCGGCGGAGGCGAGGATCCCGGCCACGCGGTCGGGCGCGACGCCGGCGGCGCGCAGCGCATCGGCGAGCGCATCCATGCGGTCGGTCAACGTGTCGGCGGAGGCCACTCCGGGATGTTCTACACCCCAGACCGGATTCCTATGCCTCGCTGGGGTCCGGGACGAGGTCGACGCCGCCGAACGGATCAGGGCGCCGCCAGGTGCGTCCACAGGTTCTCGAGCAGCTGCGAGACCGGCGGGGTCGTCGCGCTCGCCGCGAAATTGATCGCGCCCGCGTCGAACACCTTCGCGCCGGCGGGCGTCTCGTAATACGTCATCTCGGCGGTCTTGCCGGGGCCGAGGAGGTTCGGGATCTTGGCGAGCACGATCGTCCCCTTGGGCGAGCCCGGCCCGGCCGCGTCGATCTCGATGCCGTACCGACCGAACGTCGAGCCGTTCTCGAGGCCGGTGTTCGCGAACAGCCACGGCGCGAGCGCGGCACCCGTGACGACGTACGGCTGCTGCACCCGTCCGTGGTTGGAGCCGATGTACTGCGCGCCGACGAGGGACTCCTCCGGCCGCCCCTCGTCCCGCCACTTGCCGACCTTCGACATCAGAGAACCGTTGATGCGCACGTGCCAGAACATGTTGTTCGCCGCGAGGAAGGCGAGATTGCCGCCGAGATTCCGGAACCGCGTCACCGCATCGAGCTCGTTCTCGGTCACGTACTCCTCGTGCCCGGGAAAGACGAGCAGGTCGTAGTCCGCGGCGAGTTGGTCACCCGTCACCCCGTCGAGATCCTCGTCGCTGAGGAAGTCGACCTGCTTCCCGGATTGCTGCAGCCACGTGAGGAACGTCAGGTCCCAGTCGTCGAACCGGAAGGGGATGCCGAAGTCGAGGAAGCCGCGTGTCAAGTCGACCGCATGCGTGCGTCCGCTCACGTACCACGAGTCGCCCCAGCCGTCGCTGTTCGCGTCCGCGAAGTTGTACGCCTGCCATGTCTGCGTCCCGAGCACGATCGCGATGCGGTGCGTCCCGAGCGTGCGCGGCCGCACGATGAACGGTGCGTAACCGATGCGCCCGTCGCGCGCGCTGATGCGCAGGAAGTAGAGGCCGCTCGGCCAATCGCCGGGCCGCACGACGCTGATCGATGCCGGGGCGTTGCGGTGCGAGCTCCAGTCGACTCGCGCGGGCGCGGTCATCGCCTGCCCGTTCGTGCGCAGGTCGCGGATCGTCGGGAACCGTCCGCCGCTGTATGCGAACACCTGGAAGGTGAGCACCTCTGCGTCGGTCGCGACCTTGAGCACCGCGTCGTCGCCGGGCGCGTAGCTCGGCTTGAAGAAGCCGGCGTCGATCCCCTGCACGCGGACGACCGGCGAGCGCTCGGGGACCGTGCCGCGGAAGACGTGCAGGCGCAGCTGGTAGGTCCGGGGCGCCGTCGTCGGTGCGGGCTGCCAGACGATCGTCCTGAACCCGGCGGCGAACGTGCGCGGCGGGAACCGCTTGATCACGCGCAGCGAGGGCTGCTCGGGGTCGCCCTTCTCGGTCGCCGTCTCGACGACGTTCAGCGAGACGCGTGCAGGCGCACTGAGCGTGAAATGGACGTACGCCTTGTCGCGGAAGCCGTCGCCGTTGGGACTGACGGTCGTGAGCCACTTGCCGTCGCCGAGATACGGTGTCGACCCGTTGTCCACCATGACGTGCGAGAGATGCGGCGTGGGCGGCGGGAGAGTGGCGAGCACCACCCGCACGTGATACCAGGGGTCGTGGCGTAACAAAACGTTTACGGACCCCTGATTGGCGGGTCACCACCCAGGGCGATACTTTGTCCACAGATGCGGCGTCTCGCGTTCCTATTCATGACTTTGGCTGCTGCTGCGGTGCCCGCGGCCGCGCTCGCAGCGACATCGGCCGCCGGCGACGGCACTCTCGTCGTCCAGAACGGGCAAGCGCCGGACGCGGGCCCGGACAAGGCCCCGGTCGTCCGCCTGACGATCAACGGCTCGGTGATCGGCAAGGTCGTCGGCCAGGGCCGCATCATCATCGACCCGGGCGTGAAGAGCCCGCCGCCCGAGGTGAACGGCCTCGGCGTCACGAGCCAGCCGTCCGCGATCAGCGGCGACACCGCAACCGTGTGGAAGGGCGGGCCGGACGGCTTCAGGTTCCGCGCCGTCGGCGGGTCGTACACGATCGTCATCTTCGGCAGCGACGTCAGCCTCGTCGCCGTCGGCACGGGCTCCGTGCAGCTTGCCGGCACGCCCGACCTCGGCAAGGGGGACGGGCAGTACTCGCTCAACGGCGATCCGTGGAAGTCGCTGCCCGGGTCGCCGACGGGCAAGCTCTCGATCGGCGCCGACGGGTAGAACGGACATCGTGGCAGCGAAGCCGCAGACGGTGCTCGTCGTCGAGGACGAGGCATCGATTGCCTCGTTCGTCGCGGCGTACCTGAAGAACGCCGGCTACGGCGTGCGGACGACCGCGAGCGGCGGGGAGGCGCTCCGCCTCGTCGAGTCCGAGAAGCCCGCGCTCGTCGTCCTCGACCTGATGCTCCCCGACATGGACGGCGTCGAGGTCTGCAAGCGCATCCGCCAGAAGGGCGACCTGCCCGTGCTGATGCTGACGGCGCGCGACGAGGACGTCGACAAGATCATCGGCCTCGAGGTCGGCGCCGACGACTACATGACGAAGCCGTTCAATC
>JAICWC010000105.1 GCA_025934995.1 Thermoleophilia bacterium | reverse complement strand
GAGCGGCTGAAGGAGATCACGGCCTCCACGTACGGCATCTGCATCTACCAGGAGCAGTACATGGAGATCGCAAAGAAGGTCGCCGGCTTCTCCCCCGCGGAAGCCGACGACCTTCGCAAAGCCATCGGCAAGAAGATCCACTCGCTGATGGCCTCGTTGAAGGGCAAATTCCTCGAGGGCTGCGCGTCAAACGGGGTCTCGGCACAAACTGCGAACCAGCTCTGGTCGGACATGGAGCAGGCGCAGGACTACTCCTTCAACAAGTCGCACGCGGCGTGCTACGGGATGATCGCGTACCGCACGGCGTGGCTGCGCGCGAACCATCCGAAGGAGTACATGGCGGCGCTCATCTCGTCCGTCATGAACACGAAGGACAAGGTGCCGTTCTACGTCGCCGCGTGCGACGAGCTCGGGATCGACGTGCTGCCGCCGGACGTGAACACGTCGCAGACCGACTTCGCCGTCGTCGAGGGGAAGATCCGCTTCGGCCTGAACGCGGTGAAGAACGTCGGCGAGTCCGCGTGCCGCGCGATCGTCGGCGCTCGCAAGGAGGGCGGAGCGTTCACGTCGCTCTGGGATTTCACCGAGCGTGTCGACCCGACGGTCGTCAACAAGCGCGCGCTCGAATCGTTGGTGAAGTGCGGCGCCCTCGACTCGACGGGCGCGACGCGGCGCGGGATGCTCGAGTGCCTCGAGCAGGCGCTCGCGTGGGGGCAGAAGCAGCAGGCGGACAAGCTGCTCGGCCAGGGCTCGATCTTCGACCTCGGCGAGCCGTCTGCGGGCGACGGCGCGCCGCGCCACCATCCGACGATCCCCGCCGTTGCCGAGTTCGAGAAGGGCGAGTTGCTCAAGCTCGAGAAGGAGACGCTCGGCCTGTACGTCTCCGAGCATCCGCTCGCCGCGGTGAAGGATCAGCTGCGGCGCAAGACGGAGTGCACGCTGAATGAGCTGCAGTTCCGCCGCGACGGCGAGATCGTCACGATCGGCGGCATCGTCTCGTCTCTGAAGCAGATGACGACGAAGAAGGGCGACCCGATGGTCTTCGCCGGCCTCGAGGACGTGACGGGTCAGTGCGAGGTCGTCGCGTTCAACTCGGTGTACGCGCATGCGCGCGAGCTGCTCGTCCTGGACAGGATCCTGATCGTGCGCGGCCGCGTCGACCAGAAGGGCGCGGGGGAGACGAAGCTCGTCGCGATGGAGATCACCTCGTTCGAGGCGGTGCCCGAGCGGCGCGAGGTGCGGCTGAAGCTCGACGCGCGCAAGGCGCCCGCGGGATTGATCCGCGACCTGGCGGACATCGTGGCGCGGTACCCGGGCGAGGCGCCGGTCTACATCGAGACGGTGACGTCCCTCGGGCCGAAGCTGCTCGAGCTCGGGACGAAGGTGCAGCCGATTCCCGATTTCTTCGCCGAGGCGAAGACGCTGCTCGGCGAAGCCGCTGTCGCATAGGTGCCTGCGCGTGCGGGCGGTCGCCACCGACGCGACTCGCGCGCGCGCCCTCAATTACCTCATGCACACCTTGCACGGCCGATAGCCGGCCGCCAAAGCGTCCGCCTCGGAAGCAAAGAACACGCGGTGCTCCACACACCCTTACCCTGCCTGCCGCCGCACGGCAGCGCTGAGCCCAACGAGAATCGTCAGGATTCGGCGCGTGAGCGTCGAGCGCGACCGGCTGCGCACGGTCCCGGCCGGCCGGGCGCCCTGGCGGCACTGGGGGCCGTACCTCGCCGAGCGCGCGTGGGGCACCGTCCGCGAGGACTACAGCGCCGACGCCGACGCCTGGTCGTACTTTCCGTACGCGCAAGCGCGCTCGCGCGCGTACCGCTGGAACGAGGAAGGCCTCGCGGGCATCTGCGACGACCGGCAAACGCTCTGCCTCGCGCTTGCCTTCTGGAACGGCGCCGACCCGCATCTGAAAGAGCGCATCTTCGGCCTGAACGGGCACGAGGGCAACCACGGCGAGGATGCGAAGGAGTACTGGTGGTTCCTCGACTCGACGCCGACGCATTCGTGGATGCGCTGGCGGTACGTCTATCCGCAGTCTGCGTTTCCGTACGAGCGGCTCATCGAAGAGAACGCGGCGCGCACGCGCGCCGACCCCGAGTTCGAGCTGCTCGACACGGGCATCTTCGACGGCGACCGCTACTGGGAGATCACCGCCGACTACGCGAAGGCCGCGCCGGAGGACATCCTGCTTCGCATCCACGTCCGCAACCCCGGCCCTGAGGCGGCGACGCTCGAGCTGTTGCCGACCCTCTGGTTCCGCAACACGTGGTCCTGGGGGATCGACCCGACGCGGCCGTCGATCCGGCTCGAGGGCGACTCCCTCGTCGCCGAGCATGCGGCGCTCGGCACGCGCTTCCTGTCGATGCGCGGCGCCGCCGAGACCGAGGCGCTCTTCTGCGACAACGAGACGAACGCTGCCGCTCTGTTCGGCGCGTCGGAATCGCCCCCGTACCCGAAGGACGGGATCAACGACCACGTGGTGCACGGCGCAGCGACGGTCAATCCGGAACGGACCGGGACGAAAGCCGCATTTCGGATCACGTTGACCGTCGCGGCCGGCGCCACCGCCGCCGTCGACGTGCGCCTGCGCGACGGTGAGGGCGGTGTCGGCGACGACTTCGAGACGATCCTCGCGACGCGCGAGAAGGAAGCAGACGAGTTCTACGCAGAGCTCACGCCCGAGGGAGCATCGCCCGACGAGGCGCTCGTCCTGCGCCAGGCGCTCGCGGGGATGCTCTGGTCGAAGCAGTTCTACCACTACGACGTGCTGCGCTGGCTCGACGGCGATCCCGCCGAGCCGCCGCCGCCGGCGACCCGTCAGACCGGCCGCAACGCGCGCTGGCGCCACCTCAACAACATGGACGTGATCTCGATGCCGGACACGTGGGAGTACCCGTGGTACGCGGCGTGGGATCTTGCGTTCCACTGCGTCACGCTCGCCCACGTCGACCCGGAATTCGCGAAGAGCCAGCTCATCCTGCTCTGCCGCGAGTGGTTCATGCATCCGAACGGCCAGCTGCCGGCGTACGAGTGGGACTTCGGCGACGTCAATCCGCCGGTGCACGCATGGGCGGCGCTCCGCATTTTCGAGATCGACGGCTCGCGCGACGTCGACTTTCTCGAGCGCGTCCTGCACAAGCTGCTCATCAACTTCACGTGGTGGGTGAATCGCGAGGACAACGACGGCAACAACCTCTTCGAGGGAGGCTTCCTCGGCCTCGACAACATCGGCCCGTTCAATCGCTCCGAGCTGCCGGTCGGCGGCACGCTCGAACAGTCGGACGGAACCGCCTGGATGGCGCTGTACTGCCAGAACCTGCTCGAGCTCTCGCTCACGCTCGCCGAGCACGACGCGACCTACGAAGACATCGCCACGAAGTTCTTCGAGCACTTCGCCCTGATCGCCTCGGCCCTGAACGAGCGCGGGCTCTGGAACGAAGAGGACGGCTTCTACTACGACACGCTCCGCCTCGAAGGCGGCCAACCCGTCCCGCTCCGAGCGCGATCGATCGTCGGCCTGCTGCCGCTGACCGCCGTGGCGACGATCGGCCCGGAGACGATGGAGCGACTGCCCGACTTCCGGACGCGGACCGAATGGTTCGCGACCAACAGCGCCGCCGCGGCCGGCGTCATCCAGCACACGCCGTCGGCAGAGCATCCGGGCCGGCGGTTGCTCGCGATCGTCGACGAGACGCGGCTGCGCAGGTTGCTAGGTGCGATGCTCGACGAGACGGAGTTCCTCTCCGACCACGGGCTGCGCGCGCTCTCCAAGTGGCACCAGGAGCATCCGTTGCAGCTGCAGATCGAAGGCGTCACCGCGACCCTCGACTACGAGCCGGCGGAGTCGACCTCGCCGCTTTTCGGCGGCAACTCGAACTGGCGTGGACCGGTGTGGATGCCGGTCAACTACCTGCTGATCTGCGCCCTGCGCACCTACCACCGCTACCTCGGCGCCGCGTTCACGGTCGAGTGCCCGACGGGCTCGGGAACGACGCTGTCGCTCGACGACGTCGCAGACGAGCTCGAATCGCGCTTGATCTCGTTGTTTCTCCGCGACAGGGACGGCCGCCGCCCGGCGTTCGGGGCCTACACCCGGCTCCAGGAGGATCCGGCCTGGCGCGACTCGCTGCTCTTCCACGAGTATTTCCACGGCGATACCGGCGCGGGTCTCGGCGCGTCGCACCAGACCGGCTGGACCGGCCTTGTCGCCGACCTGATCATCCGTCACAACCGAAAGGCATGAGATGAACCTCACGGGCAAGGTTGCAATCGTCACCGGCGCCGGTAGCGGGATCGGCCAGGCGATCGCGCAGGCAGCGGCCGACGCCGGCGCGGGCGTCTGCATCAACTACTACGGCGCCTACGAGGACGAAGCGAAAGCCCATGCCGCGTCGCTGCCGCACGCGATCGCGGTGTCCGCCGACATCTCCAGCCCGGAGGACGTCGCGGCGATGATCGCGACGACGACCAAGGAGCTCGGCCCGCCGGACATTCTCGTGAACAACGCCGGCATCGAGCATTCGACGCCGGTACTCGAGCTCGAGCTGTCGGAGTGGGACAAGATCGTCGGCATCGACCTGCGCGGAGCCTTCGTCTGCCTGCAGGCGGTGGCACGCTCCCTGCGGGACCGCGGCCGCGGCGGCTCGATCGTCAACATCTCGTCGATCCACGAGGACGTCCCGTTTCCCGGCTACACCTCCTACTGCGTCTCGAAGGGCGGCCTGCGCATGCTCATGCGCAACGCGGCCGTCGAGCTCGCGCAGTACAAGATCCGCGTCAACAACGTCGCGCCGGGCGCGATCGCGACGCCGATCAACGCCGCGACGTTGGCCGATCCGGAAAAGGTCGCGACCCTGCAGAGGATCATCCCGCTGCAGCGGATGGGGCAGCCCGAAGAGGTCGCGAAGATCGCGGTCTTCCTCGCGTCGGACGACGCCTCCTATGTCACCGGCTCGACCTACTACGTCGACGGCGGGATGGTCCGGTACGCGGAGCCGCTCTAGTCCGCGAGCCCCTTGTCGCGGAGCTCCGCGAGCGCGCGGTCGCTCTTCTCGAGGCCGTCCAGTCCCATCCCGTGGAGGATCGCCGGCGCCTTCGTGAACTGGATGTCGCGGTAGTCGACGACCTGCACGAGATTCCCCCACGGATCCGCGAAGGTGCAGTTCGGCGGCGGCGTCAACTCGACGCCGGCGTCGACCAGCGCCCGCCGCACCGCTTCCTTGTCGTCGACGACGAGGCCGAAGTGGCGGCGCTCCTCATTCGAGGCGAAGGCGATGAACTGATCGCCCATGTCGACGAACGCCATCCCGGGAATCCGCCCGCGCAGCGGCACGTCGAAGAATCGCCCGTACCAACCCAAAGCCTCCTCGACGGAGCCGACCTCGAGCGCGACGTGGTTGATGCCGACGAGACGGGCCATACGAGTACCCTGCCTGCCGCTCATGGCTCTCCGCAACGACATCCGCAACGTCGCCATCGTCGCCCACGTCGACCACGGCAAAACAACCCTCGTCGACGCCCTCCTCTGGCAGGCCGGCAGCTTCCGCGACAACGAGACCGTCGCCGAGCGCGTCATGGACTCGATGGATCTCGAGCGCGAGAAGGGGATCACGATCCTCGCGAAGAACACCGCCGTCCAGCTCGACAACGGCGTCAAGCTCAACATCGTCGACACGCCCGGCCACGCCGACTTCGGCGGCGAGGTGGAACGCGGACTGACGATGGTCGACGGCGTCCTCCTGCTCGTCGACGCCAGCGAAGGACCGCTCCCGCAGACGAGATTCGTGCTGCGCAAGGCGCTGCAGGCGAAGCTGCCCGTGGTCCTCGTCGTCAACAAGATCGACAGAGACGACGCCCGCCCCGAGGAAGTGGTCAATGAGGTGTACGAGCTCTTCCTCGACCTCGACGCGGACGAGTCGCAGATCGAGTTCCCGATCGTCTACGCGAACGCGCGCGCCGGCAGAGCAGGGCTCGACCCGAACGACCTCGCAGACGATCTCGAGCCGCTCGTCGACACGCTGCTCGCCACGGTCCCCGCGCCGGAGTACGACGAGAGCCATCCGCTGCAGGCGCTCGTCACGAACCTCGACGCGTCGCCGTACGTCGGCCGCCTCGCGCTCTGCCGCATCCGGCACGGACATCTGAAGAAGGGACAGCAGATTGCGTGGTGCCGCGCCGACGGCACGATCTCGAACGCGCGCATCACCGAGCTGTATGTGACCGAAGCGCTCGACCGAGTGCCCGCCGAGCAAGCGGGCCCCGGCGAGATCGTCGCGATCGCAGGGCTGCCCGAGGTGACGATCGGCGAGACGATCGCCGACCCCGAGGACCCGCGCCCGCTGCCCGTCACGCACGTCGACGACCCGAGCCTCAGCATCACGATCGGCATCAACACGTCGCCGCTCGCCGGGCTCGAAGGCGACCGCCTCACCGCGAGCATGGTCAAGCAGCGCCTCGACCAGGAGCTCGTCGGCAACGTCTCGCTCCGCGTCAATCCGACGTCGCGGCCGGATTCGTGGGAGGTCCAGGGACGCGGCGAGCTGCAGCTCGCCGTGCTCGTCGAGCTGATGCGGCGCGAGGGCTTCGAGCTCACGGTCGGCAAGCCGGAAGTGCTCACGCGAGAGATCGACGGGAAGAAGCACGAGCCCGTCGAGCGCGTCGCCATCGACGTCCCCGAGGAGTACATCGGCGTCGTCACGCAGTTGCTCGCGCTCCGCAAGGGCGCGCTCCAGCAGATGGTCAATCACGGCACCGGCTGGGCCCGGATGGAATACGTCGTTCCCGCGCGAGGGCTGATCGGCTTCAGGACGGAGTTCCTCACCGAGACCCGGGGAACGGGCATCCTCCACCACGTCTTCGAAGGCTGGGAGCCGTGGTACGGCGACATCCGCACACGGCCGACCGGCGCGCTCGTCTCCGACCGCCGCGGCCCCGTCACGGCGTTCGCGATCATCAACCTGCAGGAGCGCGGCACCCTCTTCGTCAAGCCGGGCGACGAGGTCTACGAGGGGATGATCGTCGGCGAGAACTCGCGCGCCGACGACCTCGACGTCAACGCGACGAAGGAAAAGAAGCTGACGAACATGCGCGCAGCCTCGAGCGACGAGACGGTGCGCCTCATTCCGCCGCGCGCGCTCTCACTCGAGCAGGCGCTCGAGGAGATCCGCGAGGACGAATGCGTGGAGGTGACGCCGCAGAGCATCCGCCTGCGAAAAGTGGAGCTGAGCGCGCAAAAACGGCAGACCTCCGCCAGCCGGGCCAAGCGGGCGGCGGAACGAATCGCCTAAAGAATTCGTTAGTACCCCTGATGGGGGTGAACCGGTGGCTGGTTTCTCCCGAAGTGAAAGAGTAGAAAGCGGATCAATGCCTGCGGTAGAAGACATAGTCGAGACAGAGCTGGAGCGCGTCGAGCGCTGGCGCGCCGAAGAGCTCCTGCGCGCGGGCTTCGACCCGCACCAGGCGGCCGAGCTGGCCGCCCATCACGACATCGACATCCGCCGCGCCGCGTTGCTGCTCGAGCAGGGCTGCCCCGCAGACCTCGCTCTCCAGATCCTCCTCTAGATTAGGCGGCGTGATCGCCTCGATCCCGTCGCCGTCGACCGGCGTCTATCACGTCGGCCCGCTGACACTGCACATGTACGGCCTCATGCTGCTGCTCGGGATCGCGGCCGCGATCTGGCTCACCGGCCGCCGCTGGGTTCGCTGGGGCGGCGACTGGGACCTCATCTTCCGCATGGCCGTCTGGGGCGTGATCGCCGGCATCGTCGGCGCGCGCATCTACCACCTGATCACGAACTGGGAAGACCCCGCGATCCACGCCCACTGGTACGGCCCCTTCGCCGTGTGGGAGGGCGGCCTCGGGGTCTGGGGCGGGATCACCTTCGGCGTGCTCGCCGGGGCCTGGGTCGTCCGCCGATCCGGGAACAGCGTCCGGCTGATGATGGACGCGGTCGCCCCGGGCCTCCTCCTGGCCCAGGGGATCGGGCGCTGGGGCAACTACTTCAACCAGGAGCTGTACGGAAAGGCCACGTCGCTGCCGTGGGGGCTGAAGATCGACGCCTTCCCCGGCCAGACCTTCCACCCGACCTTCCTGTACGAGTTCATCTGGGACGTGCTCGGCGTCCTCTTCCTGCTCTGGATCGATCGCCGCTACAAGCTGCGCCGTCCGGCGCTCTTCGCGGTCTACGTCATGGTCTACACGGCGTTCCGCACGTTCGAGGAGACGCTGCGCATCGACCCGGCACACCATTTCCTCGGCCAGCGCATCAATTTCTGGGTCTCGCTCGTCTGCTTCATCGCCTCGACGCTCTTCTTCGTCTGGTGGCAGTTCCGGCGGCGCGAGCACACCGAGCCGGAGCGCCGCCCGCGGCCGATTCCCAAGGGCCCGACCATGTCAGTCCCGCGCGGCCGCGTCCGGTAGGGCGGATACTTTGACCCGGTGATCGTCCGGGAGCTGGAGCTCGACCTCGACGCGTTCGAAGGCCCCTTCGACCTGCTGTTGACGCTCGTCCTCAAGGACGAGCTCGACCTGCGGGATCTCGACGTCGCCGCGATCATCATCGCCTTTCTCGAGCGGTTGGACGACGCCGCCCAGCTCGATCTCGAGGCGGCGGGCGAGTTCCTCGTGCTGATCAGCGCCCTGCTCGAGCTGAAGGCGCGCGGTCTCTTCCCGGACGAGGCGGCCGAGCTCGCCGAGCTCGAGCCGGAAGAGGCGGCGGAGGAGCTCGCACGGCGGCTCGCGGAGTACCGGCGGATGAAGGAGGCCGCGCAGTGGTTGCGCGACCGGCTCGACTCCGAGGGCGACCGCTTCTTCCGTCTGGGCCCGGCGCCGCTCGCGCCGAAGGTCGAGCAGCCGCTCGCGCCGCAGTCGCCCGAGCGGCTCGCGGACGTGCTGCGCTTCCTCGCGAAGGAGCCCGCGCAGGTCTCGCTCGCCCACATGGCGCTGCGCTTCCCGCCCGTCGCGCAGTTCCTCGACCGGTTCCGCGCCGTCTTGCGGAAACGCTCGCGCATCGACTTCGAGTCCGAGATGACCGACCTCTCGCGCGTCGAGCAGGCCGTCGCGTTCCTCGCGCTGCTCGAGCTGCGGCGCAACGGCGAGGTCACGATCGAGCAGGCCGCGCCGTTTGCGCCAATCAGGATTTCCCGTACCGACGTCGAAAGAGAGGATTCGTGGACGCTCCGCTCCGCCTGATCTCGACCAATCCGCTCGACCAGCTCGCCAAGACGATCGAGGCGCTGCTCGTCGTCGCCTCGGCGCCGCTGGCGGCGCCCGATCTCGCGGACGCGGCGAGCGACGACGTCGAGCGCGTCGAGGCTGCGCTCGGGCTCGTCGGCGAGCGCTACCGCGAAGGTCGCAGCGGCATCGTGTTGGAACACGTCGCGGGCGGCTGGGCTTTTCGCGCGTCGCGCGACGCTGCAGAGGCGTGCTCGCGGCTGTTCGAGAAGCCCGCGCAGCGCAACCTCTCACAGGCCTCGCTCGAGACGCTCGCGATCGTCGCGTATCTCGGGCCGTGCTCTCGTCCGGACATCGCGCGCATCCGCGGTGTCGCGGCGGATTCCGCCGTCGCGAACCTGCTCGAGCGCGGGCTGATCGCCGAGGCGGGCCGCTCGGAGGATGCGGGCGCGATCCGCTACCGCACGACACCGCTGTTCGAGCGCATCTTCGGGCTCGAGTCGCTGTCGGCGCTGCCGCGCCTCGACGACATCGGTGAGAGCACCGAAGAGATCCGCGACCGCCTACATGCGGTAGCGGAGAAGCGCACGGCCTAGCAGCACG
>JAICWC010000104.1 GCA_025934995.1 Thermoleophilia bacterium | reverse complement strand
GACATCCCGACGCTCTACAACATCCTCCCCGGCTACCTGCCGATGCCGCACGCCGAGAAGTACGGCGGCTTCGACAACTTCGTCCAGGCGAACGTCGCGCCGACCGGTTGGTGGGGGAACTTCAAGTCGTACTGGGTGAGCCTGATGTGCGCGTACTTCGGCCCGCACGCGAGCGATGAGAACGACTGGCTCTTCGAGCACCTGCCGCGCATCGACCAGGACAACTCCGCGTACTGGTCGCTCGAGCAGATGCTCGAGGGCAAGGTCAAGGGCTACATCCTCGCCGGCGAGAACCCGGCGGTCGGCAACGCGAACGGCAAGGCGCACCGGCTGGGGTTCGCGAAGCTCGACTGGATGGTCGTCCGCGACCTCGTCGAGATCGAGAGCGCATCGTGGTGGTACGACAGCCCCGAGATCGAGTCGGGCGAGCTGAAGACCGAGGAGATCGCGACCGAGGTCTTCTTCCTGCCGGCCGCGGCGCACACCGAGAAGGACGGCTCGTTCACGAACACACAGCGGCTGCTCCAGTGGCACTGGCAGGCGACCGAGCCGAAGGAGGACTGCCGCTCCGAGCTCTGGTTCTACTTCCACCTCGGCAAGCGCCTCAAATCGCTGCTCCAGGAGTCGAAGGAAGAGCGCGACGTCCTGATGCAGAAGCTGAACTGGGACTACCCGGTGCACGCGCAGATCGAGGAGCCGAGCGCGGAAGCGGTGCTGAAGGAGATCGGCGGCTACAAGACGCAGACGCGCGAGCCCCTCTCCGGCTACAAGGAGCTGAAGGACGACGGCACGACCGCGTGCGGTTGCTGGATCTACTCCGGCTGTTACACGGACGGCATCAACCAGCCGGCGCGCAAGAAGCCGCACTGGGAGCAGAACTACATCGCGGCCGAGTGGGCCTGGGCGTGGCCGGACAACCGGCGGATCCTCTACAACCGCGCCTCTGCCGATCCCGCCGGCAACCCGTGGTCCGAGCGCAAGAAGCTCATGTTCTGGAACGGCGAGAAGTGGGACGGCATCGACACCATCGACTTCGACGAGACGAAGCCGCCGGACTACGTGCCGCCCGACGACGCCGAGGGGCCCGACGCGATCGCCGGCACCCACCCGTTCATCATGCAGTCGGACGGGCGCTCCTGGCTCTTCGTCCCGCAGGGCCTGGAAGACGGGCCCCTGCCGACGCATTACGAGCCGCACGAGTCGCCGTTCGACAGCACGCTCTACTCGCAACGCGCGAACCCGCGCCGCCAGCAGCACAAGGACGCCGACTGGGATCCCTACAACCCGATCGAGGGCGAGCCCGGACACGAGCTCTTCCCGCATGTGATGACGACGTACCGCCTGACCGAGCACCACACCGCCGGCGGCATGACGCGCTCCGTGCCGTACCTCGCAGAGCTGCAGCCGGCGATGTTCTGCGAGGTCTCTCCGGAGCTTGCGCGTGAAGTCGGGCTCGAGCACGGGGGCTGGGCGACGATCTACACGACCCGCTCGGCGATCGAGGCGCGGGTGCTCGTCACGAACCGCATCCCGCCGCTCACGGTGCAGGGTCGCACGGTGCACCAGGTCGGCTTGCCCTACCACTGGGGACAGCGCCTGTTGACGTCCGGTGACAGCGCGAACGACCTGATGCACGCCGCGCTCGACCCGAACGTGCACATCATGGAGACGAAGGCCGCGACGTGCGGGATCCGTCCAGGACGCCGGCCGCGCGGCAAGGCGCTGACCGAGTTCGTCGAGTCACTGCGAGCCCAGACGGCGAAGACGCGGGTCGAGCCGGAAGAGACGCGAAAGACCGTGCCGTCGTGAGCACGTTGATGCAACCGACCGGCACGCCCGCCGGCTACGAGGCGTGGGGCGACGACAAGCACGAGCGGATGGGCTTCTTCACCGACACGTCGGTGTGCATCGGCTGCAAGGCGTGCGAGGTGGCGTGCAAGGAGTGGAACCTCATCCCGGCGGACGGACAGGAGTTCCTCGGTCGCTCGTACGACAACACCGGCGAACTGAACGCGGAGACGTGGCGCCACGTCGCGTTCATCGAGCAGGAGAAGCCGCTGCGAACGGAGGACGGCTCGGTCGGACTGCGCTGGCTGATGGAGTCGGACGTCTGCAAGCACTGCTCGCATGCGGCCTGTCTCGACGTCTGCCCGACCGGCTCGCTCTTCCGCACCGAGTACGGCACCGTCGTCGTGCAGCAGGACATCTGCAACGGCTGCGGCTACTGCGTGCCGGCGTGCCCGTTCGGCGTGCTCGACGAGCGGCACATGGCCTCGAGCGAGAACATGGGCCACAAGCCCGACCTTCCCGCCTTCCTCGGCAAGAAAGAGGACGGGCGCGTCTGGAAGTGCACGCTCTGCTACGACCGCCTGAAAGGCGGGCACGAGCCGGCGTGCTCGCACGCGTGCCCGACGAAGTCGATCCAGTTCGGCCCGCTCGACGAGCTGCGCGAGCGCGCGGACAAGCGGCTCGCGAAGCTGCAGCACGAGGGTTGGAACGGCGCACAGCTCTACCTGCGCGATCCCGACGACGGGATCGGCGGCGCGGGCGCTTTCTTCCTCCTGCTCGACGACCCGGAGGTGTACGGCCTCCCGCCCGACCCGCTCGTCGCGACCGCGAAGCTGCCCGAGATGTGGATGAACATGGCGACGGCCGCAGCTGTGCTCGCCGTCGGAATCGTCGGCTCGTTCCTGTTCGGACGCGAATGACCGACTCGTACTACGGACAGCCCGTGATCAAGGAGCCCACGTGGACGTGGGAGATCCCCTGTTACTTCTTCACGGGCGGCCTGTCCGGCGCGTCGTCGGTCCTGTCGACGTCGGCGAAGCTCTTCGGGAACGAGAAGCTCTCCCGCACGGCGCTCTACATCGGCGCGGTCGGGGACGCGATCTCGCCGCTGTTGCTCATCTCCGACCTCGGCCGGCCGGAGCGGTTCCATCACATGCTGCGTGTCTTCAAGGTGACGTCGCCGATGAACGTCGGCTCATGGATCCTGCTCGTCAACGGCGGCGCGTCCAACACCGCCGCAGCCCTCGAGCTCCTCGGCATCCTCAAGCCGATCAAGCTGCTCGCGGAGCTCGTCGCGACGCTGTTCGGGCCGCCGCTCGCGACGTACACCGGCGTGCTCGTCGCCGACACCGCTGTCCCGGTGTGGCACAACGCGCGGCAGGAGCTGCCGTGGATCTTCGGTGCGAGCGCGGCGGCGTCGGCCGGCGCGGCGGCGTCGATGTTCGTCGCTCCGGACGAGGCGGGCCCGGCACGGCGGCTCGCGGTGGCCGGTGTCGTCGCCGAGGGCGCGTTGATGCAGACGATGGCGCTGCGCCTCGGCGAGGTGGGCGAGGTCTACCGCCAAGGCGCGGCCGGAAAGTTCTCGACGGCGGCAAAGCTGCTCGCCGGCAGCGGCGCCGCGCTCCTCGCGACCCGCGGTCGCAAGTCGCGCGGGGCGGCTGTGCTCGGCGGCGCGCTCGTGTGCGCGGGCGAGCTCTGCCTCCGCTGGGCGGTGTACAAGGCGGGCTTCCAGTCGGCGCGCGATCCGAAGTACACGGTCAAGCCGCAGCGTGAGCGCGCGAACCGCGAGGGCTCCAAGGCGACCATCAAGGGCTAGTGGACGCGGAGGACCGCGTCCGCCTCGTCCTTTCGCCGATCGCGACGCCGCTACCGCTGACGTTCGTGGGCCTCCTGCTCGCGACGACGATCCTCAGCGGGCTCGAGCTGGGCTGGGTGCCGGCGGGCGAAGCACACCAGGCCGGCTGGGTCCTGCTCGCGGTGCCGCTGCCGTTGCAGCTGATCGCGGCGGTCTTCGGCTTCCACGGCCGCAGCGCGACGGCGGCGACCGGTTCGAGCACGCTCGCCGCGGCATGGCTCGGGATTGCGCTGGCGCTGATCAACGCGCCGCCGGGATCCGTCACGCCGTCGCGCGCGGTCGGGATGCTCGCGTTCGCGGTCGCGGCGGCACTCCTCATCCCCGCCGCCGGAGACGCGAGAGGCGGCTCCCTCCTTCCGGCGGGGACGTTGCTGCTCGCGGCCGTGCGGTTCCTCCTGACCGGGATCGTCGCGATGACGGAGTCGAACGCGCTGCGCGACGCCACCGGCGTCGTCGGCTGCGTCGTCGCGGGGAGCGCGCTCTACACCGCGCTCGCGCTCGAGCTCGAGGGCTCGGCGCAGCACGCCGTCCTCCCGACGTTCCGGCGGACGGAGTCGGCGCAGGCGCTGCAGGCCCCGCTCGACGCGCAGGTCGAGGAGCTCGAGCACGAGGCCGGCGTGCGCAAGAATCTCTGAGTCGAGTCGCCGTTTGGGGCCCCCGGCGGCGGGCATATAGATCGTGTCACGATCTAAATAGGAGGAGCTCATGTCCTCTTCGGCGCTGCGCGAGCGCTTTGCCTCCGCCGCGGCCCCGCCTGCCCGCATCGACCTGCAGCCGGTCGCCGACCCCACCGTTCTCGGCTCGTTCGCCCTGGCGAGCGGGCTGATCGTCTTCGGCCTCTGGTTCGCCGGCGCGTTCGGAGCGGCCGGCGCGCCGAAGACCTTCTTCCCCTTCGTGCTCCTGTTCTCGGGCGTCGGCCAGCTGTCTGCCGCCCTCTGGGCGTACCGCGCCCGTGACGCGGTCGCCGCGTCGCTCCACGGCTCGTGGGCTGCGTTCTGGCTCGGCTGGGGCGTTCTCTGGATCCTGGCCGTGGCGGGGACCGTCGCCGTGCCGCCTCCCGGCGACGCGTTCCCGTCACTCGGCATGTGGTTGATGTACATGGCGGTGATCACCTGGACGACCGCTGCGGCGGCGCTCGCCCAGGGGATCGGGCCGTTCTTCGCCCAGGGGATCCTCGGCGCCGGCGCGTTGATCGCCGCGATCGCGCTCGACTCCGGCACGCTCTACCTGCGGCACGCGGCGGGGTGGGTGTTCGTGGCCGCCGCGGCCGTGCTCTTCTACTCCGGCGCGGCGACGATGCTCGACAACGCCGCCGGCAAGCATCTCCTGCCCGTGCTCCGCTGGGGCGAGGCGCAGCCCGAGCCGATCCAGGTCGAGTCGGGCGACCCCGGCGTGAAAGGTGGGTCAGTAGCGATGGCGACGACGACGTACGCACCGGAGCCTCGCATCCGCCTGCAGCCGATCGCACCGCCGGCGTCGCTCGGGCTCTGGGGCTTCTTCGCATCGACGATGGTCGTGTCGACCTGGATCCTGCACTGGTGGGGCGACACCCGGTCGCCGACGACGTTCTTCGAGATCTGCGCGACGTTCGGCGGTCTCGTCCAATTCGCGGCCGGGCTCTGGTCGTTCCGCGCGCGCGACTACGTCGCCTCCGCCCTGCTGACGATGTGGGGCACGTACTGGATGGCTTGGGGGGTGCTCCAGGCGCTCGGCGCGGCGAAGGTGCTGACGATTCCCCCGCTCGACCAGCCGCAGCAGGCGTTCGCGGTCTGGTTCATCCCGCTCGGCCTCTTCACGTGCTGGGGTGCGCTCGCGGCATTGCGCGAGAACGTGCCGCTCGTCCTGTTGCTCGGCTGCGTCGGTTCGGGTTGCGGGTTCGTCTGCGCGGGTTTTTGGACCGGCAACGTGTCGCTGACCGACGTCGGCGCCTGGCTCTTCATCTTCGGCGCCGGATGGGCGTGGTACGTCGGCGCGATGATCATGCTCGAGAGCGCCTGGGGACGCGTCGTCCTGCCGCTCGGCGTCCTACCGTGGATGAAGCTGCCGCTCGCCGCGAACCGGCCGGGCACCGTGTTGTCGCACCCCGTCGGTTACGAGCTCGGCCAACCCGGTGTGCGCCGGTGATCACCTGAGCTCGAGCCCGACCGCGACGCCGAGCCCGGCGAGCGGCAACGACAGGCCCCAGAGCTGCCAGTGCGTCGTCGTCCACGCGCCGGCGACGGCGCCGCCGACGAAGCCGAGCCACAGCGAGGCGTACAGGAGCGACATCACCGCCGAGTGACGGCGGTCGTCGAGCCCGAGCGTGTCGCGCAGGTAGCTCGGCTCGTTACGCGCTGGTCGGGCGACGAGATGTGCAGCAGCCTGCGCGAGGCGGGTCAGCATCCCCGACAGGTACGTGGTTCGGATCGTCTGCCTTCCCCACTTCGCGACGGTCGCGGTCTGCACGCCCATCGCGCAGACGGCGAGCGCCTCGCGCGCATGGAAGCCGGACGGGCGCCAGCCCATCAGCGCAGCGATGAGCGCTGCTTCCACGGCGAGGGCGACGGCGACCGGCGCCCGCATGCCGCGCCTCGTCGCCAGCTCGATCGCGAGCGTCGCCACGGCGATCGACAGCGTCCATTCGAGCACGGCGAGCGCGATCGGCGCCGTCGTAGCGAACGATGCCCGCGCGAGCCCTTGACCGACCTTGTCGGTGTCGCCCGTGATGTGGGCGACGAAGAGACCGTGCAGCAGCAGGTAGCCGACGGCGTCCACGAACCCCGCCACACCCGCGAGCAGGACCGCGAGCGCGGCTTGACGCGGGCGACCGCTCACCCGCCGCGGCGGCGCAGCGCGAGGCCGCCGCCGGCGACGAGCCCCACTCCAACCGCTGCGACCGCCGCGATGCGCCCTGCGCGGCTGCTGTGACGCCCGTTCGCCGCCGGGGTGGCCGGCTCCGGCAATGCCCGCGCCAGCAGCTCCGCGAGGTGCACCGCTCTCCGGTCGGCGCCGTGCTCGATCTGCGACCGGCAGCTGAAGCCGTCCGCGACGACGATCGCGTTCGGGTCGTCGCGCACGGCGGGGAGCAGCACGTCCTCGGCGCACCGCATCGAGATCTCGTACTTCTCCCCCTGCTCGTAGCCGTATGAGCCGGCGAGACCGCAGCAGCCGGAGGAGAGCACGTCGACGTCGAGCCCCGTGCGCTCGAGCAGCTCGCGCTCTGGATCGAACTCGAGCACGGACTTGTGGTGGCAATGCGCCTGCACGATCGCGCGGCCCTCGATGTGCGGCGCGAGCCATCCCTGCTTGCACAGCCACTCCGACAGCGTGAACGTCTGCTTCGAGAGCCGCTGCGCGTCGACGTCGTCCGGGAAGAGGTTGACGAGCTCGTCTCGGAACACCGCGACGCAGCTCGGTTCGAGCCCGACGACGGGGACGCCCGCGCGGATCTGCTCGCGCAGTGCCGTCAGGATCTGCCGCAGCTGGGCACGCGCGAGACGGAGCATGCCGAAGTCGTAGAGCGGCCGGCCGCAGCAGAGCCAGCGGTCCGGCAACTCGACGCGCGCTCCGGCGGCCTCGAGCACCCGCGTCGCCGCGATCGCCGTCTCCGGATGGAAGTAGTTGTTGAACGTGTCCGGCCACAGCAGGACGCGCGGCCCGTCGCCGGCGGGAGTGTCACCGCGCTCGCGCCACCAGTCCCGGAACGTGCGCTCGGCGAATTGCGGTAGCTCACGTTCCGGCGCGATTCCGACGAGCGGCTTGCCGAGCGCCGCCAGCCGGTTCGCGAGGTGCGGCATCTTCGACGCGAGGCGCGCCTCCCACTGGATCAGTCCGAGTGCGTAGTGCCGCAGCGGCCGGAGCTTGCCCTCGTAGTAGTGCGCGAAGAACTCGGCCTTGTACGTCGCCATGTCGACGCGCACCGGGCAGTCGTGCTTGCAGCCTTTGCACGCGAGGCACAGATCGAGCGCCTCGTGTACCTCGTCGCTCCGCCAGCCGTCGGCGATCTCCTCGCCCCGCAGCATCTCGAACAGGAGCCGCGCGCGGCCGCGTGTCGAGTGCTTCTCCTCGCGCGTCGCGCGGAAGCTCGGGCACATCACGCCTTCCGACGGATCGACAGCACGACACGCGCCGACGCCGAAGCACCGCTCGGCCGACTCGTTGAAGACGCCCTTGTCGTCGGGGAAGCGGAAGAACGTCGTCACACGGCGCGGCTCGTAGTCCGGTCCCGTCCGCAGGAACTCGTCGGTCCGGTACGGATCGGAGACCTTGCCGGGGTTCATCTTCCCGGCCGGGTCCCAGATCGCCTTGAACTCGCGGAACGCCTGTACGAGCTCCTCGCCGAACATCTTCGGCAGGAACTCGGCGCGCGCGTGCCCGTCGCCGTGCTCGCCGGACAGCGAGCCTCCGTACGACGCGACGAGGTCGGCGAGCGACGAGCCGAACTCGCGGTACCGCCGCACGCCCTCGCGCGTCGAGAAGTCGAAGTCGAGCCGGGTGTGGATGCAGCCGTGACCGACGTGGCCGAAGTACGCGGAGACGCGCAGGTCGTGGTCGGTCACGAGCCGTTCGAAATCGCGCAGGTAGTCGCCGATCCGCTCCGGTGCGACGGCCGTGTCCTCCCAAGACGGCCACCCCGGATGCTTGCCGGGAATCTTCGAATGACCGACGCCGCCCTCGCGGATCTCCCAGATCTGCTCGACCTCGCGTTCGTCCTCGAAGAGCTTCATGTCGATCTGGCCGCCCTTCTTGAACGCCTTCATCATCCGCTCGGCCTGCGCGTCTGCCTCTTCCTTCGAGGCGGCGCCGAACTCGCAGAGCAGCCATGCATCCCCCTCGGGCAGAAGCTCGGTGTTGCGCGAGAACCCCTTCTCGCGCTCGTTGTCGACGAGCCGCTGGTCGAACGTCTCGAGCCCGATCGGCCCGAACTCCATCACCGCGGGCACGTGGTCGGCGGCGTCCCACGGCTCCGGGTAGCCGAGCAGCACGAGCGAACGGTGCTGCGGGCTCGGGACGAGCGTGCACTCGGCGCGCAGCGTCAACGCGCACGTCGATTCGGTGCCGACGAGCGCAGCTGCAACGTCGAAGCCGTTCTCCGGCAGGAGCCGCTCGAGGTTGTAGCCGGAGATCCGCCGGGGAATCTTCGGAAAGCGCTCGCGGATCGCATCCGCGTAGCGGTCCCTGAGATCCATCAGCTTGCGCGTCAGCTCGTCGGCGCCCGGGCCCTCGATCGCGCGCTCGCCTCGCGAGACGCGCAGCCGGCGTCCGTCGTAGAGGAGCACGTCGAGCGCCTCGATGTTGTCGGCGGTGACTCCGGCCATGATCGAGTGCACGCCGCACGAGTTGTTGCCGATCATCCCGCCGAGCGTGCAGCGGCTGTGCGTCGCCGGATCGGGCCCGTAGGTCAGGTTCCGCTTCTCGGCCGCGTCTCGCAGCTGGTCGCAGATGACGCCCGGTTCGACGAGCGCCCAGCGCAGGTCGTAGTCGAGCTCCTGGATCTCGTGCAGGTACTTCGTGAAGTCGATGAGCACGGCGTCGTTGACCGATTGCCCCGCGAGCCCGGTGCCGCAGCCCCGGCCGAAGAACGGGGCGTCGTGCTTTCGGCACAGGTCGACCGTCGCGATGACGTCGTCGAGCGTGCGCGGGACGACGACGCCGATCGGCACCTGCCGGTAGACCGACGCGTCATTCGCGTAGAGCGCTCGAGTGCCGGCGCCGAAGCGGACCTCGGCGCCGGTCTCGCGGCTCAGGTCGCGCGCAAGCGCGCGCGCATCAGTCCTCGTCGCCGCCGCCACGGAACGGGCTCGTGACCTTCTCCGCAAGGCGAGCGGGGATGCCGTACGGACTGGCGCCGAACGTGGACTCGTCGATCATGTCGCGCCCGATCGTCAGCGCGATGCGCTTGCGGTGCTCCTCGCCGCGCGCGAGCGCTTCGGCGAGCAACTTCGTCTGTTCGGGGGTGACCGCCGGCGGATGCGGAGGCTCGTGCGGATCGGTCACGCATTCGATCAGCACCGGCCCGTCCCACTCGAGCGCGTCCTGGAGCTTCGAATGGCAGTCCTCCGGATGGTCGATCGACACCGCCCGCAGGCCGCACCCTTCCGCGATCTTCACGAAGTCGACGTCCTTGAAGTCGACGCCGTACTCGGGGTTGCCGAGGAAGATCTGCTGCTCCCACTTGATCAGCCCGAGCGTGTTGTTCTTGATCACGACGACCTTGACCGGCAGGTTCTCCTGCGCGAGCGTCGCGAGCTCGCCGAGCATCATGGTCGCCGAGCCGTCGCCCGTGAACGCGACGACCTGGCGACCGGGGAATGCAGCCTGCGCCCCGATCGAGTACGGCAGCGCGGCCATCATCGAGCACATCGTCCCGCTGAAGCTGAAGCGCTGGCGTTCGCGCAGCTTCAG
>JAICWC010000089.1 GCA_025934995.1 Thermoleophilia bacterium | reverse complement strand
GCGAGCTGCTTGTCAGTCGCATTTGATTTGTGCCGGTGATTTAACGAGGCCAACCGGCGACCTCGGCTTGCAGCTCATTCGGATGATTCGACCACGTCGAGACCTGGTCGCCCCCTATGTGTGTCCTTGAATTGTAGCCGCCTTCTGCGCGACGCCGGGAACGCCGTTCGCAAACTGCAGCGCCACGACTTGCGAGCCCGTGTTGCCACGGTCGTCGATTGCGGTGACGGTCAGCCGGTACGGGCCGTCCGGGAACGCCGCCGTCTCGAAGGAGTGCAGGACCCAGTAGAGGTAGTTCCCCGGCCGGTGCGCCTTGTTCTGGTACGTCCCCGGCGCATAGACCCAGCTGTACATCGAGCTCGGCGGGAGGCCCATCGTGAAATCGGTCACGGAATCCGAGGCCACGAGCCCGCCCGTCGGCCCCGACAGCGTCCACCAGATCGCTGCGGGCGCCAGCCGCGCGACGTCCCACGGCGACGGCGGTGCGATCGGCGGCGGATCCCAGGCACTGACGATCACCGACAGCGGCCCCGTGACGCGCGACGCATCGACGGCACTGCCGTCGTCGCGAAGCAGCCGCATGCCTTCCACGACCGGCGCCGTCTTGTCGGCGTACGGCGTGAGCGCGCCCTTGCGAAGCGGATCCTTGTACGCGCCTCGGTACGACTCGGCGAGGTGCACGTGGCCCCAGCCGGCGATCACGTGCCCGATGAGCTGATGCTTTCTGACCCACGTGCCCGTGCGAACGACCGGACGGACGTGCCAATACCCGTACTCGCGGCTCGTGCGCGAGGTCACCGTCAGGTGCGCGGCGTACGCATGGACGTAGCCGCGCGAGACCGAGTACACGCCCTGCCCGTCGCGCGCCGAGATGTCGACGCCGAAGTGAAACGAGGAGAGCGCGCTCTCGGCGCCGAGGTGATAGCGCGGATCGCCGAACGAGCCGCGGATCGGATGCGGTTTGTCGAACGGCTTGAGCGGCCAGCCGTAGGCACCCGCGCCGGCAGGCACGAGCAGGGCCGCAGCGAGCGTGAAGACCAGCACCACCGCGCGCACGGTGCAAAGCCTACCGGGGGCGTCTCCCAACACTCGCAGCGGTTCCCGTTCGCAGCCGGGATTACTCCCGAAACTTGAGCGCCCGCTCCATCTGCCGCTTCGCGTCACGGTCAGCGATGTCACGCCGCTTGTCGCGGAGCTCCTTGCCCTTGGCGAGCGCGAGCTCGACCTTCACGCGCCCGTCTCGAAAGTAGAGACGCGTGGGCACGACCGTGAAGCCCTTCTCACGCACCTGTCCGTAGATCCGGTCGATCTCCTTGCGGTGCAGCAGGAGCTTGCGCGGGCGGTCGGGATCGTGGTTCGCGCGGTTGCCCTGCGTGTACTCCGGGATGTGCAGGCCGTTCAGCCAGGCTTCGCCCTCGCGCACCTCCGCGTACGCCTGCTGCAGCGTCGCCTGGCCGCCGCGCAGCGACTTCACCTCCGTGCCGCTGAGCACGAGCCCCGCCTCGACCTTGTCGGAGAGGTGGTAGTCGTGCCGCGCGCGACGGTTGTCGACGATCAGCTTCTCGGCCACGCGGCAAGTGTAGGTTCCGGCCCGTGGGATTCGACCCGAGCGACGACACGCACCTGCCCGGACTACTCGGCATCGAGTTCGATGCGCTCGAGGAGAAGCTCGTCCGCGCACGGCTCCCCTTGCGGCAAGCGCTCTTCGCGCCGAACGGCTACGTCCACGCCGGCACCGTGGTCGCCCTCGCGGACACGGCGTGCGGCTACGGGTGCATGTTGTCGCTGCCCGAAGGCGGAACGGGGTTCACGACGATCGAGCTGAAGACGAGCTTCCTCCGCTCCGCGAACGAGGGGACGATCACGTGTGAGGCGCAGCTCGTCCACGGCGGCCGGACGACCCAGGTCTGGGACGCGACCGTCCGGGACGCGGAAGGCCGCACGATGGCCCTCTTCCGCTGTACGCAGCTGATCTTGAGGTAACGGGAAGCCGGTCTCGGCCGTTGCAGAGGTATGAGAATCCGTGTGATCCCAACCAACGTGCACAGCGCCGTCGACCACGTCGTCGGCCCCGCACTGATCGCGGCGCCGACCGTGCTCGGCCTCGAGAAGAAGAGCCCCGAGGGATTCGTCCCACGCGCGAACGGCGTCGCGGCCGCGGTCTACTCGAATCTCACCGACTACGAGCTCAGCCTCAAGAACGTCATCCCGATGAAGGTGCATCTCGCACTCGACGCGATGAGCGGCGCGATGCTCGCCGCCGTCCCGCTCGCGACCGGTGCGCGCAAGCGCGGCACGCGGCACTGGCTGCCGCACGCGATGCTCGGCGCGTTCGAGATCGGCATGGCGCTCTTAACCGAGAAGGAACCGCCGAGGTCGCGGACGAAGCGGCTCGCGCGCGTTTTGCACTTGACGTCTTAGCGGCGCCTGTAGCCGCGCGCCATGAAGCAGCGGTCGCACAGCGTCGCCCACGGCGCTGTGCGCGCACCGCATGCGCGGCAGCGGCCGATCGTCGGATCGTGGATCTCGGCCCGCAGCTCCTGAACCACCCGCGCGGCGGCCGCCTCCTCGAGTGCCGACGCCTTCTCGATCGTGACACCCGCGACGCCGGGATACTGCAATGCAAACCAACGGAGGATCGACGCTTCGCGCGCCGCCTGTTCCGCTTCCTCCAGCGAGGCTGCGCGCAACCGCTGCGGATCGAGGATCCAGCCGAGCACCGTCTTCTGCGGCGTGTCACCCGCGAGCGCGCACGCGAGCGTTCCGAGCAGCGCGCCCGCGTCTTCGTCGATGGGTGCCTGCATCAGCCGCCAGACGTCCTCGAGCTGCAGGGAGCGGCGGCAGTGGTGCAGCGCGTCGCGCACTGCATCGAGCCGCGCGAGGAGCGGCGCGGTCGACTCGACCTCGAGCCAGCCGTCGACGCTCCAGTACCGCAATGCTGCGGCGCGCCAGGCGTGCAGCGCCGGCTCGAGCTCGTCGACACGCGTCACGTTCAGATCGGAGAGCTGCGGGCGGATGCGGCCCGTATCGACGATGCGGTAGCCCCAATGCCCGTCGCCGAGCTCGACGTGCGGCGTCAGTGCCGACTGCACGAGCTCGGGATCGGGGTGCGCCCACGGCACGCCCGTCAGGACGCCGACGTGCCCACGTTCATGGAAGCCGAAGCGGCCGGCGCGTCCCGCGATCTGCGCGATCTCCCACGGCTCGAGATCGCGGCGCTCCTTGCCGTCGAACTTGTCGGTCTCCGCGAAGAGCAACGTCTCGCACGGCAGGTTGACACCGTGACCGAGCACGTCCGTCGACGCGCACACCTCCGCCGCGCCCGAGAGGAAGCGATCGATCTCCTCGCGCCGCGACGCGAGCGGCATCGCGCCGTACAGGACCGCGACCTTGCCGGGATGCAACTGGTTGAGCTCGCCCGCGAGCCCGATGACGGCGCGGCGCGAGAACGCGACGACGACCGTTCCGGGGCGTAGCCCGGCGATCCCCTTCTTCCCCGCCCAGTCGAGCGGCGCCTTGCGCTCGAAGAAGCGGACCTCGACGTCCGGGAAGGCCTCTTCGACGAGGGGCAGCGCCTCCACCGCGCCGAGCAACAGGATGTGCCGGTACTCGCCGCCGAGCATCAGGCGCGTCCAGGCGGAGCCGCGCTCCTCGTCCTCCGCCCACTGCACTTCGTCCAGCACGAGCACCTCGCCGCGCATCGGCGCCATCTCCGCCGTGCAGCAGATGATCGGCGCAGTCGGATTGACGCGCTCCTCGCCGGTGACGAGGCCGACGCCGGCCTCGCCGATGTCGGCGGCGAGCCGGCGGTGCGCCTCCTGGGCGAGCATGCGCAGCGGCGCCGCGTAGACACCGCGCCCCGACTCGATGAGGAAGCGCAGCGCGTCGTGCGTCTTGCCGGAGTTCGTCGGGCCGAGATGGGCGACCACGCTCTCGGGCTCGCGCGAGCGGCTCGGCAGCCGGACGGTCAGGTCGGCGACCTGCTTGCGCGCAGGCTGCTGCCGGCGCTCGTGGCGCTCGCTCCTGCTCGGTCGTTTCTGCCGCCCGCGGGCCACGGGCTGACGGTAGCTACGAGGTGGGTCTCGCCAAGACGTGCAGCGCCACCGCGAGGGCCTCGTCCTGCGGCGTCGCCGGATTGTCGCGGACGAGGATCTGCGGGGCGAGGCCCACGCCGGCGAGATCGGCGCCCGACGGCGTCGAGTAGTGCGCGATCGAGAGCTCGAGCGCGGCGCCGTTGTCGAGCAGGTCGACGGCCTGCACGAGCGCCTTCCCGTACGTGCGCTCGCCGACGATCGTCGCCCGGTGGTGGTCGTGCAGCGCCGCCGCCACGATCTCCGCCGCGCTCGCTGTATAGCGGTCGACGAGGACGACGAGCGGCAGGCTCGTCGCCACGCCGGGGATCGCGCGCAGAACCTGGTGCGGGTGGTGCGCGCCCTGCAGCGACACGATCACCCCGTGGTCGATGAAGAGCGAGGCCACGTTGACCGCCTGCGACAGCAGCCCTCCCGGATCCTCGCGGAGGTCGAGGACGAGCCCCGACGCGCCCTGCGATTGCAGCAGCCGGAGCTCCCGCCGCAGCAGGACCGACGTCCCGATGCCGAACACGCTGACGTGCACCTCGCCCCACCGTCGCCCCGCGAACGAGATCAGGCGCGCGCGAACGGCCGGTGCGCGGATGACGCCGCGCTCGACGTCGACGTCGAGGGTCTTGCGGCCGCGCTTGAGGACGAGGTGGATGCGCGTGCCGGGCGCGCCCATGATGCGAGCCATCGCGCGCGACGCGCTCAACGCGCTCGCAGGCGTGTTGCCGATACGCACGATGGTGTCGCCGACCGCGATCCCGGCCGAGCGGGCGGGGCCGGGGCGCAGCGAGACGACGACGTACCCCTGCGGTGACGGGAGGAGCGTCGCACCGATGCCGTCGTACTTCGACGCGGTCTCGTTACGGACGAGTTGGTACGACGCGGGCCCGAGATACGTCGTGTACGGATCGCCGAGCGCCGAGATGATCTCGTGGACCGAGCCGAGGCGCAGCACACTCGACGGGACGGTCCGGTAGTACCGCGCGCTGAGCGCCGAGCGGACCTCGTCCACGACGCGCGGCGCAGCGACCGGCGCGGTTGCGCGGCTGTCGGCGGATGCGCGGTAGCCGACGACGAATGCTCCGCCGAGGGCCAGCACGACAACTGCCGCGATGAGGAGCCGCCGCTTCAGGACCGCGGCAGCATAGAAGGCTTTTGTCCGGTTTGCTAGCCCGACCTAGACCTGGAGGAAGCGGCGCATCGTCAGGCCGGAGCCGGCCGCCCCGAGCAGGAGCCCGGTCGCCAGGAGCGCCAGGGCGTTCAGGCCGAAGGACAGGGCGTGGACGTCGCTGCCTCCGCCGAGGTGCGGCAGGACTGCCGGCAGCGCCACTTCCTTGCCGATCACGAGCAGGATCACCGCCGCGATCGCGCCCCCGAGCCCGCAGATCAGCCCCTCGAGCATGAACGGGCCCCGGATGAACCAGTTCGTCGCACCGACGAGCTTCATCACCTCGATCTCCCGTCGCCGCGCGAAGATCGAGAGGCGGATCGTGTTCGCGATCAGCAGGGTCGACGCGATCACGAGCAGGACGACGGCGACGAGGAACGAGATGGAGATCACCTCCGCGATCGTCAGCACGCGCTTCGCCGTCGACGAGCCCCAGTTGACGCCCTGCCTGCCCGCCTCGACGCCCGGATAGTGCGCCGCGAGGATCGTCCTCCCGAGCTGCGGGGTGAACTCGCCCTTCGTCGGCGTCACGACGTACGCGTCCGGCAGCGGGTTGCCGGGCACGTCCTTGTAGTACTGCGGATATTTCTTCGCCTGTTGCGCGAGCGCCCGCTCCTTGGAGACGAAGGTGACGCGCTTCACGTGGGGCAGCTGCTGGAGCTTGTGCCCGACGGCCACCTCCTGCGCATCGGTCGCCGTGGTGACGAAGTAGACGTTGACCTGCAGCTCCCTCTTGACGTGGTCGCTCCACGAGAGCACCCATGTGCCGAGCGCGATGAACAGCCCGAGCAGGAACATGCCGATGAGAACGGTCATCGTCGCCGCGAACGTCGTCGACATGTTCGCGCTGATCGAGGACCATGCCTCGGAGAACAACAACCGGACGCGATTCATTCGGAGGTGTACCCCCCGCGGCGTTCGTCGCGTGCGAGCCGCCCGCCTTCGAGCGCGATCACGCGCTTGCGCATCTTGTCGACCATCTCTCGGTCGTGTGTGACCATGAGGATCGTGGTCCCGGCGCGGTTGATGCGATAGAGAAGCTGCATGATCCCGACCGACGTGTCGGGGTCGAGGTTCCCCGTCGGCTCGTCGCAGACGAGCAGCGGCGGATGGTTCACGACTGCGCGCGCGATCGAGACGCGCTGCTGCTCGCCGCCCGAGAGCTCGTCGGGATAGCTGTTCATCTTGTGCGCGAGCCCGACCATGTTCATCACCTCGGGCACCTTGCGCCGGATCGACGACTGGTTCTCGCCCTGCACCTTGAGTGCGTACGCGACGTTCTCCGCCGCGGTGCGCGACGGCAGCAGCTTGAAATCCTGGAACACGCAGCCGACGTTGCGGCGCAGTGCTGGGACCTTCGAGCCCTTGAGTCGGGTCAGGTCGCGACCGCCGACGATGATGCGCCCCTCGGTCGGCTCGACCTCCTTCAACAGGAGCTTGATCAGCGTCGACTTGCCCGAGCCGGAGGCGCCGACGATGAACACGAACTCGCCCTTTTCGATCACGAACGTGACCGCGCGGAGCGCGACGACGTCCGGCTCGTACACCTTCGACACCGTGTCGAAGACGATCATCGACGCGGCGCTGGCTGCGGCCTCCGCGGTCCGGAGGCGCTGCTCGGCGCGTTCGACGTCTGGCTCTATCTGAAGGTCGGTCACGTCCTGAAAAAAGGAGGGTACGGCGAGGACGGGCGGAGCCGACACTCTACCCCACGCTTCGGCGCGCTAGCCGCCGTTTCCTGCCGAATGCAGCAGATATGCACGAATGAAGCCGTCCAGGTCGCCGTCGAGGACGCCCTGCGCGTTCCCTACCTCGTAGCCCGTGCGCGCGTCTTTCACCTGCTGGTAGGGGTGGAGGACGTAGCTGCGGATCGCGTTGCCGCCGAAGCCCATCGAGACGCCGCCCCGCTCCCGCGACAATTCGGCCTCACGCTCCTCCTCCGCCTTCTCTGCCAGGCGGCTGCGCAGGATCTTCATCGCAGTGTCCTTGTTCGCCGTCTGGCTGCGCTCGTTCTGGACGGAGACGACGATCCCGCTCGGCAGGTGCGTCAGCCGGACTGCACTGTCGGTCTTGTTCACGTGCTGGCCGCCGGCACCGGACGAACGGAAGGTGTCGACGCGGATCTCGTCGTCGTCGAGCTCGATCGCGCCGGCTTCCTCGAGCAGAGGAGCGACGATCACCTGCGCGAAGCTCGTGTGACGGCGATGCGCTTGGTCGAACGGGCTGAGCCGCACGAGGCGATGCTTTCCGCGCTCCGCTTTCAGGATCCCGTACGTGTTCTCGCCGTGCACCGTGAACGTCGCGGACTTGATGCCGTACTCCTCGCCCGGGCTCGTCTCGAGCACCTCCGTCTTGAAGCCGCGGTCGGCGGCCCAGCGCAGGTACATGCGCAACAGGATCTCCGCCCAGTCCTGCGCGTCGGTCCCGCCCGCGTCGGCCTGGATCGTGACGACGGCGTCGCCCGCGTCGTACTCGCCGCCGAAGAGCGCGTCCTCCTGCAGTCGGCCGAGCTCCTGCTGCACCTCCTTCAGCGTCGGCGCGAGCTCCTCGTCCGGGAACGTGCCGATGCCTTCGCGCAGGAACTCCACGTTCGCGAGCAGGTGCTCGTAGCGGTCGAGCTTCCGCTGCGCGCGCTGGTGCTCGGTGCTCAGCTTCGCCGCGCGCTGCTGCTCGTTCCAGAAATCGGGTTGCGAGAGCTCCTGTTCGAGCTCGTCGACTCGGGCCTTCAGCGCGGCCGGGTCAAAGGTAACCACGAACCCAGTCGAGCTGGGCTCCGATCCCTTCGAGCTGTTCCTGCAGTGAGAGTTCGCGCTCTTCGGCCATACGCGAGGACGATCGTAGCGAGCAGAAGGGCGATCGCCGCCCACCCCCACCACGGAAAGCCGCCGGCACGATCGCGCGCGAGGCGCCACGTCTGCGTATTCACCGTGTACCAGGGTCGTCCGCTCAACCAGTGGACCGCGAGCGTCCGGCCGCCGTTCCGAAGCGCGAGGACGAGGTTCGACTGATCGCCCGAGCGCAGCGGCAGGCCGATGCAATGCGCGACACCGCGGACCGTGTCGAGCGCATGGACGAACGGCACATTCTCGGGGTTGCCGTACAGCGTGTAGACGTAGCGGCCGTCCTTCGACGTGACCCGGTTCAGCGGATAACCGACCATCACCCAGTTGCGCTGCGTCTTGTCGGCGATCCGGTGCGGCAGCAGGCGCATCGTCGGCGTGTCGACTGCGCGCACGACGTACCGCGTCGTGTCCGCCGAGCTGACGTGCTGGATCAGATAGAGCCTGCTCGCGTCGGGCGAGAGCGCGTCGAACGCGAAATCGCCCCGCAACGTGAGCCGGTGGCGGATCTGCAACGTCTGCGGATCGAGGAAGAGGAACGAGCTGCGGACGTGCGGCCAGGTGTGCACCACGTCGGCGACCACGAGGGTCGACCCGTCAGGCGAGACGCCTTCGCCCGTGTTCGAGTAGGTGGCGACCGGGATCCCCCACGCGCCCTGGACGAAGAGCGTCCTGAGGGTTCCGCCACCGTGTGCGTCGATGCGCTCGATGCGGGTGCCGGTGCCCGCGGCGAGGGCGACGAAGCGGGCGGAGCCGTCGGGGGCGAGGACGCCGGGGCCGCCCTGCGTCGCGAACGGCGCGATGCCGTCGGCGAGCGCGGCGGGGGCCACGCAGAGCGCGGCGACGAGGACGAGCAGGAAACGGGTCATGCCCGCTACTACGGCGCCCGGGCGCTAGGAGGTCCAGCCGTCGACCGCGAAGCCGCCGCCGAGCTGTTCGGCGATGTTCGCGACGGCGGTGACTCGCGGCCGGCCGCCGGTGCCGACGAAGAGCCACTGGTCCGCCTCGGGCCACGTCACGAGCAGCCAGCGGGCGTCCGGCGAGGGCACGAGCTGCCGGAGCGTCCCCGTCGTCCGGAAGAGGGTCCGCGTCCCGAGCGTCAGCTCGTGCGGCCTGAGGACTGCGAGCCTGCCGCCGACGAACGCGGCGTCGACGAAGCGACCGGCGGCGTGCGCGCCGCGGCGGCCGCGCAGGTCGTAGACGTCGATCGCGTGTGGGCGCACGACGAGCAGGCTCGAGCCGTCGCGCGACCAGACGAGCTTCGTCGGCCGCTCGCCGGCGCCGGTGCGGAACCGCAGCGTGCCGGTGTCCGGCTCGAAGACCCAGATGCGGCCGCGCGTGTCGGCGTAGGCGAGCGTGAACGGCGCGCCGCCGGGGCGCCACGCAGGCGCGACGGGAGCGGCGGGCGCGGGCCCCGCCTCGCGATCGCCCTTGCCGTCGCCGGCCACGACCCGCAGGTGGTCGCCGCTGAGATACGCGATGCGCGTGTCGACGCGCGTGCCGCCCCAGCGGGGGAAGCGAACGTCCGGCCGCGCAAGCGTCCAGCGCACGGTGCCGTCCGCCTGCAACGCGAGCAGCCGATCGGTCCGCGCCGCGACGACGAAGCGCCCGAACGGCGACCACGACGTCTCGCGGTAGTCGCCGAGTCGCCGCGTCGAGCCGTCGGCGTCGACGATCCAGCCGTCGACGAGCACGCGCCCGCCCGTCGGCAGGGAGTACAGCGCGCGCTGGGCGTGCTCGATGCCGATCGCCTTGCGAACGGAGGTGATGACGGCGTGACCCGGCGGCGTGAACGCGACGGCGGCGACCGCGCCCACGATCGCGAGCGCGACAAGCGGGCGGACCGGGACATTGCGGCGCGTGCGAACCGGCTCGCGCTCCGCGAACGCGGCGGCGACGACGCCCCAGGTGCGTGCCTGCGCGCGCGCTTCGTCAGGTGCGGTGAATTCTCTCATCGCTCTTCAACGCGTCGAGGCCGCGACGCAGGCGGGAGTTGACAGTGCCGCGCGGCAGGTCGAGCAGGTCCGCGATCTCGCCGGGCGTGTAGTCGAGCAGGTGACGGAGGACGACCACCGCGCGCTGGTCGGGCGGGAGCGCCGCGAGCGCCCGCACGAGCTCCGGCAGCTCCTCGGGCGGGTCGGGATCGGTCGCGAGCGACTCGTTCGCCTCCACCTCGCCGCGTAGGGCCCGGGCGCGCGCCCAGTCGATGGCGCGGTTGACGACGATGCGGTGCAGCCACGGGCCGAACGGGCGGCGGCGGTCGAAGCGGTCGAGCGCGCGCACGGCGGCGAGGAACGCCTCCTGCGCGATGTCCTCGGCGCCGGCGGAGTCGTGGACGACGAGGTACGCGGCGCGATAGGCCCGCGGCCAGTGGGCGCGATAGAGCCGCTCCATCGCGTCGAGAGAGCCGGATTGCGCGGCTCGGACCAGCGCTCGCTCATCGGTGCTCGCAGCTCCAATGGAAGAGATACGACCGAGATGCGCTGCCAGGTCCATAGAGAGATCTTGACCCCAAGCGAGCTAAGACGCGACGCGGCTTAGCAAGCGCAATCAGGGCGCGCCTCCCACGCGCGCCCGCAGAGCGAGCCGTTACCGGCGGAGCGTGCCGGAGACCGCGCTCTCCGGCGCGCGCAGCTCCTCAGCGACGTTCAAAAAGTGTCATGCCCCATGACACTTTTTGAACTTCTTGCCGCTGCCGCACCAGCAGGGGTCATTGCGGCCGAGCTTGTCGTGCTCGCTCGCGTAGACGGTCTGCACGCCGGCCGACGAGGGCATTCCGCCCATCACGGCCTCGCCGGACCCGGCGGCTGCAATCGCGGCCGCGCCCGCCGACGTCTCGTGCTGGTATTGGAGGCTGCCGTTCGTCGTCTGCGACTGCGCCTGCTGCAGCTGCGCCGCCTCCTCCGGCGCGAGCTCCGCGTGGAAGAGGTGGAGCACGACCTCCTCGCGGATGGCGCGACCGAGCTCCTCGAACATCGCGTGCCCCTCGGACGTGTACTCGACGAGCGGGTCCTTCTGCGCCATCGAGCGCAGACCGACGCCCTCGCGCAGGTAGTCCATGTTCTCGAGGTGCTCGCGCCAGCGGACGTCGACCACCTGCAGGATCACGAACCGCTCGAGCTCGCGCATGAGCTCGGTCCCGATCTCCTCCTCCTTGGCCCTGTACTCGTCCTGCGCGTCCTCGATGAACTCCTCGATCAGCGCGTGGGGCTCGGTGATCCCGTCCTCGCGGAGCTCGTCGGCCGTGATCTC
>JAICWC010000132.1 GCA_025934995.1 Thermoleophilia bacterium | reverse complement strand
TCGCGCATGACGGCGACGACGTTCGACATCGCGAGCGCCTCGACCTGGTCGTGCGTCACGTACACGCCCGTGATCCCGAGCTCGCGCTGCAGCCGCTTCAGCTCGAAGCGCATGTCGTCGCGCAACTTCGCGTCGAGGTTCGAGAGCGGCTCGTCGAGCAGGAGCAGCGGCGGCTCCAGCACGAGCGCCCGCGCGAGCGCGAGGCGCTGCTGCTGGCCACCCGACAGATCCGTCGCCTGGCGCGACGCCAGATGGTCGAGCTTGACGACGGTGAGCGCGCGCTCGACGCGTTCTTTGAGCTGCGAGCGCGACGGCCGCTTTCCGCGCGGCATGACCTGGAGCGGGAAGGCGACGTTCGCGCGCACGTTCATGTGCGGCCAGATGGCGTACGACTGGAAGACCATGCCCAGGCCGCGCTCGTTCGCCGGGACACGGATCCGCTCCGCGCGCGAGAAGAGCGTGCGGCCGGCGACCTCGATCACGCCGTCGTCCGGCGTCTCGAGGCCCGCGATACAGCGCAGCGTCGTCGTCTTGCCGCAGCCGGAGGGGCCGAGGAGCGTGAAGAGCTCGCCCTCCTCCACGTGCAGCGAGACTCCGTCGACAGCGTGAACGCGCCCGCGCTTCTCCTCTTTCGAGCCGGCGAACGTCTTGACGAGATTCTGGACGTCGAGCATCAGGTCTCTCTTACCCCAATCCGTGCGCCGAGCTTGTACGCGATCGCGACCATGACGACGAGGAAGCCGACGAGCATGACGCCCAGGGCGGAGAGCTGCGGCAGCAGTCCGTCCTGCCATTGCTGCCAGATCGCGATCGACAGCACTTCCTTGCCCGGCGAATACAGGAGCACCGAGCTCCCGAGCTCGCGGAACGAGACGACGAAGATGTAGATCCAGCCGGCGACGAAGCCCGGCACGAGCAGCGGCAGCACGATCCGGCGGAACGACTGGAACCAGCCGGCCCCGCTCATCTGTGCGGACTCCTCGAGCTCCTTGCCGATCTGGAACATCGACGTCACCACGTAGCGCATCCCGTACGGCATGTAGCGCGTCAGGTACGCGATGAAGAGGATCCAGAGCGTCCCGTAGACCGGCAGCCACTTCAGCCGCAGGTAGACGTCGAGCATCGCGACGCCGAGCACGAGCCCCGGGATGACGAGCGGTGTGAACGCCAGGTTGTCGATCAGCCACCGCCCCGGCAGGCTCGTCCGCACGACGACCCAGCCGGCGATCGCGCACATCAGCATCACTGCCGTCGCACAGCCGATGCCGAGGATGAGCGAGTTCTTGACCGCGTGCTGGAAGAGCGCGTCGTGGAAGACGGCCGGATAGTTCGCGCCCGACAGGTGCGTCAGCGTGTAGTGCGTCGGCGGCGAGTAGAACGGCTGTGTCGATGCATAGCCGAGCGTCAGCAGCGGCAGCACGATCGACACGAAGAAGTACGCGAGCACGAACGCAACGGCCGGCCACTTCCACTTGCCGAGCGGCATCGGCCGCGGACGGAAGCCCTTGCCCGTCACCGTCTGGAACGCACGTGCGCGGCGTGCGAGCCGCGACTGCCACCAGACGCCGAGCGACGTGAGCACGAGCAGCGTCATCGCGAGCGCGCCGGCAGTGGCGTAGTCGGGCGCGAGCTGGTGTAGCGCCTCGTAGATCTGCGAGGTGAACACCCAGATGTGGTTGCGGAGGCCGATCACCGCCGGCACCTCGAACGACTCGAGCCCGCGCACGACCATGATCAGGATCGCCGCGTACAGCGCCGGTCGCGCGAGCGGCAGCGTCACGCGGAAGAAGACGCGCCACATCGGCGCGCCGCTCATGATCGCCGACTCCTCGAGCGACGGGTCCATCGAGCGGAACGACGCGACCATCAGCAGGAAGACGAGCGGCGAGAGGTGCAGGCCCTCGATGAAGATCATCCCCGGCAGGCTGTAGACGTTGAACGCGTGGAAGCCGAGCTTCTGGATGAAGAACGTGTTCGCGATCCCGTTGTGCGGATCGAGCAGGAACGTCCACGAGATCGAGTGGAGGATTCCCGGGATGATCAACGGCACGACCGACGCGGCGTACATCAGCGCTTTCCCCGGGACGTCGGTGCGCACGAGCAGGTACGCGAGCGCCGTGCCGACGACGAGCGCGAAGATCGTCGAGCCGAACGAGAAGACGAACGAGTTGAGCAGCATCGTCCCGAGCCCGACGGTCGCGTAGGCGTCGCGGAACGCGGAGACGGTGAAGTGGCCGCCGCGGACGAACGTCTGCCAGAGCAGGAAGCCGAGCGGAACGAGCGCGAGGTATGCGATCGCGATCGCGACGACGAGGACGATCAGGTTGCGCGCGGAGAGGAGGCGCCGGAGCGCCTCCCCCCTCGCATGGACCGACCGTTCAGCGACCGCGACCATTGCGCCGCGCTCTCCCCCGGACTACTGCTCGCCGGCCGGTTCGCCAACAGCTTCGCGCGTCTCGGCCGGGACGGCGTTGACCGAGTAGTCGGTGCCGCCGCCCTCCTTGAGCTGCGTCGGGTGCCGCTCGATCTGGTGGAACCGCATGTGGCGGATGAGACCCGTGTCCTGGATCGCGAGGTAGCGCGCAGTCTCGTCCGGGTCGGCGTTGAAGTGCTGGTGCCACGCCCAGACCGGCGGCGAGAAGAGCGTGCCCTCCTGCCAGTCGATGCGCTGCTCCTCTTCGCCCTCGTAGTTCACGATCGAGTAGCCGCGGCCCTTGACGATGTAGATGACGGCCTCGGTCGTGTGACGATGCCGCACCGAGTTGCCGCCCGGCGCGAGCTCCGCCAGGTGCGACGAGAGGACGCGGTTCTCGGCGAGCTCGAACCAGAGGCCCTTGTTGTTGCGCCAGGGGCGCTTGATGAGCTCGATCGTGCGCAGGTCACCCGGGACCGAGAGGCCGCGGATGGGCGGGTTGTTGCGGTTGAACTCGTCCCGGGCCGCGATCTCCGACGCGTCGACGTTGTCGCGCACGAAGACCTGATCCGGCATGTCCCAATCTTCGGGCCACTCGCCCATGTCGTCCTCCTCGAAAGCTTGCGATCAGCTGGCGCGGGCCAGGCTACCACAGATTGGACTAACCATTAATCCTCTGGCGGGATCGTCACCGCCGGGTCGAGCCCGCCGACGTCCTCGTCCTCGTCTTCCGGACGGCGCTTGAGCGGGTCGGCGTAGTCGAGCTCCGGCAGATCCTCTTGGTCTTCTTCCATGGCAGCTCCTCGTCAGTCGTATTGACAGACGACGTCGACGAGCGCGGGCCGGCCTTCCTGCATCACCGCATCCGCTGCGCGTCGCACCGCCGCCTGCACCTGGTCCGGGTCGTCGACCGGACCTTCCCCGAACCAGCCCATCGCACGCGCAGCAGCTGCGAAGTCGGGCGCCGGCTTGTCGATCTCCATGCCGATGTAGGCGCGCGAAACGTCGGTGCCGCGGGCGTGCGCGATCCGCTCCTGGTGCTCCCAGTCGTTGTAATACGCGCGGTTGTTGAACATGACCGCGAGCATCGGGATGCGGTGGTACGCCGCGATCCAGAGTGCGCCGAGGTCGAACATCAGGTCCCCGTCCGGCTGCAGGTCGACGACGAGGCGGCCGCTGCCCTTGTGGGCGAGCGCGACGCCGATCGACATGCCGATCTGCGTCGCTGTGCCGAGCGAGGCGCCGGGATGGCGGTACTCGCGGTCGAAGTCCCAGACCTTCGGCGCCCAGCCGCTCGCCGTGCCCGCGGTCAGCACCCAGTCGTAGTCCTTCGCGACCTCCCAGACCTCGACGGCGAGGCGCGACGTGGCGACCGGCGACAGCGACGCTTCCGCCTGCGCCTGTCTCCCCCACGCCTCCCACGTCTCGTCATGGAACTCGCGCAGGCGCGCACGCCACGTCTCGCGCGCGTTCGCGTTCAACTCCCGACAGAGGTCGAGCAAGAGCGGCAGCGCGACGGCGGTGTCGGCCGTCACCTGGACGTCCGTCTCGTGCAGCTGCGCGTGATCGTGCGACCACGCGCCGATGCCGAGCTCGTTGAAGCCGACGTCGAGGATCGCCGCGTCCGGCGGGATCAGCGACTCGATCTGCCGCGTCGTGCGGTCGAGCTTCTGCGTCCACTTCCCCATGTCCTTGACGTCGACGAACAGCACGCAGTCGGACTCGGGGATGAGATCCATCGTCACCGCATGCGGATGGCGGTTCGGGAAGTTGAGCCGCCAGCCGGTGTCGACGACGCCGACGCCGAGCAGCTCCGACAGCTCGGTCAATTGCGCGAACGCGTCGCGGTCGCGGCCGGCGTACGAGGTGACGATCAGCGGACGCTCGGCGGCGCACAGCCGTTCGGCGAGCGCGCGCAACGCGCGCGGGTCGGGCCCGACCGGCGAAGGCGTCTTCAGCCGGTCCCAGTTCGGCAGCGCGATGTCGTCACCGACCTCGTCCTCCTGCAGCCCGGCGTCGAGTGCGACATAGACGGGGCCTTGCGGCGACGCGGTCGCGATGCGGTACGCACGCATGACGGATTGGGGAACGGACGCGACGGACGCAGGCTGGTCGTCCCACTTCGTGTAGTCGCGAACGACGGTGCCCTGGACGTTCGCGGTGTGGATCCAGTCGATGTTCGGGCGGCGGCGGTCGTACGCCATCGGCCCCGCGCCGCCGAAGACGACGACGGGGGCGCGGTCGATCCAGGCGTAGTAGATGCCCATCGTCCCCTGCAGCAGGCCGACGATGTCGTGGAGGATGCATGCCATCGGCTCGCGCGCCGCCTTCGTGTAGCCGTGCGCGATGCCGACTGCGAGCTTCTCGTGGTTGCAGGTGATGATCTCGGGGTCGTTGCCGGCGTAGTTGACGAGCGAGTCGTGCAGGCCGCGATATGACGAGCCCGGATTGAGCGAGATGTACTTGAAGCCGCACGCCTTGATCGCGTCGACCATCACATCGCTGCCGTAGCGCTTCAGGGCTTCTCCTCCTGTATGAACCACTCCGTCGGCAGATCGCGGCCGGCGCCGGCCTCGCGCGCCGCTGCGTAGACGGCATGCGCGACGGCCGCGAACTGGATGCCGAGCCCGCCGCCGCCGGTGAAGAGCGTGATCTGGTCGTCGCGGGTGCGGCCGACGAGGCCCTTGAGCACGTCGCCGAGCTCGACGACGTCCTCGAGTTGCCGGTCGCGGGCGGCGCGCGGCGCGTGACCCGGCGCGAAGTGGAATGTCGGCTCCTCGCGGCTGCGCACGACGACGAGCTCCGCGCGGGAGAGCGTCGTTGCGTCGAGCTCGTGCCGCTGCACCGAGTTGACGTGCGTGCCGGGTGCGAGCCACGCGCCGTCGAGCACGGGTTGGTGCGAATTCGTGGCGAGGACGACGACGTCGGCACCCTCGACCGCCTCGCGCGCGATGCCGACGGGCGTTGCGTCGTGCTCGGCGGCGAACGCCTCGAGCTTTCCGCGCGTCGGCGCGTACACGCGCACCTCCTCGACGTCCAGGACCTCGCGCAACCCGTCGACCTGCGCCCCCGCCTGCCAACCGGCGCCGATCATCCCCACGACGCGGGCGCTCTTGCGCGCAAGGCGTGCGGCTGCGAGCGCGCTCGTCGCCCCGACGCGGACGCGCTGGAGGTAGCCGTCGTGCAGGATCGCCACCGGCGCGAGCGTCTCGAGGTCGAAGAGGAGGACGAGGCCGACGTATCGATCTCCCGGCGCCGCCGGGATCTTGATCCGTTTCCCGCCGGTCTCGTCCGTCAGGTCGGAGCTCAGCCGCAGCGCGTGCACGCCGAGCCGCGGCACGCTCCCGTCCATCGTCTTGAAGAGGTAGTGGCGCGCCCCGCCGCGATGCGTGTAGGTGTGCGAGCGGGGCCGGTTGACGGCGACACCGTCTGCGTAATCGACGAACGCGGCGTCGAGCGCGTCGATCGCGTCGCGCATCCGCAGGACGCGACGGACGTCGGCGTTGTCGAGGAGGAGCGTCACCCGGCGGCCTAGTCTATGGTCTGACCATTGAACCGCGTGGGTCTAGTGGGATGCGGACGGATGGGCGCCGCGATGGGCGGCCATCTGCTCGCCGCGGGCACGCCGCTCGCCGTCTTCGACGTCTCGGCCGACGCCTGTGCGCCGCTCGTCGAGCGCGGCGCCACCGCCTGTGCGTCACCGGCGGAGGTCGCCGCCCAGTCCGACGTCGTCCTCGTCGTCGTCGTCGACGACGCGCAGACGCGCGAGGCCGTCGCCTCGGCGCTCGAAGGCGCGCCCGAGGGAACGGTGCTCGCGCTCTGCGCCTCGATCCGTCCCGACACGTGCGCCGAGCTCGAGGCAGCCGGGCTCGAGCGCGGTGTGCGCGTCGTCGACGCGGCGCTCGTGCGCGGCGAGCGCGGCGCGGAGGAAGGGCAGCTCGTCTTCTACTGCGGCGGCGACGTCGAGGCGATCCGCAGGCTCGAGGAGGCATGTGCGCCCTTCACGGAGGCGGTCGTACGCGTCGGCGGGATCGGGGCGGGCCAGGTTGCGAAGACCGCGAACAACATCCTCCTCTGGGCGAACATCCGCGCCGACGTCGAGGCGCTCCGGCTCGGCCGCGCCCTCGGCGTCGAGCCGTCCGACCTGCGCGCGGCGATGGCGATCGGCAGCGGCGCGAACCGGCCGCTGGCGGAGTGGGGCAAGCACCGATTGCGCTGGCCCCACAAGGACCTCGAGGTGGCGCTCGCGGTCGCGGAAGAGGCAGGAGTGGAGATGCCCCTCGTGGAACGCCTGGCCGAGCTGATGCAGGAATTGAGCGTGGAAGACCTGCACGACCTGAGGTAGTATGGTCTGACCTTATGCTGAAGACCGAGATCAACGAGCTCTTGACGGAGACCGGTCCCGGCACGGCGTGCGGCCACCTCTTCCGGCAGTACTGGCTCCCCGCCCTCCTCGCCGAGGAGCTGCCCGAGAACGACTCGCCGCCCGTCCGGGTGAAGATCCTCGGCGAACGGCTGATCGCGTTCCGCGACAGCGAAGGGCGGTACGGCCTGATCGACGAGTTCTGCGCCCACCGCGGCGCGTCGCTCTGGTTCGGCAACGTGCGCGAGTGCGGCCTCCGCTGCGCGTACCACGGGTGGAAGTACGACGT
>JAICWC010000159.1 GCA_025934995.1 Thermoleophilia bacterium | reverse complement strand
TCACGGAGGATCGAGGCAAGCGCTTCGAGGCCCAGGGCTGGCACGTGCAGCACGTGGACGACGCGAACGATCTCGACGCATTGCGCGACGTGATCGCGAACGCGCAGGCGGAGACGAACAAGCCGTCGCTCGTGATCGTGCACTCGCATATCGCGTTCGGTGCGCCGAACGCCGTCGACACTGCCAAGGCCCACGGCTCGCCGCTCGGCGAGGCGGAGGTGCGCGCGACGAAGGACGCTCTCGGCTGGGATCCCGACAAGACATTCGTCGTCCCGCCTGAGGTCGCCGAGCACATGAACATGACGCAGCGCGGCATCGACCTGGAGGAAGCCTGGGAGCAGAAGCTGTCCGCCTGGTCGGCGAAATACCCGGGTCTCCGCGAGCGCTGGGATGCCGTGCACACGGGCAAGCCGCTGCCGGGTTGGGAGGGCGCGCTGCCCACGTTCGAGCCCGGTGACGAGCTCGCGACGCGCGACGCCGGCGCGAAGGTGATGGACGCGATCAAGCATCACACGCCGACGATGATCGGCGGCGCAGCCGACCTGGTCGAGTCGACGAAGACCGAGTTCAAGGGCGGCGGCCTGTTCAGCGCGACGCATGCCGGCCGCAACATCGCCTTCGGCATCCGCGAGTTTGCGATGGGCGCAATCGTCAACGGCATCTCGCTCCACGAGGGGATGCTGAAGCCCTACGGGTCGACGTTCCTCATCTTCAGCGACTACATGCGCAACGCCGTGCGGCTCGCCGCCCTGTCGCAGCTGCAGTCGCTCTTCGTCTACTCGCACGACTCCGTCGGGCTCGGCGAGGACGGCCCGACCCACCAGCCGATCGAGCACTATGCCTCGCTTCGCGCGATCCCGAACCTCCTCTTCATGCGTCCTGCGGATGCGACGGAGACGGTCGGCGCCTGGAAGGTCGCGTTGCAGCACGAAGGCGGCCCCGTCGTGCTCGCGTTGACGCGGCAGAAGGTGCCGACGCTCGAGGGGACGACGGTCGAGGGGGTCGAACGCGGCGCGTACGTCGTGCACGACTCCGATGACATGCCGGAGCTGATCCTCATCGCCACGGGCTCCGAGGTGGCGCTGGCCGTCGAAGCGGCGAAGCAGATGGACGTGGCGACGCGGGTCGTCTCGATGCCGTGCTGGGAGCTGTTCGAAGCGCAGGGCGCCGACTACCGGGACGACGTGCTCCCGCCGGACGTGAAGGCGCGCCTCTCGATCGAGGCCGGCGTCAAGCTCGGGTGGAAGCAATGGGTCGGCGACGACGGCGACTCGATCTCGATCGAGCACTTCGGTGCGTCCGCGCCGGGCCCGACGGTGCTCGAGAAGTTCGGGTACACCGTCGACAATGTGGTCGCGCGCGCGTCGGCGTTGCGCACCCGCGTCTCCTGATGCGGGTCGCGGTCGCCTTCGACCACCGCGGCGTCCATCTTCGCGAGGCGTTGCTCGAGGCCCTTGCGGATCACGACGTCGTCGACCTCGGGACGGACACGGACGCCGTGCGGATCGACTATCCCGACAAGGCGCGCGAGCTCGGCGAGGCGATCCAGCACGGCGATGCCGAACGGGGGATTCTCGTTTGCGGCTCCGGCGTCGGCGCGGCGATCGCAGCCTCGAAGATGCGCGGCATCCGCGCGGCGATCTGTCACGACGTCTATTCGGCTCATCAAGGGGTCGAGCACGACGACATGAACGTCCTCTGTCTCGGGAGCGAGGTGATCGGGCCGAGCCTCGCCTCCGACCTGACCCGGGCGTTCCTCCGGGCAGCTTTCGACGGCGGCGAGCGTTATGTCGAACGGTTGAGAAAAGTGGCAGCGATGGAAAGGCAGATGAGTGATGGCTGATTCGAATCTCGACAAGCTGAGCGCGCGCGGCCAGTCCGTGTGGATCGACTACCTTTCGCGCGACCTGCTCGAGCAGGGCGAGTTGAAGCGGATGATGGAAGAGGACGCCGTCGTCGGTGTCACGTCGAACCCGACGATCTTCCAGAAGGCGATCTCGTCGGGCGACGCGTACGACGAGCAGCTGAAGGAGGTCCTGCAGCGCCAGGACGATCCGAAGGAGATCTTCCTCGAGCTCTCGTCGCGCGACGTGGACGAGGCAACCGACCTGCTGGCGCCGGTGCACGAGAAGAACGCACAGGACGGTTACGTCTCGTGGGAAGTCGACCCCACGCTCGCCTACGACCGCGAGCGAACCTTCGACGAGGCGATGCGGTTGTTCGAGTGGATCGAGAAGCCGAACCTCTACGTGAAGATTCCGGCGACGAAGCCGGGGCTCGGTGCGATCGAGGACTGCGTCGCGCACGGCAAGAACATCAACGTGACGCTGATCTTCTCGCTGCAGCGCTACAAGGAGGTCGTCGAGGCGTACCTGCGCGGGCTCGAGCGGCTGGTCGCGAGCGGCGGCAAGCCGAGCGAGGTGCACAGCGTCGCAAGCTTCTTCGTCTCGCGTGTCGACACCGAAGCGGACAAGCGGCTCGAGAAGATCGGCTCGAGGGACGCGCTCGCGTTGCGCGGCAAGCTCGCGATCGCGAATGCGAAGCTCGCGTACGAGCACTATCAGCAGGCGTTCAGCGGACCGCGCTGGGAGTTCCTCGCCGGCAAGGGCGCGACACCGCAGCGCTGCTTGTGGGCGTCGACCTCGACGAAGAACCCGGAGTACCGTGACGTGCTCTACGTCGAGGAGCTGATCGGCCCGCACACGGTGAACACGATGCCCGAGGAGACGATCCGCGCGTTCCAGGATCACGGCGAGGTGCGCGGCGACACCGTCCTCGAAGGCTGGGACGACGCGCACGACGTGTTCGCGAAGCTGGAGGCCGTCGGCGTCGACTACGACGACGTCGTCGAGACGCTCGAGCTCGAAGGCGTCCAGAAGTTCGCGGACTCGTTCGCGGAGCTGATGGACGGCGTGAAGGCGAAGCGGGGAGAGTTGGCCGCAGCTTGACATCGGAACGCCGCGAACTGATCGGGCGGATCTGGGAGCGCGATCCGACCGTCTGGACGAGCGCCGACGAGGCGAAGTGGCTCGGCTGGCTCGACGAGCCGACGCGCATGCGCGAACGCGCGGGCGAGCTCGGAGACTTCGCCGACGAGGTCGCCGAGGAAGGCCTCGAGGCGATCGTCCTCCTCGGCATGGGCGGCTCGAGCCTTGCGCCCGAGGTGATCCGGCGGACGTTCGGGGTCGAGAGCTTCCACGTCCTCGACACCACTCACCCGCAGGCGATCCGCGACCTCGAGTCGTCGATCGACGTGCGGAACACGCTCTTCATCTCCGCGTCAAAATCGGGAGGCACGCTCGAGACGCGCTCACACACGCACTACTTCTGGGAGCAGTCGGGCAAGCAAGCCGACAAGTTCGTGGCGATCACCGATCCGGGCTCCGATCTCGAGCGCGAGGCGCGCGAGCGCGGCTTCCGCCAGGTGTTCTCGGGGGAGCCGACGATCGGCGGGCGCTACTCGGCGTTGTCGCCGTTCGGCCTGGTGCCGGCCGCGCTGATGGGAATCGATCTCGAGCGCTTCCTCGACAACGCGCTGCGCATGATCGAGCTCTGCCGAAAGGAAGACGGCAATCCCGGCTGGGTGCTCGGCCAGCAGTTCGGTCACGGCTGGCAGGAGGGTCGCGACAAGGTCTGCATCGGCGACACCGACGGCGGCTTCGGCCTGTGGGCAGAGCAGCTGATCGCAGAGTCGACAGGCAAGCACGGGAAGGGATTGGTGCCCGCGCCGGGCGAGTCGCCGGACGGCGCCGACCGCCAGTTCGCGGAGCCGGCGGTCGCGGATCCCTACTCCCTCGCCGGCGAGTTCTTCCGCTGGGAGTTCGCGGTCGCGATCGCGGGCCACTACCTCGAGATCAATCCGTTCGACCAGCCCGACGTCCAGGCCGCGAAGGACAAGACGAACGAGGTGCTCGAGACCGGGAAGGAACCGCAGGTCGAGCCCGAGGGATCGATCGACGAGCTGCTCGCGCAGGCGCGCGAGGGCGACTACGTCTGCGTGCAGGCGTTCATCGTCCCGGACGGGGAGAACGACCGGCGCATCGCGGATCTCGTCCGGAAGCTCCGCCGCCGCAGCGGCCTGGTAGTCACGCACGGCTACGGTCCGCGCTATCTCCATTCCACCGGGCAGCTGCACAAGGGCGGCCCGAACACCGGTCTCTTCCTGCAGGTCGTCGACGACCCGGGCGACGAGATTCCCATCCCCGGCAAGCCGTTCGGCTTGCGACGGCTGATCCGCGCGCAGGCCGCCGCGGACTACGCGGTGCTGAAGGAGCGCGGCCGCCGCGTCGCGCGCATCCATCTCGAGGAGGTCTAGGTGCAGCTCGGCATGATCGGTCTCGGCCGCATGGGCGCGGGGATGACGAAGCGCCTCGCCCAGCACGG
>JAICWC010000192.1 GCA_025934995.1 Thermoleophilia bacterium | reverse complement strand
CCATCCGAACATCGTCTCGATCTACGACCGCGGCGAGGCGGAGGGGACGTACTACATCGCGATGGAGTTCATCGACGGGCGCTCGCTCAAGGAGCTGATCGTCTCGCGCGGGCCGGCGCCGCTGACCGTCGCAGTCGAGTACGCCCGGCAGATCCTCTCCGCGTTGCGCTTCGCGCACCGGCACGGGATCGTGCATCGCGACATCAAGCCGCACAACGCGCTCGTCGACGCCGAGGGTCGCGTCAAGGTGACCGACTTCGGCATCGCGCGCGCGGGCACGTCGCAGATGACGGAAGCGGGATCGATCGTCGGCACGGCGCAGTACCTCTCGCCAGAGCAGGCGCGCGGAACGAACGTCGACCAGCGCAGCGACCTCTACTCGTTGGGGATCGTTCTGTACGAGCTGTTGACGGGGACCGTCCCCTTCAACGGCGACACGCCGGTCGAGATCGCGATGAAGCACCTCTCGACGCTGCCGGAGCCGCCGTCGGCGAAGCGATCCGACATCCCACGCGATCTCGACCTGATCGTCATGCGCGCGCTCGCGAAGGATCCCGACGACCGCTACCAGAGCGCCGAGGAGATGGACGCCGATCTCGAGCGCTTCCTGCGCGGCGCGACCGTGTCGCCGGTCACCGAGGAAGCTGCGACGCAGATCATGCGGCTGCCCGCCGTCGACCAGCCCTACGCGGCGACCGCGGCGACGATGATCGCTCCGCCGTCGTCGCGGCGCACCGCGGTGTTGCCGCCCCCGCCGCCGCCCGTGTACTACGACCTCGACGAGCCGATCCACCGGCGACAGACATGGCCGTGGTTCGCCGCCCTGTTCTTCGTCTGTGTCGCCGGAATCGGCGGCTGGCTCCTCTACACGCAGATCTCGCACAAGCTCGCATCGAACGCGCCGGTCGCCGTGCAGAACTACCTCTACGTCACGGAGCAGCTGGCGCGTCAGAAGATCAAGGCCGACGGGTTCTCGCCCGTCGTCAATCACCATGCGTCGCGGCAGACACAGGCGGGCCTCGTGTTCAAGCAGACGCCGGCCGCCGGGCGCCGCCAGCCGAAGGGGAGCACGGTGACGATCTGGGTCTCGACCGGACTGCCGCGCGCCGTCATCCCGTCGGTCGTCGACAAGTCGTCGACGGATGCAGTCGCCGCGCTGACGAAGGCCGGATTGAAGGCGAAGCTGCAGCCGGTGGCGTCGAACAAGCCGGCCGGGACGGTCCTCTCCCAGGATCCGCCCGCGGAGACGAAGGTCGAAGCCGGCTCGATCGTCCACCTGAAGGTCTCGAAGGGGCCGCTCCCGGTCTCGGTGCCGGACGTGCGCAGCGAGCCGATCGACCAGGCGAGCTCCGAGCTCAAGGCCCTCGGCTTCAACGTCGCCGTCACGCCCGTCGAGTCGGACCAGCCGGCGAACACCGTCATCGACCAGGCGCCGCCGCCGGGGCAGTCGGCCGGCAAGGGCTCGATCATCTCGCTGACGATCTCGAAGGGCCCGAAGACCTCCACCGTTCCGGACGTCACCTCGACCGACGAGGCCTCTGCGGAGTCGACGCTCCGCGCCTCCGGCTTCCGCTGGAAGGTCGTCCAACAGGACGTGACCGATCCGAACTTCGACGGCGCCGTGCTGACCCAGTCCCCCGAGGGCGGGCAACAGGCGACGGCCGGAACGGTCGTCGTCCTCACGGTCGGCCACCTCGTCACCCAGACGACGACGGCCGTAACCACCGCCCCGGGCGCCACGACGACGACACCGTGAGCGGCCGGCTCCGCGTCGCCCTGCTCGCCGGCGGCCGTTCGAGCGAGCACGAGATCTCGCTCGCGTCTGCCCGTTCGGTCTTGGCGGCGCTCGATCCGGAGCGATACGACGTCATCGGCGTCCAGATCGCCCGCGACGGCACGTGGGCGTTGGAAAGCGGTGACGATCACGTCTTGGGGGCAGGGCCCCAAACGTCTTCCGTGCCGATGCGCGCGGAGGAACGCACGCCGGCGGTCCTCGGCTCGGTGGACGTCGTGCTGCCGATCCTGCACGGGCCGTTCGGCGAGGACGGCACGGTGCAGGGATTGCTCGAGCTGCTCGACGTCGCATACGTCGGCGCGGGCGTCGCCGCGTCCGCGCTCGCGATGGACAAGGACCTGTTCAAGAAGGTGATGCGCGACAGCGGGATTCCGGTCGCGGCGCACCACGCCATCCGGCTCGGCGACGCGGTCGAGAAGCCTTGCCGGTACCAGGTACCGTCAAGGAAGCGTTACGAGACGAGACTCGGCCGGCGACCGAGACCCTGCCCGTTCCGGCGCAGAGCGGGACGCTCGAGACGATGGGAGCGGTCGACGTCGTCCTCCCGATCCTGCACGGCCCGTT
>JAICWC010000087.1 GCA_025934995.1 Thermoleophilia bacterium | reverse complement strand
GACCGCTCGCACCGCAGGTGCGTGCGCGTCGCTCGCGATCAGATGCGCGAGCCCGTCGGCGAGCAACGCCTTCGACGCGGCGGCGGTCCGGCGTCCGAGCCGCCCGTCGACCGACGCTGCTGTCAGCTGCACGAGCACGCCGGCCTCGACGAGGTCGCGCAGGCGCTCGGGACGCTCCTGCACCTCGGGGTTGCGCTCGGGATGAGCGAGCACGACGGTGAAGCCCCGTACGGCAAGGCCGAAGACGACGTCGCGCAGGTCGAGCGGCCAGCCGACGTAGGGCGTCTCGACCAGGAGCAGCGACGGATTGCCCCCGAGCCCGAACCGCCGGAGCGCAGCGTCGTCGAGCCCTTGCAGGTACCGCAGGTCGAGCTCGCCTCCCGGCAGCACCTCGACTCCCGCTCCCAGCGCGTTCGCCTCGACGACGAGCCGCTCCATGTCGGCGGCGTCGGTCGGGTGGTCGTCGCGCACGTGCGGCGTGGCGGCGATGCGCTCGATCCCGTCCTCGCGCGCCGCGGCGAGGATCTCGAGCGTGCCCGCCACGTCTCGCGGCCCGTCGTCGAGCCCCGGGAGGACGTGCGAATGGAGGTCGATCATGAGCCGCTGTTACGCGGCTTTGATGTCCATGATCTTGAACGTGATCGTGCCGCGCGGGGCCGCGACCTCGACCGTCTCGCCCTTCTTCTTTCCCATGATCGCCTTGCCCACCGGCGACTCGTTCGAGAGCTTGTTCTCGGTCGGGTCCGCTTCGGCCGAACCGACGATGAAGTACTCGATCGTCTTGTTCGCCTTGACGTCGCGGAGCCGAACCTTCGTCCCGATCGACACCTCGCCGGACTTGATCTCCTTCTTCGTGACGACGCGCGCGCCCTTCAACCGCTCCTCGAGCATTGCGATGCGGGCCTCGAGATGGGCCTGCTCGTTCTTCGCCGAGTCGTACTCGGCGTTCTCGGCGATATCGCCGAACTCGCGCGCCTCCCGGATGCGGTCCGCGATCTCGCGCCGCTTGTCGGTCGACAGGAACTCGATCTCCTCCTGAAGCTTCTTGTAGCCCTCAGGCGTAAGGATGATGTCCTTCAAAACTGCGGCCTCCTGACCCCCCGGATACGCAAAAACCGGCACGACGAGCGCCGTCCGGCGGGCGCCGATGGTACTCCAGCGGCAGGGGAACGTCAAACCGGTCGGGCTACCATCCCCTACAGATGGCCGGTTTGCGCGAATCGTGGTGGATCGGGGACGTCGAGGTCCCCTCCCGCGTCGTCCTCGCCCCGATGGCGGGCGTCAGCGTGCAGGCGTTCCGGCGGCAGGGGCGGCGGTTCGGGGCCGGGCTCGTCTGCTCGGAGATGGTCTCGTGCGCGGGGATCGAGCACCGGAACGAGAAGACGCTCGGCTACCTGCGTGTCGCCTCCGACGAACACCCGCTCGCGATCCAGATCTTCGGCTCGGAGCCGCGCGCGATGGCCGAGGCGGCCCGGATGGTCGAAGCAGCCGGCGCCGACATCGTCGACATGAACTTCGGCTGCCCCGTCCGCAAGGTGACGAAGACGGGCGCGGGCGCGCACCTGATGGAGGAGCCCGCCCTCGCGTACGCGGTCACCGAGGCGGTCGCGAACGCGGTCTCCGTCCCGGTGAGCGTGAAGATGCGCCGCGGCATCGAAAACGGCTCGCGCCGCTGCCTCGAGCTCGGGCCCCGGCTCGTCGAGGCGGGCGCCGCGGTGCTGACCCTCCATCCCCGTTCGGCGAAGCAGATGTACACGGGCTACGCCGACCACACGCTGACCGCCGAGCTCGTCTCGCTCGTCGACGTGCCGGTGATCGCGTCGGGCGACGTCGGCTCGCGTGCGAAGGCCGAGGCGGTCCTCGACGCGACGGGCGCCGCAGCCGTCATGGTCGGCCGCGCCGCGCAGGGAAATCCGTGGGCGATCCAGGAGATCATCTCGGGCGACGCCGAGCAGCCCTCACGGGAAGAGGTCGCCGCCGAGCTCATCCACTTCATCCGCGAGACCGTGCGCGAGCTGGGCGAACGGCGCGCGTCCGGCTTCCTGAAGAAGTTCTACGCGTGGTACCTCGGCTACGGGCGCTTCCCGAAGCCGTTCAAGAACGAGCTCGTGCAGCTGCACTCGACCGACGAGGTCGTGACGCGCCTGCTCGCGGCTGCACCCGGCGCGGCCGCGCTGGTCGAGAGGCTCGAGGCCGACCTTCCCGAGAGCGAGATCCTGCTCGAGGGGATGCCGATCTCGATCTACGGCGGCGGCTGATCAGCGCTGCCGCTCGAGAGGACGGAGGAACGCACCGTCCCCGTCGAGCGCCGGCGAGGTGACGCTGACCGAGAGACGACGTCCGCGCTTCGCGGTGCGCGCACGCCCGATCTCCGCGAAGCCGACTTTCGCGACTGCCGCGCGGGAGGCGGCGTTCTCCTCCTCGACCGCGGTCACGAGTCGCACCAGCGCCGGATCGCCGGCCAGCTCGTCGGCGATCAGCGTCCATGCCCCCGGCGCCACGGAGCGCCCCCGATATGCCTCCGACGTCATCGACTCCTCGAGGCAGGCCGTGTTGTCCGGCAGCTCGAGCCAGCCGCCCTGCGCCGCCCTGATCGGCGTTCGCCCGCGGAACGTCCAGCACGAGAACGCAGGCTCCTCCCCTTCGAGGACGAGCCAGAGGGTGCCGCCCGACCGGAGCCGCCGCGCCGCCTCGCCGGGATCGATCTCCCAGACCATGCGCGGGATGTCGTCCTCGCCGGCGCGGACGAGACGAAACGCGGGATCGAGCTCGCGGCGCGGGCGCTCGGCCTGAAGCGGCAGCTGGTACCAGACGTGCTCTTGCTCGAATCCGGCCAGCGTTTGCTTCACCAGCTCTGCGGCGCGCACCGCCGTCCCGCGGATTCCGTACCGGCGGACAGCGCGTTGCAGACGGCCGACGTCGACGGCGGCCATGTCAGATACCGAGCGGGTGGCCGGCCCGCCTGATCGACTCGAGACAGCTCCAGGCAGCCGTACGGCGCGCCGCGAGAAAGAAGGGGGACGTCTTCACCGCGAACCGCAGTCGGCCGTCGGCGCCCGAGACGGCAACGCGCGGAATGCACATCGGGTCGGCCGGACGGAAGCGACCGGCGAGGCCGGACCCAGCGGTGTAGCCCACGCGCGCTGCGACGGCGATCACTCGGTCGTCCAGCTCGCCGTAGGGATACGAGATACTCGCGCACTCGAATCCACGCGCCTCGATCGTTTCCTTCGATGTCCGAAGCTCGTCGTCGAGACTCTCGTCGTCGAGCGTGGAGAGCAGCCGGTGCGTCCGACCGTGACTGCCGATCTCCCAGCCCGCGCCGGCGAGGCCGTCGAGGTCGTCCCACCCGAGCGGTAACCGCTCGCTCGCGCTTTCGGCCTTCGACCCTCCGAGCCAGAGCATCGGCTCCGCTCGACCCACGGCATCGGTGACGACGAACACCGTTGCCGTCCATCCGAGCTCGTCGAGGATCGGCTTGGCGGCGGTCGCAACGTTCGCGAAGCCGTCGTCGAAGGTGACGCCGATCTCGTCCCGGCGCCCGCTGCGGGCGACGGCCGCGAGGGTCACGCCGTGCAGTCCGCGCTCTGCAAGTCCGTGGATCTGGGCGCGGAACGACTCGACCGAGACGGCAAGCGAATTCGGCCATTCGTCGGTGACCGCGTGATACGCGAGGGCCGCCGTGCGCGCCACGAGTTCACCGGTTCCGCTCCCAGACGATGCGCAAACCGTCGAGCGTGAGGAACGGATCGACGGTCTCGATCGTACGGGCGTGCGGCGCGATCAGGTCGGCGAGGCCGCCGGTTGCCACGACGGGCGCGTCGGCTGCTTCGAGCTCGGCGCGGATCGCGTCGACGATCCCGTCGACCTGGCCTGCGAAGCCGTAGACGAGCCCCGACTGGAGCGCGGTCGCCGTCGTCTTGCCGATCACCGTCGGCGGCTCGACGAAGTCGACCTTGACGAGTCGCGCGGCCCGAGCGAAGAGCGCGTCCATCGAGATCTCGACGCCGGGTGCAAGCACGCCGCCGACGTAGTCGCCCGCAGGCGAGACGACGTCGAAGTTCGTCGACGTCCCGAAGTCGACGACGACGACCGGCGAGCCGTACCGCTCCTTCGCCGCAACGGCGTTCATGATCCGGTCGGGCCCGACCTCGCGTGGATCGTCGTAGTGGATCTGGATTCCCGTGCGTACGCCCGGCCCGATCACGAGCAGCGCCGCCTTCGCCCAGCGCTCGGCGACGTGTTCGTACTCGCGGATCAGCCGCGGAACGGTCGACGACAGGCAGATGCCGTCGAGCGCGTCGAACTCGAGGAAGTCCGCGAGCAGCGCTCCGAGCTCGTCGCCCGTCCGCTGCGCCTCGGTGGCGATGCGCCAGCGCTCCCCCAGGTCCGCGCCGTCGTAGAGGCCGAAGACCGTCTGCGTGTTGCCCACGTCGACAGCGAGGAGCACCCCTAGAGCCTACGGGACGCGCATCGAGTTTTCGGCCAGGAGGAGAAGGGCACATCGGCACCGCACGTCGGGAGCGAAAGGAAGGGGACGATGTCGGCAGGAGGTGGGGTCGTGGGTGCGCCTGAGCTCGCCGGTGCCGGAACGATCGGCAAGACCGATGCGATGCGACAGCTCGCCGCCGCGCGCGGCCGCCTGCAGCGCAAGCTGGGCGACGTCGATCTGGCGGCTGTCGGCCTGTCGGCGTACAACCAGCGATATCTCGGGCACAAGCTGGCGGTGATCGAGGGAGAGCTGCAGCAGGTGTCGGATCTCCTGACGATGTGCCTCGCCGGCAGCACGGTCCCGCTCGAGCGGTTCACGCTCCTCGACTACGGCGGCGGCAGTGGTGTCATCTCCCTTCTCGCGAAGGAGGCCGGCATCGGAACCGTCATCTACAACGACATCTACGACGTGTCGTGCGAGGATGCGTCCGCGCTCGCGGGTGCGCTGGGCGTCCAGCTCGACGGCATCGTCTGCGGCGACATCGGCGAGGTGCTCGCCTATCTGCGTGAACAGCGTCGGGTATTGAACGCAGTTGTCTCGTACGACGTGCTCGAGCACATCTACGACGTGCCTTCCTTCTTCGGCGCTCTCGCAACGGCGCCGATGTCGGACCGCTTCTTCCGGCTTGTCTTCGCGTCGGGCGCGAACATCAAGAACCCGCGCTACGTCCGCTGGGTGACGAAGGTCCACCGGACCGACGAGCTCGAGGGGACGGAGCCCGGGTGGGGCCACAAGGAACGGGACTCCGTCAGGCCGTTCCTCGAGATCCGGCGTGAGTTGATCGCCGCGGCGGCTCCCGATCTCGACGTCGCGCAGGTTGACGATCTCGCGCGGGCCACGCGTGGATTGCGCATTGACGACATCGAGCGCGCCGTCGAGGAGTATCGCGAGCATGGCGCCATCTCCTATCGACCCGACCACCCGACGAACACGTGCGACCCGTACACGGGCAACTGGTCGGAGCACCTCATGGACCCCGCCTGGCTCGAGCGCGTCGTGCGTGAGGCGGGATTCGACGCGACTGTGGAAGCGGGTCGGTACGCCACCGCGGGCGGCGGCCCCAAGCCCGCGGTGAAGCGGCTGCTGAACGCGGCAATCGGAGCTTTTGGCTCGCGCGCACTGCCGATCGCTTCGTATTACGTCGTGTATGCGGACCGCGCAGCCGCGCCGGCGCGAGCCGGTTAGAACTCGTCGTCGCGAGGACGGATGTCGCCGATCCGTTCGGCGAGCGCCTCGGGCGTGAGCGTCGGCTCGTCGCCTTCGGTGCGCAGCTCCTCGATCGTCACGTCGCCGGACGTGAGGAAGATCTCCGTCTTCGGGATCATCCGCGTCGGCCGGTTCTTGTCCCACACCCAGACGTCCTCGAGCAGGAGGCGGATGAACGGGTACGCCGGCTGCGGCGCGTAGGTGCGCTCGAGCTTGTTGCAGAGGTACGTCGCGTCCGGCGTCAGCACACAGAACCGGAACAGCGAGAAGACCGCCTGGTACTCCTTCTTGAGCCGCAGCTCGAGCTCGGCTTCGTAGTCGTCGAGGTCGTCGAGGTGGCTCATGGGAGCGTCAGTGTAGCTCCGCGAGGAGGGTCTGAATCTTTGCCTTTCCAGGCACTTCCAGGGACGGGTCCAGTTCCGCCAGGGGCTCGAGGACGAACCGCCGCTCGTGCAGGCGCGGGTGCGGAATCGCCAGGCCGGGCTCCTCGATCTGCGCGTCGTCGAACAGGACGAGGTCGAGATCGAGGGTCCTGGGGCCCTGCGCGGGGACGTCCTGCCGCACCCGGCCGAAGCGCCGCTCGAGGGCCAGCAGCAGGTCGAGAAGCTCCCTCGGGGCGAGGGTCGTCTCGAGCGCGGCGGCGCCGTTGAGGAACCGGGGCTGCTCGACGTCGCCGACCGGAGCGGTGTCGGTGAGCGAGGAGACGGCAACGACCTCGACGCCGTCCGCGGCGTCCAATTCGGCGAGCGCCGCCCGGATCGTCGCCTCGCGGTCGCCGAGGTTCGCGCCGAGTGCCACATAGGCGCGGCTCATCCGGCGAGGCTACCCTGCCGTCTCCGTGGGTCGCCGGTTCCTCGTGGTCGTTCTGCTCGCCCTCGTCGGCGCCGCGGGCGCACAGGCGCGCGTCGACGCGGATCCGCTCTTCCCGCAGGAGTGGTGGCTTTCGCACATCGGCGCGACCCAGGCGACGCCGCCCGGACCGGGCGTGCCGATCGCCGTCATCGACAGCGGCACGGACCCGACGCAGCCGGAGTTCGCGGGACGCCCGAACACGACGTTCCTGAACGATCAGACGACGTTCGGCCGGGACGAGTGGCACGGCACGTTCGTCGCGTCCGTCGCGGCCGCTCCCGACAACGGGGTCGGCATCGACGGCGTCTACCCGCAGGCGGCGCTCGAAGTCTGGGATGCCAGTCCGACCCCGCAGGGGATCACCGACGCCACGGGGATCGAGGGCATCGACGCCGCCGCGCAGCACTGTCCGGCCGTGATCAGCATCAGCTTCGGAGGCACCGACCCGGACCCAGACCTGCAGGACGCGCTCTTACGCGCGATGCGCAACGGTTGCCTCATCGTCGCCGCCGCCGGCAACAACGCAGACAGCGGCAGCCCCACGACCTATCCGGCCTCCTACCCGCACGTGCTCGCCGTGGCAGCCACCGACGAGAACGACGCGGTCGCGCCGTTCTCCACCGTCGGGCCCTGGGTCGACGTCGCAGCGCCCGGCACCGACATCGTCGGCGCAGTTCCGACGTGGCGGAGCCCGACGGGGTTCGACACGCAGAGCGGCACGAGCTTTTCGGCGCCGATCGTCGCCGCCGCGGCGGCGTGGATCTGGACGGCGCGGCCGACGCTGACCGCCGAGCAGGTCGCCGACCTGCTGCGCACCACGGCGCGTGACGTCCCGCCGGCCGGATTCGACGCCGCGACGGGCTGGGGCATCATCGACATTCCGGCCGCGCTCGCAGCGGCGACGCCGGCGAGCGATCCCGACGAGCCGAACGACGACATCCGCCAGGTGAAGCCCGGCATGCTCTTCTCGCTCGGCGAGCCGCCGCTGACCTCGCCGACGCGGCCGTCGACGCGCATCGCAGGGACGCTCGACCAGGGCGACGACACGCGCGACCTCTACCGAATCTGGGTGCCGGCCAAGAGGTACGTCCACGTCTCGACCGTGAGCGGCGGCAATGCCGCCGCGCGGATCTGGGGCCCGCAGACGGTCGCCGTGCGGGAGGGCGTCGCGGCACGCCGGCGCGACCTCAAGGGCCAGCGGATGTACGGCGGGAAGCGAGGCAGCGCCGCGTACGTCGAGGTGCTGCTCACCGGCCGTAGCGGAACGGCGCGCTACACGCTGAGCGTCACGGTCTCGAAGAAGTGACCGACACCGTCCCGGGCTCCACGGCCGGCTTCGTCACCCGGACCGACACGCGATCGGGCGAGAAGCGGCCGTACAACGCTGCGGCCGTCGCGTCGGCGAGCGCCTCGATCAGGTCGAAGCTGCGCGAGTCGTTCACCTCCTGGACGACGCGCGTCACCTCGCGGTAGTCGACGGCGTCCGCGATCCTGTCCGACGTCCCCCGCGTGCCGACTTCGAGCGAGACGTCGAAGACGAACTCCTGCCCCTGCTCCTTCTCGTGCGCATGCACGCCGTGTCGGCCGAAGAGGCGCAGCTCCTCGACGCGGACCGTGATCACGCGACTGCGCCGGCGACGGCAAGCGCGTCGACGTGCGGCTTCACGTCGTGCACGCGCAGGATCGTCGCGCCCCGCTCGAACGCGGCGACGGCCGCACCCACGCTCGCGGCGACGAGGTCGTCGGAGCCCGTCAGCTTCCGCAGGGTGCTCTTGCGCGAGATCCCGATCAGCACCGGACGTCCGAGGGCGACCAGGACGTCGAGCCGGCGGATCAGCTCGAGGTTGTGGTCGACGGTCTTGCCGAAGCCGATGCCCGGGTCGAGACAGATGCGCTCCTCGGGAACGCCGGCATCGACCGCCGTGCGGAGCCGCTCCTCGAGGAAGGACGCAACCTCGGAGACGACGTCGTCGTACCGCGGGTCGCGCTGCATCGTCCGCGGCTCCCCCTGCATGTGCATCAGGCAGAGGTACGCGCCGCCGTCGCCGACGACGCCGGCGAGGTCGGGGTCGCCCCGCAACGCCGTGACGTCGTTGACGAGCTCCGCGCCGAGTGCGAGCGCGCGTCGCGCCACCTCCGCTTTCGTCGTGTCGATGCTGACGGGCACGTCACCCTGCAACCGTTCGAGCACCGGAACGACGCGCCGCAGCTCCTCGTCGAGCGTGACGCCGCCGCTGCCGGGTCGAGTCGACTCGCCGCCGACATCGACGATCGCGGCGCCGTCGTCGCGCATTCGGCGCGCCGCGGCGGCCGCGGTGTCCGGATCGAGATGCACCCCGCCGTCACTGAACGAGTCGGGCGTGACGTTGACCACGCCCATCACCGACGGACGCCGGAAGCGGTCTTCGATTCTCACGCGAGCGATGAAAGCAGTTCGTAGCTCCGGAGGCGGGACGCGTGATCGTGGATTGCGGCGGCGACGATCAACTCGTCCGCCTGCGTCTCCTCCACGAACGCCTCGAGGCCGGCGCGCACGCTCGGCGGCGAGCCGACGAACGATCGGGAGAGTCGCTGCATCGTCTGCGCCTTCTCCACCGGCGTCCACCACGACTCGATGTCGTCGATGGGCGGCGGCAGCTGCCCGCGCCGGCCGCGCAGGATGTTCGTGAACGACTGCTGCGGCGAGGTGAACAGCCGGCGCGCCTCCTCGTCCGTCTCTGCGCAGACGACGTTGCACGCGACCATCGCGTACGGCTGCTGCAGTTGCTCGGACGGCTGAAAGCGCTCGCGGTAGACCTCGAGCGCGGGCAACAGCGCCTCTGGTGCGAAGTGCGATGCGAATGCGTACGGCAGCCCGAGCGCCGCCGCGAGCTGCGCACCGAAGAGCGACGAGCCGAGGATCCAGAGCGGGATGTGCGATCCCTGGCCGGGGACGGCGCGCACGCGTTGGCCCGGCTGCGCGTCGCCGAGGAATGCCTGCAGCTCGAGCACGTCCTGTGGGAACGTGTCCGAGCCGGGATGCCCGTCGCGGCGCAGCGCGAGCATCGTCAGCTGGTCCGTGCCCGGCGCACGACCGAGGCCGAGATCGATGCGGCCCGGATGGAGCGCCTCGAGCGTGCCGAACTGCTCGGCGATCACGAGCGGCGAGTGGTTCGGCAGCATGATCCCGCCGGCGCCGACGCGAATCGTCTTCGTCACCGCCGCGACCTCGCCGATCAGCACCGCCGTCGCCGCGCTCGCAATGCCTGCGGCGTTGTGGTGCTCCGCGAGCCAGAAGCGGTTGTATCCCCACTCCTCGGCGTGCCGCGCGAGGTCGAGCGAGTTGCGCAGCGCAGTCGAAACGTCGCTGCCCTCGACGATCGGCGCGAGATCGAGGATCGAGAGCGGAACCATGTGTTGACGCTAGCGAGGAAGAAGGCGCGGATGCGTGACGGTTCGCGCGCGACGCCATCGACGTGGAGCTTCGTCCGCGCGGTAGCTCAATCGGCAGAGCACCCCGTCGTCACCGGGGAAGATGTCGGTTCGAATCCGACCCGCGGGGCGCCCTCCATGGCACAATTGAGTCCCGGTGACGGCGGGACTCTGCAGTTGAGCTGCCTGGAAGGCCCGCGCAAGCGGGCCTTCCGCTTGAAGCGCGGTGACGCTCGTTCGCAGAAGGCGAATCTCCTTTCTCGGCCCGTAGCTCGCGCGCAGGCGCGCTCGCTTCGAGACGGAACAACCGCCGCGAGTGGCGCGCGAACCGCTCGCGGGAGCGTCGACCCAGCCGGAGGCTAGGGCGACGCGCAGCGAGACCTGGCCGAAGGCTCCGGCCGTCGGCCCGGCCGCAGGCCGCGCCGACCCGGGGGCATTGGCGCGTTCGACGAAGCCGGCCTCACTGCACGGAGCGTGCGGAAGACCGCGCTCTTCCGCACGCGGAGTTCCTGCCATATCCCGCGAAGCGCGTTAGCTCTTTGCGGGATCAGGCGGCGGCTGCATCGTCGCGCCCGGGAGCGGGAACGGCCGCGTGCGCGGCTGGCGCTCGCGCTTCGCAGGCTCCTCCGCCGGCGGTGTCGGCTCCGCAGCCGGAGCCTCGTCGGGGAAGACGGAGCTCTCGTCTTCGCCCGCGAGCAGCCGCTCGAACTGATCCTTGTCGATCGTCTCGCGCTCGATGAGGATCATCGAGATCTGGTGCAGCTGGTCCATGTGCTCGCGCAACACTGCGAGCGCGAGCTCGTGCGACTCCTCGATGACCCGGCGGATCTCGTCGTCGATCTCGCGCGCGATCTCCTCCGAGTAGTCCGCCTCGGCGCCGTAGTCGCGGCCGAGGAACGGCTGGTCGTGACCGCGACCGAGGACGCGCGGGCCGAGCTTCTCGCTCATCCCGAAGCGCATGATCATCTGCTTCGCGGTCGACGTGACGCGCTCGAGATCGTTGGCGGCGCCGGTCGTCACCTCGTGGAAGACGATCTCCTCCGCGGCACGCCCGCCCAGCGTCATCGCCATCTGGTGCATGAGGGCGGTGCGCGTCGTCAGGTAGCGGTCTTCCGTCGGCAGCGAGATCGTCAGGCCGAGCGCCTGACCACGCGACACGATCGTGATCTTGTGCACCGGGTCGGTGAACTCGAGGAAGTTGCCGACGAGCGCGTGGCCCATCTCGTGGTACGCGGTGATCTTCCGCTCGTGCTCGGACAGGAGACGCGCCTTCTTCTCCGGCCCGGCGACGACGCGCATGATTCCTTCCTCCAGCTCGTCCTGCTCGATGATCTTCTTGCCGCGGCGCGCCGCGAGCAGCGCCGCCTCGTTGACGAGGTTCGCCAGGTCGGCGCCGGTGAAGCCCGGCGTGCCGGCGGCGAGCGTGCCGAGGTCGATCTCAGGCGCGAGCGGCTTGCCCTTCGTGTGCACCTCGAGAATCTTGTGGCGGCCGAGGCGGTCGGGCCGGTCGACGACGATCTGCCTGTCGAAGCGGCCCGG